>JANXOV010000061.1 GCA_025357635.1 Pseudomonadota bacterium
TTTATCCAACGGCCGTCTTGTTCGTCGCGGTCATCGTCACCGTCATCCTGCTGATTTTCGTCATCCCACAGTTCGAATCGCTGTTCATGGATTCGGCGCCGATCTGCCTGCGTTCACGCAGATGGTCATCAACATGTCGCGCTGGATGCAGCACAACGGATTTTTCTTCGGCGCGCTGATCTGCGGCGCCGGCTATGCGTTCATGTATTTCAAGAAGCGCTCCAGGAACATGCGCCGGACCCTGGATCGCTTGATGCTGAAGTTTCCGATCATCGGACCCATTCTGGTCAAAGCCGCGATCGCGCGGTTCGCGCGCACGCTCGCGACCATGTTCGCCGCCGGCGTGCCGTTGGTCGAGGCCATGGAATCGGTCGCAGGCGCCACCGGCAACATCGTCTATGAAGAAGCCACGCTGCGCATGAAGGACGAAGTCGCCACCGGCCAGCGTCTGCAGCGCGCCATGGAAAACACCGGGCTGTTTCCCAACATGGTGGTGCAGATGATCGCGGTGGGCGAAGAATCCGGTTCACTCGACACGATGTCGAGCAAGGTCGCCGACTTTTACGAGGCGGAGGTCGACAATGCCGTCGACAGCATGTCGAGCCTGCTGGAACCGATGATCATGGCCATTCTGGGCGTGCTGGTCGGCGGCATGGTCATCGCCATGTATCTGCCCATCTTCAAACTCGGCGCGGCCATTTAAAAAGCGGCTGTCCGCCGTTTCGCGGATCGCGTAGCGTCACGCCGATGTTCAACGAATTTGCGGCATTGTACGCGGGCAGCCTGGCGTTGTTTTCGGGCAGCGTGTTCCTCTTCAGCCTGCTGGTTGGCAGCTTTCTCAACGTCGTCATCTACCGCATTCCCGTCATGCTCGATCGCGAGTGGCACGCGCAGGCGGCGGCGCTCGGCGCAGGCGATGCATCGGCCGCGGCGGCTGAGCCGGCCGCGGCGCCGGCGAAGTTCAATCTCATGGTGCCGCGCTCGGCATGCCCGGCATGCGGGGCCGCCATCAGCGCCTGGCAAAACGTCCCGGTCATCAGCTGGCTGCTGCTGCGCGGCCGCTGCGCGGCGTGCAAGGCGAAGATCTCGGCACGCTACCCGATCATCGAATTGCTCACGGCGGCGCTGTCTTCCTGGGTGGCCTGCCACTTCGGCTTCGGCTGGCCGGCGGTCTGCGCCTTGCTCGTGACATGGTCCCTGATCGCTCTCACCTGCATCGACATCGATCACCAGCTCCTTCCCGACAACATCACCTTGCCGCTGATGTGGGGCGGATTGCTGGCCTCGGTCCTGCTCGGCCCCGCCGTGAATGCCTCGTTGCCCGTGGCGCCGGCCACCGCCATCATCGGCGCTGCAGCGGGCTATTTGAGCCTGTGGCTGGTGTTCCACTTGTTCCGTCTGATCACCGGCAAAGACGGCATGGGCTACGGGGATTTCAAGCTGTACGCGGCCCTGGGGGCGTGGCTGGGATGGAAAGTTCTGCCGCTCATCATCCTGCTGTCGGCGGCGACTGGCGCCGTCGTCGGCATCGCCATGATTCTGATCAAGGGCCGCGACCGCAGCCAGCCCATGCCCTTCGGACCCTACCTTGCGGCGGCGGGCTGGCTCGCCATGATGTACGGAGATTCGCTCATCTCCGGGTATCTGCATGTATCGGGGCTGGCACGCTAGCCCATGCAAGCAGCGGCCCGGCGAGTGTTGCGCATCGGATTGACGGGCGGCATCGCCAGCGGCAAAAGCACGGTGTCGAGGACTTTCACGGAACTGGGCATTGCCGTCATCGACGCGGACGAGGTCGCACGCGAGGTGGTCGCGCCCGGCACGCCGGGACTTGCCGCAGTCGTGCGCCGCTTCGGGATTGCGGTGCTGGAGGCGAGCGGCGCGCTGAATCGCAGCGCGCTGCGCGCGCAGATTTTCGAAGACCCGGCCGCGCGCCGTGACCTGGAATCCATCCTGCATCCGCTGATCCGCCGGCGCATGGATGAACTTGCGGACGCCGCCTCGGGTCCTTACATCGTGATGGCGATACCTCTGCTGGTTGAAGGCGGACAGCAGGGCCGCGTGGATCGCGTTCTGCTCATCGACGCCGACGAATCCACGCAGTTGCAGCGGGTCATGTCGCGCGACAACATTCCGCAAGCCCAGGCACAGGCGATAGTGGCAGCCCAGGCGAGCCGTGCGCAGCGCTTGAAGAGGGCGGACGATGTCATTGCCAACACCGGGACTGTCGCGGAGCTGCGTCAGGCGGTGGAAAAGCTGCATGGCCGCTACATGCAATTGGCGGCCGCGGCGTCCTGAATTGAATGATTGGAGTTTACGCTGGCCGCGTGAGTGGCTCAGAATAGCCGGATGAGTTTCAACATCGAAGAAGATCCGCAGGCGCTGGCCGAACGGATTCCCGCCATTTACGAGCAGCCGCTGAACGAGCGGATGCGCACATTTCTGCGGCTGGAGTTCCTGTACACGCAGGCCGGTTACCACACCGAGACGCCCAGTCCGTGGAGTTCCCGGGCGGCGGTGGCCAGCCTGCTGGAAATTCTCGCCATCACGACGCGCGGCGATGCGCGCAACGATGCGCTCAAGGAGCTGGAGCGGCACGCGCACATGCTCAAGGACTTTCAGACCAAACCCGGTGTGGATGGCGGCCGGCTGCGCTCGCTGCTGTCCAATCTCACGCGCCTGCGCAACGACCTGACCGGCGCCGGCGGCAACTTCATGGCGCCCTTGCGTGACCTGGAGTTCCTGAGTGCCATCAAGCACCGCAGCGCCATCCCGGGCGGCACCTGCGATTTCGATTTGCCGGACTATTCCTACTGGCTGCATCGACCGGCGGAGGTCCGCGCCGCCGAATTCAGTGCGTGGCTCGCCACCATCCGGCCGCTATGCGATGCGATTTCCGAATTGCTGTGGCTGACCCGCGAGAACGCCCGGCCAAAAAAAGAAGTGGCGGTCAACGGCGTGTTCCAGATTCAATTCGACCGGGAGAACCCCTGCCAGCTGGTGCGCATCACCCTGGAGCCGCACAGTGACCTGTTCCCGGAAATCAGCGGCAGCCAGCACCGCTGCACGGTGCGATTCCTGCGCTGGGTCGATGCCACTCATCGCCCCGTGCACGTGGAGGTCGACGTTCCATTCGTGCTCACCTGCTGCGCGTGATGAAGAGCGTCAAGTGCCCCACCTGCAAGCGCAATGTCGAATGGAGTGACAACTCGACGTACCGGCCGTTTTGCAGCGATCGCTGCCGCCTGATCGATCTGGGCGCCTGGTTCAGCGAGGATCACGCCATTCCGGGAGAACCGCTTCCGGAGGAAGATTCCGAGCGGCCTGACGCGCGCGACGAGCCTTAGTTCCCGGCGCCTCGACCCGATGCCGTTGACCATCGATCGATTGTTCGGCTCACCGGCTCTCTCAGGCCCGACATTGCAAAGCATCCAGGTCGCGCCGGTTGGCTCGCGCATCACCTATCTGCGCGGCAAGGACGGTCTGAGCACACGGCTGGACTTGTGGGAATACGATCTGCACGCGCGCAAAGCCCGCGTCCTGATCAATTGCGACACGATCATCGCGGCTGGCGCGGACTTGAGCGAGGAGGAAAAGGCGCGGCGCGAGCGGCAGCGCATGGCCGGTTTGTCCGGCATCCTCGAGTATGACTTTTCGCCCACCGGGCAGGCGCTGGTGTTTGGTTGCGGCGGCAATCTGTACTACGCGGCTCTGGATGCCGGGAAGGAACCGGTGCCGGTGCAATTGACCGGCGCCGGCGAAACCGATGCGCAAATTTCTCCGTGCGGCAGTCATGTGGCGTATGTGCGCCAGCAGAATCTGTTCGTGCACGACCTGTCAGGCGCCAGCGAGCGGCAGCTGACCAGCGACGGCGGCGGCGCGATCAAGAATGCCATGGCCGAATTCATCGCCCAGGAAGAAATGGATCGTCACAGCGGCTTCTGGTGGTCGCCGGACGATGCGCACATCGCGTTTGCGCGTGTCGATGAATCCGGCGTCACGGTGCACCAGCGCCTGGAAATCGGCGCACACGACACCCTCACGGTGGAGCAGCGCTATCCGGCGGCGGGAGAACCCAACGCCAGGGTTCGGCTCGGCGTGGTCGATGTACGCACGGCGGCCATTCGCTGGATGGACCTGGGTCCGGACACGGACATCTACCTGGCGCGGGTCGCATGGCTGCCCGACGGCCGGACGCTGGCCGTGCAGCGGCAGAGCCGCGATCAGCGCCGTCTGGATCTGCTGTTCATCGACATCGGCTCAGGCCAGAGCCGCCGGGTCCTTTCAGAATCCAGCAACACCTGGATTGATCTACACGACGAGCTCACGTTTCTGAAGAGCCAAGCGGAGTTCATCTGGGCATCCGGCTGCGACGGCTTCCGGCACCTGTACCTGTATTCGACCGACGGCACGCTGCTGCGCCGACTGACGCAGGGCGAGTGGGTGGTGGATGATTTTCGCGGCCGCGCCATCAAGGCGGTGGACGAAGCGCGCCGACTGGTCTACTTCACGGCGACGGCGGGCGATGCGACGCAGCGGCACTTGTACGCCGCGTCGCTGGACACGCAAGACCCCGGCAATCCGCGGCGCATTTCCGCACAACCAGGCGTGCATGCGGTCACCATGCCATCAACGCCGCGGTTCTACATCGATCAGTTCTCAGGCCCGGCCCAGCCTGCGCAAGCGGCCCTCCGCGACATCGACGGCAGCCTGATTGCCTATCTGAGCGAGAACCGGCTCGACGCTGCGCACCCTTACGCTGACTGTCTTGCCGAGGAATCAGCGGCCGAGTACGGGGAGTTGCAGGCCGAGGATGGCCAGTGCCTGCAGTACCGCCTGTTCAAGCCGCACGCGCTGGATCGCAGCCGGCGCTACCCTGCCATCCTCGACGTGTACGGCGGCCCCGGCGTGCAGCGTGTCCTGAAGAACTGGACGGGCGCGACGTTCACGCAAGTCATGACTCGGGCCGGCTATTTTGTCCTACAGCTCGACAACCGCGGCAGCGCGTTCCGGGGCGATCGCTTCCAGGCGCCGATTCACGGCAAGCTCGGGGAAATCGAAGTGCAGGATCAACTGCTCGGCGCGCGCTGGCTGGCGCGGCAGCCGCAGGTGGACGCCGCACGTATTGGCGTGTGGGGATGGAGCTACGGCGGCTATCTGACGCTGATGCTGATGTTCAAGGCACCCGAGGTCTTTCGCGCCGGCGTCGCCGGCGCACCGGTCACGGATTGGGCGCTGTATGACACGCACTATACGGAGCGCTATCTGGGCACGCCGCAGGAGAATCCGGACGGCTATGCGGCAAGTTCCGTGCTGCCCCATGCCCACGGCCTGCGCGGCGCGCTGCTGTTGATGCACGGCATGGCCGATGACAATGTCCTGTTCACGCACAGCACCCGGTTGTACCGGCGCCTGCAGGATCTGGGCAAGCCCTTCGACATCATGGCCTATCCCGGGGGCAAACACGGCTTGACGCGCACCGGCGAAGGGCGTCACGCGTACATGACGATCAAGCGATACTTCGACGAGCACCTGTGAGCCACGAGGAGCGATCAGCGAAGCGATGACCGGGTCCGCATCGCGGACCCAACGCCATTCACCGCGAGATCCCGGTGGCGCCGCAGCGCCAGGCGGTGTCCAGATCCATGCCCGCAGCGAACACCGGCAGATTCACCTGATCGCATAGCTGTGCCAAGTCGTCCGCGCCCAGCAATTCGTCCAGGACGATGAAATCCGCTCCGGCGTCCTGCGCCGCCCGGGCTTGCGCTGCAGATGCGCAGCGCAGGCCGCGCATGAACCCCGACGAATCGGCGCGAGAAGGCGATGAACGCGCGTTGAATGCATCGAAGTGCATCAGCTCGTAGTTCAATCCGGCCGCCGAATCGATGACCGGCGGCAGGCGCAAAGCGGCAACCACCGCACGGTCCGCCGCCAGCAGATCAGCCTTCAGCAATTCATCGCGCGCGCACCAGCGCAGTGCCTGTCCGTCCAAAGCGCGCGGTGAACCGGAAAAGTGCTCCACCAGCCAGACATCGAGCAGCACGCCGCGCTCGGCATAGCGGTGCCGCAAGCGGATCAAGGGCCGGCCGCTGTGCACCTGAATGCCGATTTCTTCGCGAAGTTCGCGCGCCAGGCCGGCTTGCCGATCCTCGCCCGGATCCAGCTTGCCGCCGGGAAACTCCCAGCCGCCGGCCAGATGTTTGCCGGCAGGACGCTGCGCGATCAGAACGCGGCCGTCGGGACCGATGACGGCGCCCGCGACGACGTGCAGAAAGCCGCCGGCGCTCAATGCGGCGGGGTCAGCCGCTGGCTTGCTGGAGAGCACCGTGACAGTGCTTGTACTTCTTGCCCGACCCGCACGGACAAGGATCGTTGCGACCGACTTTGGGCACGGCTCTGACGAAGGGCGATGCGACCGGTCCTTCGCTGCGCGCGGCGGCGTCCACGTTCTGGCCGAACTCGCCCGACTCCAACGGCTCGCCGGAAACCCCGCCCTGGATGACCGACACGGCCTCTGCATGCTGCGCTTGCATCGCGCGGGCGAGACGCTGCTGACGCTCGTGTTCCTCGCGTTCGATTTCCGCCTGGCTGCGCACCTGAATCTTCGACACCGTGGTGATGCTGTCGTATTTGATGCGGTCGAGCATGGAGGAGAACAGCGCAAAGGCCTCGCGCTTGTATTCCTGCTTGGGATCTTTCTGTGCGTAACTGCGCAAAGTGATTCCCTGGCGCAGATAGTCCATGGCGGCGAGATGTTCGCGCCAATGCTGATCCAGCGTGCGCAGCGTGATTTCCTTTTCGATGTAGCGCATCACCGGCGGACCGACGTTGTTGCACTTTTCCTCGTAGGCGACGTTCAATGCAGCCAAAATCCTGGCCTTCAATCCGGACCCGTCGCCGGCCTCCTCGGCCTTCACCCACTCGGCAACCGGCAGCGCAGGTCCAAAGTCGCGCTCGATGGCGCCGGCCAGGCCCGCCACGTCCCACTGGTCTTCGGGGGCACCACCCGGAATGTACTGATCCACGAGCAGCGCCACCACTTCTTCGCGGATGCCGACGATGGCCTCGGCCACGTCTTCGGCCGCCATCAGATCGGTGCGCTGCTGGTAAATGACGCGGCGCTGGTCATTGGCCACGTCGTCGTATTCGAGCAGCTGTTTGCGCGCGTCGAAGTTGTGCTGTTCGACCCGCCGCTGCGCCCGTTCGATCTGGCGGGTGAGCATGCCGCTTTCGATGGCTTCACCGGCCTTCATGCCGACTCGCGCCATGAGCGATTTCATGCGCGTGGGGTCGCCGAAAATCCGCATCAGGTTGTCATCGAGTGACAGATAGAAGCGGCTGGAACCCGCATCGCCCTGCCGGCCCGAGCGGCCGCGCAATTGGTTGTCGATGCGCCGCGACTCATGCCTTTCGGTGCCGACGATGTGCAGACCGCCGGCGGCCAGCACCGCTTCGTGGCGTTTCTGCCATTCGTGGTGAATGGCCTGGCGCTGTTCCGGCGTGGCGTTGTCGATGCGGTCGATTTCAGATTCGGGATTGCCGCCCAGCACGATGTCGGTGCCGCGGCCCGCCATGTTGGTGGCAATGGTCACGCCGCCCGGACGCCCGGCCTCGGCGACAATGTGCGCTTCGCGCTCGTGCTGCTTGGCGTTCAACACTTCATGGCGGATCTTGGCGTCGGCAAGAAGCTTCGCAAGGCGCTCCGAGGTCTCGATCGAAGTCGTTCCGACCAGGACCGGCTGACCGCGCTGGGCGCAGTCTTGAATGTCTTCCAAGATGGCCTGGAATTTGTCTTTCTCGGACAAGAACACCAGATCCGACCGGTCCAGGCGGATCATCGGTTTGTGCGTGGGAATGACCACCACTTCCAAACCATAGATCTGCTGGAATTCAAAGGCTTCGGTATCGGCCGTGCCGGTCATGCCGGAGAGCTTGGAATACAGCCGGAAATAGTTCTGGAAGGTGATCGACGCGACGGTCTGGTTTTCCTCGCGTACGCGCACGTTTTCCTTGGCTTCCACCGCCTGATGCAACCCTTCGGACCAGCGGCGGCCCTGCATGGTGCGGCCGGTGAATTCATCGACAATGATGATCTCGCCGCCGCGCACGATGTACTCGACATCGCGCCGGTACAGCGAATGGGCGCGCAGCGCCGCATTCAGGTGATGCATGAGCCGGATGTTGGCGGCGTCGTACAGGCTCTCGCCGTCTCGCAGCAGTCCCGCCTCGCTCATCAATTGCTCGACTTTTTCATGCCCTGCTTCGGTCAGCGTGGCCTGCTTGGTCTTTTCATCGACCGCGTAGTCACCCGGACCCTCCTCATCCTTCTGGCGCTGAAGGCGCGGAATGAGCGCATTGATCTTGACGTACAGCTCGGTGCTTTCTTCGGCCGGCCCGGAGATGATCAGCGGCGTGCGCGCCTCATCGATCAGGATCGAGTCGACCTCATCGATGATGGCGAAGGATAGTTTGCGCTGCACCCGATCTTCGAGCCGGAACGCCAGGTTGTCGCGCAGGTAATCGAATCCGAACTCGTTGTTGGTTCCGTAGGTGATGTCGCAGGCATAGGCGGCGCGCTTTTCATCCGAGGACTGCGCGTTTTTGATCACGCCGACCTGCAGACCCAGAAAGCGGAACACCGGTCCCATCCAATCCGAGTCGCGCTGGGCGAGATACTCGTTGACGGTCACGACATGCACGCCAGCGCCGGTGAGCGAGTTCAGGTAGGCAGGCAGGGTGGCGACCAGGGTCTTGCCTTCGCCGGTGCGCATTTCAGCGATGCGGCCCGAGTGCAGCGCCAGCCCGCCGACCATCTGCACATCGAAGTGGCGCATTCCCAAAGTGCGCTTCGCCGCCTCGCGGGCGAGCGCAAACGCTTCGGGGATCAGCTCATCCAGCACCGTCCCTGCGGCGAATCGAGCCTTGAGGTCCTGCGTCTTGGCCCCGAAGTCCTCATCACGCAGCGCGGCGATCGAGGGTTCCAGAGCGTTGATCGCGGCAACCTTTCGGCTGAGTTCCTTGATCAGGCGTTGATTACGGCTGCCAAAGACAGATGCTAAGAACTTCCTCACGGGGCTGACGGGTCCTTCGAAAAAACGGGTATTGTACGGATAGACCGGAAGAGCGGGAAATCGTTTCGGCCCCGACCCGTCAATATGCGGCCAGAACGGCCCAATTCAACGTGCGCCGGCTGCGCCGACTCCAGGCCGGTACGCAGCGGGTCTAGCGGACTTCGCCGATGAAGCGCAGCGGATCCACCTGCGCGCCATTTTTCAGCACTTCAAAATGCAAGTGCGTTCCGGTGGAACGGCCGGTGGAGCCCATGAGGGCAATCGGCTGGCCCTTGCGCACCATCTCCCCCGACTTCACCAGCAGCTTCTCGTTGTGTCCGTAGCGGGTCGACAGGCCATTGCCGTGGTTGATCTCGACCATTTCGCCAAAGCCCGAACGATCGCCGGACCAGGTCACCAATCCGGCGCCGACCGCCGTGACCTGCGTGCCTTCGATGGCGGCGAAATCGATGCCGCGATGAAAGGCGGTGTAGCCGGTGAACGGGTCGGCACGCTGGCCAAAATACGAGGAAATCCACCCTTCACCGACGGGCCGGCCGGCCGGGTAGACCTGTTTGTTCAGTTCGCGGGTCAGAATCAGGTTTTCGAGCACGCCAAGCTGCTGCTCGCGGCTGGACAGCTGCGACTGCAGGCCATCGATCATGGAAGTCAGGCTGGGAATCTGCGCCGGCTGGCCGTCAGACCCGCCTTCTGATCCGCCCTGCGGGGGAGGGCTGCCAAAATCGAACTCGCCATTATCTAGGTTTGCCATCTGCGTCAGGCGCTTGCCCAGCGCATCCAGCCGGATCACGCTGGCATTCATCTGGCCGACCCGCATGGCGATGGCGTTGACCTTCTCCTGCAAGGCCTTGCGCGTCTCTTCCAGCTGGGCCTGCTGGCTCAGCAGCTCAGCGGACCATCCGCCGAGCTGATCCAGTGGGTGCACTGCGCCATGACGGCCGCCAAGGCTCATGCCAACGGAGAACGCGCCACCGACGATGAACAAGACGATGGCCAGCGCCGTGCAGATGACCGCAGGATGCCGAAGGTCCAGCTGCTTGACGCTTCCGGGGTTGCGGCCGACAAAAATAATGTTCATGCAGTGGGCTCCAGCCGTGACCGCAGTGCCAATAAAACGCATATCCGCAACAGCGCACCATGCGCCGCCGTGAGAGGCCAAGCCCCGAATCGAAGTCGCCGCTCACTGGCCTGATGGCCGAGAGCTGTTATCAACCCGCCGTCAATGCGAGTGATTCCCTGGCAACCCCGCTGTCCTAACCTGTTCGCCTTGATGCGGATCAGATCGTAGACCGGAGGCTTTGCGTCCCCACCTTTCGATGGGTATGCCCTGAGCAGTCAAAAAGCACTATGCAACAAAAAGGTGACTTAAAACAAGGATTTCCGCACACTCTGGAGTCTAAAAATGCGTCTCAAAATGCATAGTGCAATGCAAAAAACCAAGAGTGTCAGTGAGTTATTAGGAGGATCCTCGAAAGCACTTCGAGAGTTGCGCCTTCGCCTGGATGAACGCTCAGAGTTGTTGCTGCGGGTGCGTTCCGCCCTGCCCCCTGCCCTGGTCAGTCACGTTGACAGCGCCGGCCTGGAGCGGGGCCGGCTCACGTTGGGCACCGCCAGCGCTGCCTGGGCATCGCGTCTTCGTTATGTCAAACAGGAATTATCCGAGCGGCTGTTCGCCGACTACGGACTGCAAATCGACAGCGTGAAAATCAAGATCGTCAGCCTCAGGCGTTGACGGCGGCGGGCACGTAGGAAATCGGCGCATCCTTGAGGCTTTCGAAGGTGACTTCGCGCCAGGCGCTGGCGGTGCCGATGAGTTTGCGCAGCAGCTTATTGTTAAGCGCATGGCCGGACTTGAAGCCGCTGAACTCGCCGATGAGGCTGTGCCCGAGCAGATAAAGGTCCCCGATGGCGTCCAGAATCTTGTGCTTTACGAACTCGTCTTCGTAGCGCAGTCCGTCTTCATTCAGTATGCGATCGTCATCGAGCACGATGGCGTTGTCCAGATTGCCGCCCAGCGCCAGATTGTGCGCCCGCAAGCCTTCCAGATCGCGCATGAAGCCAAAGGTGCGCGCCCGGCTGACTTCACGCAGGAACGAGGTGGTTGAAAAATCCATGGTCGCCGTTTGCGAGTGCTTCTTGAACGTGGGGTGATTGAATTCGATCTCGAAGTTCACCTTGAAGCCGTCGTAGGGATCGAAGCGCGCCCATTTGTCGCCGTCCTCCACCCGTACGCTTTCCAAAATTCGAATGAAACGCTTGGGCGCCTTCTGCTCTTCGATACCCGCCGATTGCAGCAAAAAGACGAAGGGACCGGCGCTGCCGTCCATGATGGGGACTTCCGGCGCGCTGACTTCGACCACCAAGTTGTCGATGCCCAGGCCTGCCAGGGCGGAGAGCAGATGCTCCACGGTTGAAATTTTTGCATCGCCTTTGTGCAGCGTCGTGCCGAGCGTGGTTTCGCCGACGTTCTGCGCGTGTGCCGGGATATCCACCGGCGGCGCCAGGTCCGTACGCCGGAAAACGATGCCCGTGTCCGGCGGCGCCGGATACAGGGTCATCAACACCTTCTTGCCGGTGTGCAGACCCACGCCGGTGGCGCGGATGGAGTTCTTCAATGTGCGTTGATTCAACATGACGGGAGCTAAATTAACACATGCGGCCTGCCGCAGCCTATTGCCCGGTCCGCGCCAAAACGGCGTCCGATGAACCCGTTTCATCGGACGCCCAAGCTGGAATGACGGACTCAATCCGCCGCGCGATTCCCGGCCTGAAGGACGCCGGGCGAAACCGCACAGTTCTCGCTAGTCGGCCTGCCGGCGCAGGAACGCCGGAATGTCCAACATGTCTTCCGACTCCACTTCGTTGCGCAAGCCATCGCCCACGGCGCGCTGGCGCTGTACGGTCGGTCGCTCCAGCACCGCGTAGTCCGTCGCCATCATCGGCGCGGAGCGGCGCACCATGCGCATCGGTGCAGGCGCTGCAGCGTTGGAGTGCGCATGCGAGCCGGCGTGCGCGCGCTCGTGCGAATGCTGCATCGGCTGCGGCGCCGACTTCACCACGGGGCGTCCCAGCCCGGTGGCCACGACGGTGACGCGGATCTGATTGCTCATCTCCGGATCGATGACGGTCCCGACCACTACCGTGGCCTCATCCGAGGCGAACTGCTTGATGACGTTGCCGACTTCCTGGAACTCACCGATGGACAGATCCATGCCGGCGGTGACATTGACCAGGATGCCCTGCGCGCCTGCCAGGTTGATGTCCTCGAGCAGGGGTGAGGAGATGGCCGCCTCGGCGGCTTCGCGGGCACGATCATCGCCCGACGCACAGCCAGAGCCCATCATCGCCATCCCGGTTTCCGACATCACGGTGCGCACATCGGCGAAGTCGACGTTGATCAAGCCCGGACGCGTGATCAACTCCGCGATGCCCTGCACCGCGCCTTGCAGCACGGTGTTGGCGGCCTTGAACGCATCCAGCAGCGTGGTGTTGCTGCCCAGCACCGACAACAGCTTCTGGTTGGGAATCGTGATCAGCGAATCCACATACTTGGACAATTCGAGCATGCCGTTGTCGGCCACCCGCCCGCGCTTGTTGCCCTCCATCTCGAAGGGCCGCGTCACCACCGCGACGGTGAGAATGCCCAGTTCCTTGGCGACCTGAGCCACCACAGGCGCAGCGCCCGTGCCGGTGCCGCCGCCCATGCCGGCGGTGATGAACAGCATGTCGCAGCCTTCGATCAGCTCGATGATGCGATCGCGGTCCTCCATTGCGGCCTGGCGGCCGACTTCCGGATCTGCGCCCGCGCCCAGACCCTTGGTGATGTTGCAGCCGATCTGCAACGCGGTGCGCACCTTGGAGTGCTTGAGCGCCTGCGCGTCGGTGTTGATGCAAATGAAATCCACACCTTCAAGGCCGGCCTGGACCATGTGCGAGACCGCGTTGCCGCCGCCGCCGCCCACTCCAAGCACCTTGATGATGGCACTTTGACTATATGAATCCATCAGTTCGAACATTCCAGTCTCCTCACGGGTCGTTATTAGGATCAAAAATTGCCTTGAAACCAAGCCTTCATTCGCTCGAGCAGACTCTTCATGCCGCCGGACAGGAGCGGCATGTCAGGGCGCTGCAAATCGATATTGCTTTTCGCGTACAACAGAAGACCCACGCCGGTGGCGTGGATCGGATTGCTCACCACGTCGACCAGTCCGCTGACGTATTGCGGTATGCCCAAACGAACGGGCATGTGAAAGACTTCCTCGGCCAGTTCGATGGCGCCTTCCATCTTGGAACTGCCGCCGGTGAGCACGATGCCCGCCGCCACGGATTCTTCGAATCCCGAGCGGCGCAGTTCATCGCGGATCAGCGCGAACAGTTCCTCGTAGCGCGGCTCGACGATTTCGGCGAGCGTCTGGCGTGCGAGCCGCCGCGGCGGCCGGTCGCCCACGCTGGGCACTTCGATGGTTTCGTCCGGGTTGGCCAGTTGCGACAGCGCGCAGGCATATTTGATCTTGATGTCCTCGGCATATTGCGTCGGCGTGCGCATGGACACGGCAATGTCGTTGGTGACCTGGTCTCCGGCAATCGGAATCACCGCTGTGTGGCGTATCGCGCCGCCGCCGAACACGGCGATATCGGTGGTGCCGCCGCCGATGTCGACGATGCACACGCCCAGATCCTTTTCATCCTCGGTGAGCACGGCGTAGCTGGAAGCCAGCTGCTCCAGCACGATGTCGTCCACCGCAAGCCCACAGCGCTGCACGCACTTGACGATGTTCTGCGCCGAGCTGTCGGCGCCGGTGACGATGTGCACCTTGGCCTCCAGGCGCACGCCGGACATGCCGATGGGATCGCGGATGCCCTCCTGCGAATCGATGATGTATTCCTGCGGCAGCACGTGCAGGATTTTCTGGTCGGCCGGGATGGCCACCGCCTTGGCCGCGTCGATGACACGCTCGACGTCGCCCTGCACCACTTCCTTGTCCTTGATGGCGACGATGCCATGCGAGTTCAGGCTGCGCACATGACTGCCGGCGATGCCCGCGTACACCGAGTGGATCTCGCAGCCGGCCATGAGCTCGGCCTCCTCGATCGCGCGCTGAATGGACTGCACGGTGGACTCGATGTTCACCACCACGCCCTTCTTCAGGCCGCGCGAAGGATGGCTGCCCAGGCCGATGATCTCCAGAGTGCCATCGGGCTTGAGCTCGCCGACGATCGCCACGACCTTGCTCGTGCCGATGTCCAGGCCGACGATGAGATTCCGATCAGAGCGCTTTGCCATGTATTCCTGCCGTCCTTATGCGTCGGTGTCGTCGGCGCGCAGCAGCGGCGCCGCCGCGGGAATCGCCGCGGGCACAGCCTGCGTGCGCCAGCCGATGGTGAAGCCGTTCGAGTAGCGCATGTCGATGTAACCGATGTCCGTGGCGCGGCGCGCGACCACCTGCGATGCTGTATGAATGAAGCGGTCCAGCCGCTCATCGACCTGGCTGCGGCCCAGGCGGATGGTCAGACCGCTGTCCAGGTCAAGCTCCCACGCGCCGCGCTCGTCCAGGCGCACCGCGGCGATGCGCATGCCGGCCTCGAGCATGCGACCCTGTGCAGACAAGTAGCGCTGCGCCACCTGCGACTCCGTGCCTTCAGGACCCGACAGACGCGGCAACTCCGGCGGCACATGGGTTGAGGACTTCACGAACAATTCCCCGCGCGCATTCAACAAACCCGACTCGCCCCAGCGCGCCGCCGCGACCTGCTCGAGGATGACCACGTGCACACTGTTGGGCCAGCGCCGCTGGACGCGCGCACGATCGACCCAGGGCAGCGTTTCGATCGCGCGCTGCACGGCATCCAGATCCGCGGACATGAACCCGGCTTTCAAGTACGGTGCGGCGGCCCGCTCCACCTGCCCCGGCGAAACGCGCTGGAAGCTGCCGTCGATGGACATCACGCGGATCGGACGGTCCAGACCCCAGCTCAAAGCGGTCAGGCTGCCGATCAGAATGCCCACGACAGCGACGCGGCGCGCGTGCAGCTTCCAGTGGATCTGCGGCAGGCGCCACCACGGACGCTTCACCGGTTTCGCCCTGGCCTTGAAGCGGTTCTGTGGTTTGAACAGATCCAGGGTCATGTGCGCTGCCTGCAGAAGCTGGTTTCCAGAATCCGCCAAACCAGTTCCTCGAAATCGATGCCGACCTGCCGCGCCGCCTTGGGCACGAGGCTGTGATCCGTCATGCCGGGCGTGGTGTTGATCTCGATGAAATAAAACTTGCCGCTGCGCTCATCGCGCATGAAGTCCACCCGGCCCCAGCCGCTGCAATCGGTGACGCGGAATGCCGCCAGCGCCATGTTGCGCAAGCCTTCCTCCGCTGCCGCATCGATGCCGCTCGGGCAGTGATACTGCGTGTCGTCGCGGAAGTACTTGGCCTGGTAATCGTAGAACTCGGTCGCGGGCTGGATGCGGATGGACGGCAAGGCCAGCTCGCCGAGCACCGCGACGGTGAACTCCGGCCCCTCGATGAACTTCTCCGCAAACACGATCGGATCGACCGCGCGCGCCTCTTTGAATGCAGCGGGCAACTGCGCCGCTGTTTTGACCTTGGTGATGCCGACGCTTGAACCCTGCGAGGCAGGCTTCACCATCATCGGCACGCCCACCTGTGCAAGCGCGGCGGGCACGTCAGCTTCGGTGTTGAGCACCGCATATTCCGGCGCGCTGATGCCGGCGCCGATGACCACGCGCTTGGTCTTGAGTTTGTCCATGGTGAGCGCCGAGGCCAGCACGCCGCTGCCGGTATAAGGAATGCCCAGCCATTCGAGCGCGCCTTGAATCAGGCCGTCTTCGCCCCCCGGACCGTGCAGGATGTTCCAGGCACGATCGAACCCGTCCTCGCACAGCGCCTGGACGGGTCTTTCCTGCGGATCGAAGCCGTGCGCATCGACACCGCGGCGCTTCAACGCCGCCAGCACGGCGTTGCCGCTGAGCAGCGAGATCTCGCGCTCAGTGGAGTCGCCGCCGAGCAGCACCGCGACCTTGCCGAATTGCGCGGCGCTGCTCGCGCGGCGCGCCGTATCGGTCGTGCGCAGCCGGCTCATGCGGGTTCTCCGACGATGCGCACTTCCGGCTTGAGCGTGATGCCGAAGCGTTCGAATACGACCTGCTGTACGTGCAAGATCAGTCCTTCCAGGTCCGCAGCGCGCGCGCTGCCATGATTGATGATGAAATTGGCATGTTTCAGCGACACCGAGGCATCGCCCAGGCGGTAGCCTTTGAGCCCCGCCGCTTCGATCAGTCGCGCGGCATGATCGCCGGCCGGATTGGTAAACACCGATCCGCAGCTCCACTGGCCGATGGGCTGGGTCTGGCGGCGCTTGACCAGCAGGTCGCGAATCGTGCCAAGGTTCGCCTCGGGCTGCGCCTGGAACTGCAACCGCGCGGCGATGAAGCATTCGCCCGGCTGCGCGCCGCGAGCCTTGCGGTAACCGATCTCAAATTCACTGCGCGAGCGCGTGCGCCGCGCACCGTCGGCATCCATGATCTCGACCTCGACGACGTGATTCCAGGTTTCCCCGCCGTAGGCGCCGGCGTTCATGGCCAGCGCGCCCCCGAGCGTGCCGGGGATGCCGGCGAAGAATTCCGCCGGGCCCAATCCCCATTTGACGCATTGCTTGGCAATGCGCGCGCAATGCACGCCGGCCTCGGCGCGGACCTGCGTATCGCCGATGCGGGTCAGACCCTGCAGTGCCGCGTGTGTCGACACCACCACGCCGCGCACGCCGCCGTCGCGCACCAGCAGATTGCTGCCCAGGCCCACCCACAGCACCGCGGTCTGCCGCGGCAGTTTGCTCAGAAATGAGGCCAGATCCATGGCATCGCGCGGTTCGAAGAACGCATCGGCCGGGCCGCCGGCATGCCAGGACGTGTGCCGCGACATGGGTTCACCCAGACGCAGGCGCGAGCCGAATTCAGCGCTGATTCCACTCAACGGCACGGCGGGGCTCATGCCACGGCTCCGGCGGCGAAGCGCGCCTTCAGATCCTGCGCCACGGCGCCAATGTTGCCGGCGCCCATGGTGAGCACCAGATCACCGTCGTGCACGACCAGCTTGAGCGCCGCCGCCAGGTCCTCGACGTGTTCCACGAAAACGGGTTCGACCAGGCCGCGCGAGCGGACAGCGCGGCAGATCGCGCGCCCGTCCGCATTGGCGATCGGCGCTTCGCCCGCCGCATAGACCTCGGTCACGAGCAGCACATCCACTTCGCTCAGGACGCGGCCGAAGTCATCGAGCAGATCGCGCGTTCGCGTGAATCGATGCGGCTGGAAGACCAGTACCACGCGCCGCCGCGGCCAGCCCTGACGCGCCGCTTCCAAGGTCGCGGCGATCTCCGTCGGGTGATGGCCGTAATCATCCACGAGCACGGCGCTGCCCGCCTCCCAGTGAATATCGCCCAATTGCTGCAGGCGCCGGTCGATGCCCTGAAAACCGGCAAGCGCGCGTTGGATGGCCGCGTCGGCCACGCCCAGTTCGCCGGCCACGGCGATCGCCGCCAGCGCATTGCGGACATTGTGCACACCGGGCAGATTGAGCGTGATCTGCAGCGGCGGCTGATTCGGCCGCAGCGCATCGAAGCGCGAGATCGTGCCGTCCCGGATGATGTTGACCGCTCGGATGTCCGCGCCGATGTCCAGACCGTAAGTGACAATGGGCCGCGCCACAGTGTTGAGAATGCCGCGAACCTGATCATCATCCACGCACAGCACCGCAAGCCCGTAGAAGGGCAGGTTGTGCAGGAAGTCGACGAAGCTTTGCTTCAGTCGCGCAAAGTCGCCTTCGTGAGTGGCCAGATGATCGTTGTCGATATTGGTGACGATGGCGATCATCGGCTGCAGATGCATGAACGAGGCGTCGCTCTCATCGGCCTCGGCGACCAGATACCGCCCGGCGCCCAGGCGCGCATTGCTGTCCGCGCTTTTCAAGCGGCCGCCGATCACGAATGTGGGGTCCAGCCCGCCTTCGGCCAGAATGCTCGCCACCAGGCTGGTGGTGGTGGTCTTGCCGTGGGTGCCGGCCACCGCCACCGAATAGCGGAAGCGCATCAGCTCGCCGAGCATTTCCGCGCGCGGCACCACCGGAATGCGCTTGTTCTGCGCAGCTTTCACTTCCGGATTCGCATCGCTGACGGCGGTGGAGACGACCACGACGTCGGCCGCGCCGAGATTCTCAGCGCGGTGACCGATGAATATCTTGGCGCCCAATCGCTCCAGCCGCTGCGTTACCGCGTTGGCCTTGAGATCCGAGCCCTGCACTTCATACCCCAGGCTCAGCAGGACTTCGGCAACGCCACCCATGCCGCTGCCCCCGACGCCGACGAGGTGGATGCGATGAATGCGCCGCATGCGATCGTTCATGCGTACGCTCCGGCTGTCAGACACGAATCGGCCAGCCGCGCCGCCGCGTCGGTGATGGCGCTGCTCCGCGCCGCCTGCGCCATCTGCGTAAGGCGCGCGCGATCGCCGCTCAACTCCGCAATCAGCCGGCTCAAGGCGTCCGCGTCCAGATCGCGCTCCTGCACCAGGCGCGCCGCGCCGATGCGCACCATGACCTGCGCGTTGCGGGTCTGATGATCGTCCACCGCCGCCGGAAACGGCACCAGCACCGCGGCCAGCCCGGCGGCCTGCAGTTCGGTGATGGTCAGCGCACCGGCGCGGCACACGGCCAGGTCCGGCCATTCATAGGCCGCCGCCATGTCATCGATGAAGGCGAATACGTCGGCCTCCACGGCCGCTTGCGCATAGGCCTGACGCGTCGCCTGCAAGCCCCGCTCGCCGGCTTGATGACGCACCTGCGGCCGCTGCTGCGGGGCAATGCGGGCCAGCGCCTGCGGCAGCAGCTCGTTCAAGCGCTGCGCGCCCTGGCTGCCGCCCAGCACGAGCAGACGCACCGGTCCCTGCCGCGATGCGAAGCGCACCTGCGGCGGCGCGAGTGCCGCGATGTCGGCGCGCACCGGATTGCCGATGCAGGTGGCGTGCACCTGCGTGCCGAAACTGCCCGGAAATGCCTCGAATACTTGAGTGGCCACACGCGCCAGAATCCGGTTGGTCAGACCCGCCACGGCGTTCTGTTCGTGCACCAGCAGCGGAATGCGCGCCAGGCGTGCCGCGATGCCGCCCGGACCGCTGGCAAAACCGCCGGCGCCGAGCACGACGCGCGGCCGCACGCGCTTGATGATGGCGCGAGCCTGATTGACCGCGCCGAGCAGACGAAACGGCGCGCGCAGCCAGGCGGCGAGTCCCTTGCCGCGCAATCCGGCGACGTCCACCTTCTCCAGCGCAAAGCCGTTCGCCGGCACGAGGCGCGTTTCCATGCCGCCCGTGCTTCCCAGCCAGACCACGGCGACGCCGCGTTCTCGCAGCACCTTGGCAACGGCCAGCGCCGGGAACACGTGACCTCCGGTTCCACCCGCCATGATCATGACGGGGCCCGCCGCGGCGTCTTGCGCTGCGCGCGCGATCATCGCGAGCCTCCGGGCATGCGCATCACGGCCGCGCGCGAGGTGCAGCGCACTTCATGATGGATGCGCAGCAGCACGCCCAGCCAGGCAAGCGTCACCAGCAGACTGCTGCGGCCATAGCTGAGCAGCGGCAGTGTCAGTCCCTTGGTGGGTAGCACGCCCATGTTCACGCCGATGTTCACGACGCTCTGCAGGCCTATCCAGATGCCGAAGGCCAGCGCCAGATACGACTGAAAGCGCATGCCCGCCTGCGAAGCCAGGCGGGCGATGTGAAACGAACGCCACACCAACACCATGAACAAGGCAATGACGACCATGACGCCGAGCAAGCCGAATTCCTCGGCGAGCACCGCGAACACGAAATCGGTATGCGCCTCGGGCAGGTAGAACAGCTTCTGCACGCTGCTGCCGAGGCCGACGCCGAACCAGGAGCCTCGCCCGATGGCGATCAGCGACTGGGTGAGTTGGAAGCCGCTGTTGAACGGGTCTTCCCAAGGGTGAAGAAACCCGGTCAACCGCTTCAGGCGATAAGGAGATGCCATCGCCAGAACCGCCAGAGCGCCGGCCGCGGCGCACACCAGCACCAGCACGTAGCGCAGCCGCGCACCCGCGATGAACAACACCGCGAAGCCGGTCGCGAACAGCACCGTGGTGGCGCCGAAGTCCGGTTCCGCCAGCAGCAGCACGGCGGCGACGGTCAGCAAACCCACCGGTTTGAGCAACCCCTGCAGGGTCGTCTCCAACTCCTGGCGCTTGCGCACGCAATAGCTGCACACCCAGGTCAGCACCAGAACCCGCGCCAGCTCCGACACCTGAAAGTTGATCGGCCCGACTCGCAGCCAGCGTCGCGCGCCGTTCACGACGGCGCCGATCCCGGGGATCAATACGAGGAGCAGCAGCGCAAGGCCGAACAGCAGCAGCGCGAGGCTGTATCTGTCCCACAGCTCGGTGGGCACGCGCGTGATGATCCAGGCAAAGCCGACGCCCATCAGGCCGAAGATCAGCTGGCGTTCCAGGTAGAAAAAGGGATTGCCCAGATCGCGCGCAGCAATCGACATCGAGGCCGAAGTGACCATGATCAGTCCAATCAGCAACAGCGCGGCGCACAGCCCCAGGATGATGTAGTCCCAGGCGAAGGGCATGCGCTCACGAGCGCGGCTGCCGTAGTTCAACGTCGCGGCGGTCATTGCGCGCGTCCTTTCAAGGCGTGCACGGCCTGCACGAACACCTCGCCCCGATGCGCGTAGTCGCGGAACATGTCCAGGCTCGAACAGGCCGGCGACAGCAGCACCGTATCGCCAGGCCGCGCCAGCATGCTGGCGCTGTGCACGGCCTGCTCCAGAGTGCCAACCTGACGCACAGCGCAAACGCCCTGCAGCGCGGCGGCGATCTGCGGCGCATCCCGGCCGATCAGAACAACATCGTGTACGCGCCCGCGAAAGCCGGTGGCCAGCGGCGCGAAGTCCTGATTCTTGCCCTCACCGCCCGCGATCACCACCAGCGGCACGCTCATGCCGCCCACCGCGGCCAGTGTCGCGCCGACATTGGTTCCCTTGGAATCGTCGACGTAGGTGACGCCGCCGATCTCGGCCACCCATTGCGAGCGATGCGGCAAACCGGTGAATCGCCGCAGCGTGTCGAGCATGGCGGCGCGGCCCAAACCCGCGGTTTCACCCAGCGCAAGCGCAGCCAGCGCATTGGCAGCGTTGTGCAATCCACCCATTTTGAGCTGCGTCAGATCCAGCAGCGGTTCGCCGTGCCGCGCCAGGCACCGCGATGCGCCCCGGACCAGCAACGTATAGTCCGCATCGGGTCTTTCGATCGAGTAGGTCAGCGTGCGCTGCGTCGAGCGGCGCATGGCGGCGACCAGCGGGTCATCGATGTTCAACACAGCGGCGCCGGCATGCGCAAAAATCCGCGCCTTCGCATCCGCGTATTCCTGCATCGAAGCGTAGCGGTCCATGTGATCGGGGGTGACGTTCAGCACGACGCCGCCGAGTAGTTGCAGGCTGGAGGTCGTTTCGAGCTGAAAGCTCGACAGCTCCAGCACGTACAAGTCCGGCGCCGGCTGCTCCAGCAAATCCAAGGCCGGTTCGCCCAGATTGCCGCCGGCCAGGACACGGCGCCCATCGGCCTGCGCCATTTGCGCCAGCAGCGTCGTCACCGTGCTTTTGCCGTTGGTGCCGGTGATGCCGATCACCGGCGCGCGCACCGCGCGCGCAAACAGCTCGATGTCGCCCAGCACTTCGATGCCGCGCGCGCGCGCCTGCACCGCGATCGGTTCGTTCAGCGAAATACCCGGGGAGATCAGCAGCTGTGAGGCGTTCTGCAGGAGCGACAGGTCGAATCCACCCAGGCGCAGATCGATCTGCGAGGCGGCGGCGCCCAGACTGGCCAGCCCGGGAGGCGAGAGCCGGCTGTCGGTGGCGCTGACGCGCGCGCCCCGGCGCAACAGATAGTTGATGCACGACACGCCGCTCTTGCCGAGCCCGGCAACGACGGCGCGCGTATCGCGAAATGAGGTTGCGGTGTTCATCAACGGATCTTCAGGGTTGCAAGACCAGCCAGCACCAGCAAAAAGCTGATGATCCAGAATCGAACGATGACCTTGGGCTCGGCCCAGCCTTTCAATTCGAAGTGGTGGTGAATGGGCGCCATGCGGAAGATGCGTTTGCCGGTGAGCTTGAACGAGGCCACCTGCAAAATGACCGACACGGTCTCCAGAACGAACACGCCACCCATCACGAACAGCACGATTTCCTGGCGCACGATGACCGCGAGGGTGCCTAGTGAGGCGCCGATGGCAAGCGCGCCCACATCGCCCATGAACACCTGCGCCGGATAGGAGTTGAACCACAAAAATCCGAGGCCTGCGCCCACCAGCGTCGCGCAGAAAATGAGCACTTCGCCCACGCCGGGAATGTAGGGAATCTGCAGATACGTGGCGAATTTCACGTTGCCCGTGGTGTAGGCGAAAACACCGAGCGCGGCCGCGACCAACACCGCAGGCATGATCGCCAGGCCATCCAGCCCATCGGTCAGGTTGACCGCGTTGCTGGTGCCGACGATGACGAAATACGACAGCGCCACGAAGGCGAGGGTGGACATCGGCACGATGAAGGTTTTGAAGAACGGCACGTACAGCGAGGTCTCGGCGCTGGTCTGATGCAGGTAGTGCAGCGACAGCGCGGCGCCAAGACCCACCAGCGACTGGCCGAGGTATTTGTAGCGCGCCGCCAGCCCTTTCGAATTTCCGACCACCAGTTTCAAATAATCGTCATAAAAGCCGACGGCGCCGAAGCCCAGGGTGGTGATCAGGAGCACCCAGATGAACCGGCTCGACAGATCCGCCCACAACAGCGTGCCGAGCACCATGGCGACCAGGATCAATCCGCCGCCCATGGTCGGCGTTCCGGCTTTCGGCAAGTGCGTCTGCGGGCCGTCGCTGCGGACGCGCTGACCGATTTGATAGCGACTGAGCCAGGCGATCATGCCCGGCCCGATGAACAGCGCGATGGCGAGCGCGGTCATCGCCGCCAGAATCCCGCGCAGCGTCAGATACTGGAACACGCGGAACGCGGAATGAAATCTGGACAAGTATTCGCTCAGTAGCAGCAGCATTGCCTGATCAACCCGCCTTGCTCGTGGGGCCGGCGCTGTTGCCGGCCAACGCCTGTACCACCCGCTCCAGCCGATTGACGCGGGAACCCTTGATAAGCAACGTGACGCCGGGAGTGACTTCGGAGGTCAGCCGGCGGATGAGCGATTCGGCGTCGGGGAACCATTCGGCGCCTGCGCCGAAGCTTTCCGCCGCGCGCGAGCTTTCGGGGCCGACGGCGAACAACCGCTGCACGCCGCATTCGCGCGCGTACTCGCCGATCTGCACATGGCTGTGCACGGCGTGCTCGCCCAACTCGGCCATATCGCCCAGCACCAGCCAGGTGGCGCCGCCCACCGAGCGCAGCACGTCAAGTCCGGCGCGCGCGGAACTGGGATTGGCATTGTAGGAGTCGTCGATGATCCAGCTGTTGCGAACGCCGGCTTTCAACTGCAGACGGCCCGCGACAGCGCGAAAATCCCCCAGGCCATGCACCACATCATCGAGCGATGCGCCGGCAGCGCGGGCCGCCGCGGCCGCGGCGAGCGCATTGGCCAGATTGTGCGATCCGCCTGCGCGCAGCAAGACTTCACGTTCGCCATCAGGCGTAACCAGCGTGAAGCGTGTGGCGAACTGGCCCTCTTCGATGCCCTGCACGGCCGCGCGCGCGCTGAAGTCCGCCGTCTCGCGCACACCGAAGCTGAGGATGCGGGACTCGCGCGCGACCCCGCGCCAATACGCCGCGTACGCATCGTCGGCATTGATGATCGCCGTCCCGGTCGGCCCGAGCGCGCCAAAGGCCTCGCCCTCGCCTTTGGCGACGCCGTCCATGTCTCCAAAACCTTCCAGGTGCTCGGCGCCGGCATTGGTGAGGACAGCCACCGTCGGCCTGATGAACCCGACCAGCTCGGCGACATCGCCCACGCGGTTCGCGCCAATCTCGATGACGGCGCTGCGATGCGCCGCATCCAGCCGCATCAGGGTCAGCGGCACCCCGATGTGATTGTTGAGGTTGCCGCGCGTCGACAAACAAGCGCCGGTGCGGCTGAGGATCGAGGCGATCATTTCCTTGGTGGTTGTTTTGCCATTGCTGCCGGCAACCGCCACGACCGGAATATTGAAAGTCGCGCGCCACGACTGCGACATCGTCTGCAGAGCCCGCAAGGTGTCAGGCACGACGACTTGTCCGATGGCGGTCGTGCTGCTTGAGCGCATGAGCATCGCGCCACTGGCGCCGCGCGCAGCGGCCGCCGCCACGAACTCACCGCCGTCGAAATTCGGGCCGCGCAAGGCCACGAACAAGGCGCCCGATTCCAGCGTGCGCGTATCGGTGGATACGCTCATGAAATGCGCATCCTTCCCCAGCAGGCGGCCGCCGGTCATTCCCGCCACCTCCGACAGCGTGCGTTTCATGCCGCGATCCCGAAGTGACGCTGCACTTCCATCTGGTCGCTGAAGGCAATGCGCATGTCGCCGTAAATCTGATAGTCCTCGTGACCCTTGCCCGCGATGAGCACCAGATCATCGGCCTGCGCTTCAGACAGCGCGGTGCGTATCGCTTCGCGGCGGTCGTTGATGACGCGCACGTCACGCCGCTTGATCGCCGATGCAATCGCGTCGGTGATGGCGGTGGGCGCCTCGGAGCGCGGGTTGTCGTCGGTGAGAATCACCCGGTCCGCGAGTTCATCGGCAACCGCGCCCATGAGCGGCCGTTTGCCGGCATCGCGGTCGCCGCCGCAGCCGAACACGCACCACACCAGGCCCTGGCAATGCTCGCGCGCCGCGGCGAGAACCTTGGCGAGCGCATCAGGCGTGTGCGCGTAATCGATCACCGCAAGCGGCTGTCCGGCGCCGCCGCTCACAGGCTGCATGCGCCCCGGTGGCGCCTGGCAGCGCTCGAGTGCGCGCAGCGCATCGCTCATCGACACGTCGAATGAGTGCAGCAGGCCCAGCACGACCAGGATGTTTTCCGCGTTGAACCGGCCGATCAACGGCGCGCGCGCAGTGCCCTGCCCGAGCGTGCCGCTGAATTCGACGCTCAAGCCCCGCGCGTCGGAGCGGACCGCGGTGGCAAACAAGGTGTGCTGCGCAAGCCAGCCGGAGTCCCCGCTGCCCATCCACACGGCGGTGACCTGCGCACGGCCCGCGTGCCGCTGCGCCAGTTCGCGGCCGAACGGGTCACCGACATTGATGATCATATGCCGCACGCCATCGCGCCCGAACAGCAGCGCCTTGGCCTCGCCATAGGCTTGCATGCTGCCGTGGTAGTCCAGATGATCGCGCGACAGATTGGTGAAGGCGGCGGACTCGAAGCGTAGGCCCGCAACGCGATTCTGATGCAGCGCATGCGAGGACACCTCCATGGCGAGGAAGCGCGCACCCTGCGCGCGCAACTGCGCCAACTCCCGATGAACGCTGACCGGATCGGGTGTGGTATGCGTTGCGGGGCGAAGCGCTCCGACGCGACCCAGGCCCACGGTGCCGATGTACATCGCGTTGCCGCCGAGGATTTCCAGGCACTCCGCCAGCAGATAGGCGCAGGTTGTCTTGCCGTTGGTGCCGGTGATGCCGGCAATGCGCAACTGCGAGGATGGCCAATCAAAGAATCGATCGGCAATCCGCCCGACCAACTCCGACAAACGCGGAACTTCGGCGACGAACAGCGTATCGCTCGAGGCCGGCGCTGCCTGACCTTCGCCGCGTTCCCACAGGATCGCCCGCGCCCCCTGCCGCACCGCGGCGGCGGCGAACTCCAATCCATGGCTGCGCGTGCCGCGCAGCGCGAAGAACAGCGAGCCCGGCCGGACCGCGCGCGAATCCAGCGTCAGGTCATTGACCTGCACGTTAGCCTCTGGAATGTCGACGATGCCCTCGAGCAGCCAGGCAAGACTGATGGCGCGTCTGGCGGCGCTCATGGTGTGTCGTTCGACTGCACCAGCGTCGTCGCCGGCACGTTTTGCAGATCGTCGGGCGGCACGTCCATGAGCCGCAGAGCGCCGGTCATGACGCTGGAGAAAACCGGTGCGGCCACGTCACCGCCGTGGTATTGCCCGCCGCTGGGTTCATCGATCACCACGACGGTGGCAAGCTTCGGGTGAGAGGCCGGCACCACGCCGCCGAACACCGCCATGTACTTGTCGGTGGAATAGCCGCCGGCACTGGACTTCCAAGCGGTGCCAGTTTTTCCGGCAACCCGGTAGCCGACCACTGCGGCGCGCTTGCCGGTAGCGCCCTCGGCCGTCACCACGGCTTCCATGAGCTGCAACAGCGAACTGGCGACACTGCGCGGGATGACCTGCTGACCTGCAACGCCGGCGTTGACGCGTTCGAAGGATACCGGCCGCTCGATCCCGCCCGCACCGACGGTGGCATACGCGTGTGCGAGCTGCAGCGGCGTGACCGACAGGCCATAGCCATGCGAGAGCGTGGCGATGCCGATAGGGCGCCAATGGGAGTAGTTGCTGAGCATGCCGGCCGACTCGCCCGGATAGCCACTGCCGGTCACCTGGCCGAATCCGAGCGCATTGAGCGTGTGCCAGATCTGTTCGGGCTTGAGCGACAGCGCGATCTTGAGCATGCCGACATTGCTCGACTTCGCCAGGATGGTGGCGATGTCGATGCTGCCGAGCGGGTGTTCATCGTCGAACACCTTGTTGCCGACCTTGAGAAAGCCGGGCGAGGTGTCCACCACGCTGTCGCTGTGATACTGGCCCGACTCGAGCGCCGCCGCGATCACGAAAGGCTTGATGCTCGAGCCGGGCTCGAGGATGTCGGTGACGGCGCGGTTGCGGTACAAGCCCGCCTTGATCTGATCGCGATCGTTGGGGTTGTAGGAAGGCTGGTTCACCATCGCCAGCACTTCGCCCGTGTCCACGTCGAGGACCACGACCGAGCCGGCGTGCGCGCGGTACTCCTTCATCGCCGACTTCAACTCGCGATAGGCCAGATACTGGATGCGCAGATCGATGCTGGTGGTCAGATCCCGGCCAGGACGCGGCGCGCGGATGCTTTCCACGTTCTGCACTGAGCGGCCGTAGAGATCCTGGATGACGCGCTTCGCGCCGTTCTCGCCGTCCAGAAGCTGATCGAAGCCCAGTTCAAGACCTTCTTGACCCTGGTCATCCACCGTGGTGAATCCCACGATGTGCCCGGACACTTCTCCGGCCGGATAATAGCGGCGGTATTCACGCAGCAGATACACGCCGGGAATCCCCAGCGCTTTGACGCGCGCAGCCTGTTCGGGGGGCATGTGCCTTGCCAGATACAGGAATTCACGATCCAGATTGCTGGTGACCCGCCGCACCAGCGACTGCGGGTCCTGCTTCAGCGCTTTGGCAAGCTTGGGTACTTCATCGATTCTGTCGTCGAGCTCCTGCGGATTCACCCACACCGTGTCCACCGGCGTACTCAGCGCCAGAGGCTCGCCATTGCGGTCGGTGATGGCGCCGCGATGCGCGACGATTTTCGCGACCCGCATGGTGCGGTCGTCTCCCTGCTTGGACAGGAAGCCGTGGTCGAGCCACTGCAGCTCGAGCGCGCGAACGCTCAGGCCCGCCGCGCAGATCAACACCAGCGCGAGCACCAGCGCCGCGCGCCAGCGAAAGCTTCGCGCCGCAGCGGTGTCGGCTTCCGCCGGGCGCTTTTTCATTGGCGCACGATCCGCACATCCGTGGTTGCAGGCAGGCCCATTTTCAATTTCTCATTCGCGACACGCTCGACGAAGGCGTGCGAGGACCAGGCGCTTTGCTCCAACTGCAGCCGGCCCCACTCCATTTCCAGGGCATCACGGTCCGCATTGAGCCGCTCCAGTCGCACGAACAAGTCGCGCGCCTGATGGCGCGCGTAGATGACGGCGGTCGCAGCCGCGAGCACCGCGACCCACAGAACCGGCAACGCAAGGCACAAGACGTGTCTGGATTTCATGCGGCAAGTCCTTGGGACAGTCGTTGGGCGACGCGCAGGCGCGCGCTGCGCGCGCGCGGGTTGCGGTCGATTTCAATCGGGGCAGGCTCGATCGATTTGCCGGCCAGCTTGAGTTTCGGGCGCACGTGCGCCGGGATGTCAGGCAGACCGGCATACATCGGGTCGACGCTGGAATGTTCACGCATGAAATGTTTGACGATGCGGTCTTCCAGCGAATGAAAGCTGATCACCGCGAGCCTGCCGCCAGGTTGCAGCCGGCTCACGGCGGCGCCCAGTCCAAGCTGCAGCTGCTCGAGCTCTTGATTGACGTGGATCCGCAACGCCTGGAAGACGCGGGTGGCGGGATGCTTGTGACGTTCGCGGGTGGGCGCAACGCGGGCGATCATCTGCGAAAGCTGCAGTGTGGTGCGAAACGGCTGCTGGCTGCGGTCGGCAACGATGGCGCGCGCGATGCGCTTGGCAAACCGCTCTTCGCCAAGTTCGAAAAAAATCCGCGCCAGCTCCCCTTCCGAGGCTGTGTTGACCACCTCGGCTGCGCTGCGGCCC
Organism: Pseudomonadota bacterium; assembly: GCA_025357635.1. Lineage (GTDB taxonomy): Bacteria > Pseudomonadota > Gammaproteobacteria > Steroidobacterales > Steroidobacteraceae > TMP-86. The sequence continues at coordinate 28,648 of JANXOV010000061.1, forward strand.
CGTCCTTCGTTCATGCGCATGTCCAAGGGCCCGTCCTGCATGAAACTGAATCCTCGTTGTGCATCGTCAAGCTGGGGCGATGACACGCCCAGATCGAACAAGATTCCATCGAAGCACAGACCCGGCTTCACCCGGTCGGCACAGGCCGCGAGATCGGAAAACTCCGCGTGGAACACGCTGACCCGCGCATCGGAGGCAAACTTCGCAGCTGCGCTGTCGATGGCCGCAGGATCGCGGTCAAGGCATAACAAACGACCATCGGCGCTCAACTTGCTCAATATCGCCCCTGCATGTCCGCCGCGACCAAACGTGGCGTCCAGATACACGCCGCCCGGTTGCACATCCAACGCACTCAGCACCTGCGCCAGCATGACCGGCGTATGACTGATCCCTTGCTCGTCCCGCGCCATCGATCAGCGACGATGTCGGCGCGCGCGCCGGCTACAACGACAGCGATTCAAGATCGGCCGGCAGATCGGTCGACGAATCGTCGCTCGCCAGCCATTCATCACGCCGCGTGTTCCAACGTGCCTCATCCCACAATTCAAACCGCAGTCCCTGACCGATCAGCATGGCATCGCGAGTCAGCGCACCGAATTCGCGCAAATTGAGGGGCAGCAGCAGACGCCCGTGGCCATCCAGTTCCAGGTCAGTGGCATGGCCGACCATCAGACGCTGCAGGCGGCGGGCCTGGGGGTTCAGGGTGGGAAGCGCCATGAGCTTTCGCTCGATTTCTTCCCAATCGGGCATGGGGTAGATCAACAGGCACTGGTCCTTGTCGACCGTCACCACCAATTTGCCCCCGCAACGCTCGGTCAGCCGCTCCCGATAGCGGGTGGGCATGACCATCCGGCCTTTGACATCGAGGGTTAGCTTATTGGCGCCGCGAAACATGACTTAGTATGGGTCTGGCAACCCATTTTCTCCCACTTTTTCCCACCGGTCGCCACTATAGGGATCACCGGCGCGGACTGTCAACGGGTTAAGTTAAGAAAACCCCCGTACTGACAGTGACTTAGGTCACAGTTTGGCGCTCGCCGCTGCCAGGCCGATGCAGTCTGTTTTGAATCAATCTGTTAGAGGACTGTCTTGAAATCGGCCGCAGCATTGTAAATACGCCAATTTCGGCGAACGTGCCGGGATCACGCAGGGAAATATGAGTTGGAGTCGGCCGTTAAGCCGGGTTCTGTCTTGGGCAACCATTCCTCTGGGATGCGCGTCGCCGCGCACCTCAAGCGACCTACCCGGAAGCCCCTGTGGGCACAGGTGATGCCCTTGCGGACACCGTGCTTCCCTATTTGGCCTTGCTCCCGGTGGGGTTTGCCGTGCCGCGACGTGTTGCCACCCGCGCGGTGCGCTCTTACCGCACCATTTCACCCTTACCGGCGCAGCTTGCGCTGCGCTTAGGCGGTATCTTTCTGTTGCACTTTCCGTAGGCTCACGCCCCCCAGGTGTTACCTGGCACCGCGCCCGATGGAGCCCGGACTTTCCTCCCTGCACTTGCGTACACAGCGGTTGCCTGGCCGACTCCGGGGCCGGACGATACGCACTTGGGGTGTGTTAATCCATCGCAAACGCGCGAAAGCCGTCAGTCTTTTTTCAACTGCAGTGCGCGTTTGTAGGCTTCGTTGTCGCGGCAGCCGACAAGCCGGGCAGCCAGGTGCGCCGCCTGTTTGAGCGGCATTTCCGGCAGCAGGATGTTCAGCACCCGATCCAGCGCTTCGTTGCCCTCCTGCCCCGGCACAGGCTCGGGCGCACCGGCGATAATCAACACGATTTCCCCCCGCTCCACATCCTTGTCCTGCGCCGCCCGTTCGCGCAGTTCATCGAGCGTGCCGCGGTAGATCGTCTCGAAATGCTTGGTGATTTCGCGCGCCAGCACGGCTGCGCGTGCGCCGCCGAAACCTTCCGCGCAGGCGTCCAGGCAATCGCGGATGCGATGCGGCGCTTCGTAAAAAATCAGGGTGCGCGGCTCCTGCGCCAGCGTGGCCAGACGCGCGCGGCGTGCAGCCGCCTGCTGCGGTAAAAACCCCTCGAAGCAAAAGCGGTCGGTGGGCAAGCCGGCGACCGATAAGGCCGCAATCGCCGCGCAGGCGCCCGGTACGGCCGTCACGTCGATGCCGGCCTGCGAGGCGGCACGCACCAGCCAATACCCCGGATCGCTGATCGCCGGCGTTCCGGCATCGCTGACCAGCGCCACATGCGCACCCGCCAACATGCGTTGCACCAATTCGTCGGCCCGGTCGCGCTCGTTATGATCGTGCAAGGAGACCAGCGGCTTGTCGATGCCGAAGTGCTGCAGCAAGGTGCGCGTGTGGCGCGTGTCCTCGGCCGCGACGAGATCGCAGACGGCCAACACGTCGCGTGCCCGGGCGCTCAAATCGCCCAAATTACCGATGGGCGTGGCCACCACGCTCAAGCGTCCGCGCACGGCGGCAGATTCGGCCTGCATGTCCAACTTTGCCACTATAATCGCCGTCGCTATTGAATGATCTGGAGACTGCAGAGCCTATGGCAGCGATCGCCCACCGTCTACGTCGAACCGCACAGCTCGTGTGCGCTGCGTCGCTGCTGCTGACCGGCTGCAGCCTCATCCAACCGGAAGCCACCGAAGGCGACAAGTCCTCGCATGCAGATCGCCTGGCTCGCGATTCCAAGCACAGCGACGCGGCCGCCGCCTACGCAGCGCTTGCGCAGAGCGCGACGCCGCAACGCGACTACTATCATCTGCGCGCAGCACAGGAATGGGCCGCAGCGGGCAATACGGTCGCCGCGCGCCAGGCACTGGCCGCGGCCTCGCCCGATGTCCGTGCACACCTGCCCAGCCTGCGCGCCTTTGCCGGTGCACAAATCGCGATCGCGCAAAACGACGGCCCAGGCGCGATTCGCGAGCTGGATCAAATCCAAGTGCCCGCGCAGCCCGACGATGCACAGCAATACTGGCTGCTGCGCGGACGCGGCGCGTTTCTCGCCGCGCGACCCGCCGAAGGCGTGCGCGCATTCGTGGAGCGTGAACGCTGGCTGCAGGGCGCGCCGGCCCTGCGCGCAAGCCGCGAGGAGTTGTACGCGCATCTTCGCACGGCCGCCGAGAAGGGCAATTCGCTGAAAGTCCCGTCCAAGTCCGACGGCATCGTGGCCGGATGGCTGGAGCTGGCGCCGGTGGCCTTGGAGTTATCGCGCAATCCGATGGGTGCGCCCGCCGCGCTCGAAGGCTGGCGAAAACGCTACCCCATGCACCCGGCCAACGACAGCGTGCTGCCCGCGGCGCAGTCGCAGCTCGCGCAGGCCACGGTGTTTCCCGATCAGATTGCCCTGCTGCTGCCGTTGTCGGGCCGTTCCGAGGCCGTCGGTGTGGCCGTGCGCGACGGCTTCATCGCCGCTTACCTGGAGCAGCCGGCCTCCGTCCATCCGCGCCTGCGCATCTACGACGTTGCCGCCGAATCCGTCACCAGCGCCTACGAAAAAGCCATCGATGAGGGCGCCGCATTTATCGTGGGACCGCTGACCAAAGAAGACGTCGCCGCGATCGCGCCGTTGGCGGCAGGCCGCGCCACCGTGCTTGCGCTGAATTTCCTGAACGATGGCGCGGCGATCTCCTCCAATTTGTATCAATTCGCGCTGCTCCCCGAGGACGAGGCGCGCGCGGCAGCGCGGCGCGTGGTCGCCGACGGCAAGCTCACGGGAGTGGCGCTGACGCCGATGAACGAACTGGGGTCCCGCGTACTCGCCGCATTCACCGATGAAATCAAGCGGCTCGGCGGCACGGTCTTGGAGGCGGGGCGCTACGATACATCGCAGGCGGACTTCTCCGAGGTGATACACCAGATTCTGCAAATCAAGGACGTCAAAGGCGAGCCCTCGACGCATCGGCCCGACGCAAGCTTCATTTTCGTGGCGGCCTCGCCGGTTTCTGCGCGGCTGATCCGGCCGCAGCTGAAGTTCCACTATGCAGGCGATGTGCCGATGTATTGCACCTCGGACAGTTTCGATCCCGACCCGAGCGCGAACTCGGATATGGACGGCGTGATTTTCGCCGACATGCCCTGGATGATTTCCGCCGATCCGGTCACCAGCCAGATTCGCAACGACGTGCGGGCCGCATGGCCTGCACGCGCCACGCGCCGCGGCCGGCTGTATGCATTTGGATTCGATGCCTACCGGCTGATTCCGGCGCTGCGGTCCAAATCCATCGACAACGTCAATGGCGTTTCCGGCATGACGGGGCGGCTGCGGTTGGACGAAAAGAACCGGATCCGGCGTGAGTTGGATTGGGCGGAGATTCGCAACGGCGTTCCCAAGGCGCTCTGAGTTTTTTCCTTCAACTTGCTGCGGCATGCGCCGTTTCGAAGCGGGGGGAAATAGCTTGGCTTTGCGATCGAGCGCCCGGCCGCG
>JANXOV010000063.1 GCA_025357635.1 Pseudomonadota bacterium
GGGACAAGGCCAAGGACAGAACGGGCAGCAATCTGGCTATCAGCAAGGTAAACAGGGACAAGGTCAGCAAGCGCAAGGACAGGGCCAGCAAGGTCAGGGACAAGGTCAAGGCCAAGGTCAAGGCCAAGGCCAAGGCCAACAAGCTGGCGGTAATGGTAATCGCGGCGGAGGAGGTTCCGGCTCCTTCGGCAACCGTCAATTCGGCGGTGGGGGCAACCGTTTTGATTCCGATGGCTATGGCGCAATGAATCGGGGAGATGTCTTCAACCCCGGGGCTGCTGAGAGCGCCTTGCGTGAAGGCGCCCGCGACTTGAACGAACTTCGCCGTACTCTAGGTCAACCACGAGACGCCGAGTCTGCTGAAATTGCGCGAGAAATTGACCGTGTCCTCCAAGAGGTTCGCGACATTGACCCGCGCAAGTTCAAAGACAATCCAGAGTTAATGGAAAGAATCCGTAACCAAATCCTGCCATCGATTGAGCATCTGGAACTGGCGCTTCGTAAACAAGTTGACGAATCAGCCAAGGGCCAAGTTCGGACTCCAGCTTCGGAAAAAGTACCTGCCGGGTACGGCGAAGCGGTGGCGGAATACTTCCGCAAGCTAAGCCGTGGCAAGTAAATTGGACCGGTAGTGCGTTTGTTGTCATGAAAGTCCATTCCGTACACTCAGGTTTCTAGCTAGCGTGACTATCTGTCCAAACGGGCATTTCGACCAGCCCCCGATGAAAATCGGGGGATCGTCCCAAGTCCAACAACATAACGTGGTTCGGAAGAATCCCAATTCCTTTGTGGGCTGATAGACGGGTCCTAAGCTGTTGGAGCTAGACCTCTTGGCGCCAAGAATTCCTACCCCCAACTTTCCCAATCACCAACGAATCAAAAATTCCTCCGCCGCCATAACCCCCATCCCCTCAATAGTTTCCAGCCATCCGCCGCCCCAACTCCCCGCCATCTCCCGTTCCCCATGCTCTACGCTTTGAATGGGAAATGACTGACCTACTACAACTCGCCGCCGACCGCGTCCAGCTATTCCTGTCACCCGCTGGCCAATCCCACGCCACACTCCCTTCAGGCGCCGCCACCCCAATTTTCTCCGAGGATTTTTTCACTTACCTCGTCGCCCTCGGCGACTCTCAACAAATCGACACACCCTTCGGCACGCCCCTGGCGAATCTCCTCCGCAAGCTCGACGCCCAAGCCCACGGCTCAAATCGCATCCAACCCGTGCCGCTTCGCTCATTTCAGCAAGACCCGCAAACCCTCCTCATCGATCTCCAAGAAAATCTCGATGCCGTCGAACTCACCCGCAAAGGCTGGAGCCTCACCAACAACTTCGACACCCCATTTCTCCGCCCAACGCAAAACATTCCACTCCCCGCTCCGGAGCCACCCCAACACGATCTGACGACGTACCTAACCGGCCTGTTCGATATCGCGGTCGAGCCGGCCCAGCAACTGTCCAATTGGCTCGCCCAAGCCTTTATGCCCGATGCCCGGCCGCCCATCCTGGTCATCACTGGCGAGGCCCGCGACGAAGCCGCATCCAAGCTGCGCATGCTGCTCGACCCGGTCCCGCAACCTCTATTTCCATTCCCGGCAACCATCAACCAGCTAGGCCAATTGGCGCTAACCAATCGGGTGCTGGCATTCGCCGCTTACAACAAGCTCACCGAAACAAGAAAGGCCAGCCTCAACCGCCTAAGAAAAGGAATGCCGGTGCGCTTGAAGGAAACAAACCAACGCCGCCCCCAAATTTTCACGAATATCGCTCGGCCCATAATCGTTGCCGCCGAAAGCTCCGAACAAATCAGCAACCATCAGCTAACGGTGGAGATTAACCAAGCCAATCAAGGCGATCATCCAAAGTTGTTGGGAGCGCTGCTGAATCTGGTGGCGGAAGCACTCGAAAAACCCAAGCAGTCGCCAATCGAAACCAACTGGAAATCGATCTTGCCGGAATCGCAAGAAACCGCCCCACAGGCCGATCCTCCAGGCCCATGAAGAAAAGAGGCCAAGCTCCGGCCACCAAGTGGAGCACAACGCAACCTACTCGTAAGATCTTTCACAACTGAATAAAAACACTGCGGACGTGCGCCCAAACTTGGCTTACCGAGCCGCAAGCGTAAGCGACCGGTCTTGTCCGGCTTCAGCCACGGCTACTACCGCCCAGATGCCGATTGGCTTGGCGTTGGACGTTTTAGCATCGTGTTGGCCCAGACAATGAAGGACTTCATGTTAGACCGGTCCTCATGGCCGCCGTCATGTTGACGCCAAGCCAGTTCACCGTCCATCAGGCCGGTCTTGACCGGCGGCATTTTTGCGATACGGTAGTCGTTCTTATCGCCAATATCCTTCGCTCCAAGCAGCCGGAAAACAGGACCAGCGGCGACAGTCGCCATGTAGCTGCCCTGTTGATCCAGCCATAGAGCGTCACCCTTCTCGGGAATGCCATAGCTGATGAACGTCGGACGAGGCGCGCAAAGCGCGATCAACTGATGCGCGTCCACTGGAATATCACCGGCGTTCTTGCTGCCAAACGAAGCGTCAGCGGCGCCATATTTCAAAAAGTTTCCGGCCATCCAATGGTATTCACCGGAACCGGTTAAGTTCTCTACCGCCTCGCCGAAATTGCGCCGATGCAACTTAGCGCCGCCTTCGCCCGAGGATCCAACTAACGCCAAAGCAAACCTGGGTTCAAACGCCAAAGTAACCAATGCAGCCTTGCCATACCGGGACACGCCCTCAATGCCGATTTTCTTCGCGTCCACGGCCGGATCGGTCTCCAGATAATCGAGCCCTCGCGCAGCGCCCCAAGCCCAAGCCCGCAAAGATCCCCAGTCATCCGGCTTACGCGCCTGACCCTTGTTGACCAAACCAATGATGCCCTTCGTAAGCCCCGCCCCATTATCGGCCTGAATGCTACGAGGGGAAATGGACACGTAACCCCATCCAGCCGCAATGAGTTGCTCGTTCGACGGAGGGTCATTGAACTGCATCGGTGGCGGCCCGGGCGCTTTTCCCGCTCCAGCCGGAGCCCCAGGACGTCCCGGCAGCGGATCGCCCGGAAGTCCCCCGCTGCCGAACATCATCAATATGGGAACAGGTCCTTTGGCATTCGCGGGCGTGACCAGCCCCATCTCAATAGCAACGCTAATCGCCGGATAAGCCGAGTTATCGACGCGCCCCACCAGCCGCTTCCCGATCACCGGAATGCCGCCAACTTCAAGGTTCACTTTTTCTGTTACCGTCCACGTAACCTTCGGCGCATTCTTTGGAACCCTGCCGAAAACTTCCCTTTCAAAATCTTCGACAATTTCCGGCCGCCGCTGATTCCACCAAATTGCGGCGCTGGTCACCTTTTTACCGTTCTTAAGCACCAGTGCGTCGGGAAGATCGGGAAACGGATTTGCCTTTGCCGCATCGTAATTGGCCCCAGTCGGGTCCCCCGCCGCAGCCCGCCCACTTGGACCGGGCCGCAGTGCCTTGATCCCCAATTGCTCCATCATGTTCCTGTGATCTTCGGCGGCAGTCCATTCAATAGGAGCCTGGCTTGATGACGCGGCTGGCTGCCCCCATAGCATCGAGCCAATTGCCACAAGCGTCCCCGTCATTCTCAGCGTTGTTCTTACCATGTAAACCGTGCTGTATATTGCATTGTGCGGGCGCCTTGCGCGGATGTACGAAGACTAAGGATGCCGTCGCCGCCAGGCAGGTTCAGGCCCGGCTGGTTCAAAGCGTTGAAAGCGTCCAGACTCAGTCGTAAGTTGATGCTCTCCGTGATCGGAACATTCTTGTACAAACTGGCGGTGATGCTCGTCAACCACGGACCCGGGATCACCTGATTTCGCCAAGGATGAAGACCGTTGTCGAAGGCCACCAACTGAGTCTGCCCATTCTTCAGCGGCACATTCACATTATTGTTGTCATTGAAGTTTGCGTTGGCCACGATGCCCGACGCGGGAATGGGGTTGATGGGTTGCGTGGCTGGCGTGTAGTTTTGCGGAATGCCTGTAACGCCCGTTGGAACGTTAACTCGATTGGCCGGAATGTAGCCGTTGTAGTAAAGATATCCTGGGAAGCAAGTGCCCTGCCGGCAGTCGGAGATTTTGTATTGGGTCCCATAAATCTGTAGAGGCGAAAACGTTCCCCAGTTGTTGGTGGGAAGCGACCAATATCTACTGGCGGTGGTTCCCGAACCGGCTATCTGCCAGCCGCCAATAACGCGATTGAGGCCATTGCCCACGTTGCTTGCGAAGTGCTTGCCGCGGCCGAACGGTAAATCATAGAGGTAGTTCCAGCGAATGCGGTGTTTCGTAATATCAGGGTCGCGCTGGTAGCGATAGAATCGCAGCCGGTCGGCGCTGTCTTTAGGTGTTGCCCCGGCAAGAAAGATCTCGGGTTGATCAAGCTGATAGGTCGCGAATCCGCCGCCTTGCGACGCCACGTTGCCGGTGGACGCCGAGTTACTCATCAAGTAAAAGAGTTGGAAGGCAAGCCCTTCGCTAAACCGGCGTTCCAGTTCCAATTGTACGCCGGTATAGTTCGAATAACCGGTCTTCGTATAGATCGAAATGTCGCCAAACGTGGTTTGGTCAATGGCGCGGCGGGCCGTATTGGCGTAAAAGCCTGTGGGTAAAGGCAGGCCGGAATTGGCGTACCAGACGTAAGCACTGATCGGGTTCGCGTTGTACCGCTGCACGCTTTCGCCGTTGCGTCCATTAGTGCCGATCAAGCCCACGCGCGCCACAGTGTTCTTTGAAACCTCGGCTTCAACCGTCATATTCCATTGATGGGCTTTAGACGTAGGCAGATTGCGGTCCAACGCAATCATCGAAACGCCCGGCAGAATCACCGGCGGTTTGGCAATGCTCAACTCCGTCAAATTGGATGAGTTGACGCCGGCGATAACGGTTGGCGCGTTACGCAGGAAATAATTGGGCAACCCATCGGGAGCATTTGCCGAATCGTTCCAGTTATAGGAATAGGAACCTTGCAGCGGGGCGTTGCCGCGCATGCCATTAAACGTTCGGGCCGGGATCGGGAATTGATACAGTCCGTAGCCACCCCGCAGTACCCAGGTTCGGCCGGCAGCCGGCCGGGAATAAGCGAATCCGACACGGGGGGCGAAATCGTGCTTGCTAACGGACACAAGATCATCCGGGATGCCGAGTTTATCCGGCGTGACCCACTTCACGCCGATGGCGGCGTAGCCATCCACGATCGGTTGCGTCGTATAACCGCTCTTCACCAAGTCCTGAACGGGGACTGGATTGACAATGCTTTTGCTGGCGAAGTCAAACAGCGACGTCACGCCCGCTCGATCAAGATACGGACCGAGATACTGCCAGCGGATCCCCAGGTTCACTGTTAGATTCCTTGAAACTTTCCAGTTGTCCTGAAAATACATTGAGAGATCCTTGCCTCGCATATTGTAAGGTCCTGGAGGACGCTGCTGAGCATAGCGGCCCGCGATGCCCAGAAAGAAGTTCGCGGAATTATCCCCTGTTTGGGGGGCTGTTCCGAATGCCGTTCCGGTCGCCGTATTGTAAAGGGCTGTGGCATTGCTTCCGAAATCGAGATCGGATTGATCCGGCCGGTCGGGGATGGTGTCAAGAATTTCCTGCCGGTAACGTCCGCCGAACTGGAACTGATGTTTGTTCTTCATCCATGTGTAGTTTTGTTCGCCGCTGATTACCTGGGTATATTGCGAGCGCGGAACGATACCATGAAACTGAACGTTCTGGAAGCCCACATTCAGCAGGTACGGCGCCCCGTTGACTTTGAACGGATTCGGGGTTCCGAATTGGGCCGAGATGTCCTGTTCGGCGCTGGGCTGATTCAGGCTGTAAAGCCAGTTTATGGCCGATCCGGTGACTACCGTCTCCGCAAACAAAGTCGGCGAGAACGTATGGTTCCAGGAGATCATCTCAGTATTCGAGCGTTCATAGTAGGTTTCGCGGTTCCATAGGTTGTCGGAAGTGATCGGATTCCCGGCGGTATTGAAGGCGCGGCGGTTCATCTGGTCCCATTGGCCGCGAGAGAAGCGTCCGTACACTTGATCCTTGTCGCTGAAGCGATGATCGGCGCGGAACGTAAAAGTGCGCTGATCGGAGTTTGTAGGGGCTGGACCAAAGTAGTTGTTGGCTACCAAGGGATTCACCCCTGGGTCGGTGGGCAGCGGCACCACGCCATAAACGTACTTGGCCAACGGGCTAAGGCGTGTGGTGGAGATCTGGTTGTTTACGTACGGGACTTTCGAGTAGCTTGGGCCAGGGCCGACTGACCAGGGATCGTAGAGGATAGTTCGGCGGCCGTTACCGTCGATCAAGCCGCTGAAGTCTCCCTGCCGCATGGCCGGGGTCCACACAGCGGAGCCGGTGCTTGCGGCCGATCGAAGTCTGAGATCTTCCCAGGCCCCGAAGATAAAGGTGCGATTTCGGCCATTGTAGATTTTCGGTATCCACACCGGGCCGCCCGCGGACGCGCCGAATTCATTGCGCACAAGATGAGGAGGAGTGGAGAAAGTGTCCTGGCGTTGGCGGGCGACGCCGAAGCCGCTGTTGCGGCCGGTTTCAAAAAGCGCCCCGTGGAACTGGTTGGTTCCAGATCGCGTGATCAAGATCGCGTTGGCCGGACGGTCCAGTTTGGCGCTGGAGCCATTGGTCTCAACGCGAAATTCCTGCACCGTGTCCAATCCCGGCGGCCGCGCCTGGATGCTGCCCGTGTTGCGGTCATCAAGGGGCACGCCATCTTGGCTGAACTCCATGGCGGAGTCGCGCAAACCGTAGACGCGTGGCTGGGCTCCCGCGCCTTCAAGGCCCGGCACAGTGACGGTAAGCAAAGTCTGAATAGAACGTCCGTTCAACGGGAGCTGTTCGATGCGCGCGCGCTCGACTGTGGTGGCGAGAGTTGAACTGGTGGTGGTGATTAATTGTGTGACGTTGCCGACTACGGTGACCTGTTCGGCTGCCATTGCCACTTGGAGGACAGTGTCGACCACTGCCTGCTGGCCCGCGCGGAGCGTGGCTTGGCCGGTCCATTTTTGCAGGCCTGAGAAATTGATGGTTATTTTGTACTCGCCGGCTTGAACGCCCGGGAAGACATAGGCTCCGGCTGCGTTGGTTAGGGACTCGAAACGATTTCCCGTCTTGGTATTTTCAACGACGACGGCGGCGTTGGGGATGACCGCGCCACTCGAATCGGTGACGGTGCCTTGAATCTGCCCAGCGCCGGTTTGGGCTCTAAGAATCCCGGCGAAGACGGTGCACGCAAATGCAATCTGGATTTTGCTCATAAACTTTAACCTCTTTGACCGACAGTGCGGAAATCATATCATTTGCTGCAGCTCAAAACAATAGTTGAACAGTTAAGACAGTTGAGACAGAAACAGACCCCACTCAAATGCCAGCCGGCCCGATCAGCGGCGGATGGCGATCTCGCCGCGGTTGAGGGTTACAAGTTTCTCTATATCGATCAGGAGTCGGCGCCGAACGGGGTACAATCGAGGGCTAAAGTTTTAGCGTAACATGAGTCTTTCGATGGAACGATTTTTAATTTGATTCGTATCTAACCACAGTCACCTAGGAGGATGTAATGTGTAAACAATTGCTGGCGGTCACCGCCATTCCGTTTTTTCTTTCGTTGACCGGTTGCGATACCGATGGAGTTTGGGCGGCTACGGCTTCCGAAAAACAAGATTTCCACTACACAAAACCCCTTAATCAGGGCGGTCGCTTTTCCATCGAAAATATGAACGGTTCCGTCGAAATCTCCGGCTGGGACAAGAACGAGGTAGACATTTCGGGAACCAAGTACGCCAGAACCAAAGCCTACCTCGATGAGATCAAGATTGATGTTCAGGCTTCAACCGGCGTGGTGAGTATCCGGACCATTCCTCCTGTTGACCGGTCTAATAGCAATGCCGGAGCCAAATACATTATTCGTGTGCCGCGCCAGGTGGCTACGGATCTGGTTTCTTCAAATGGAAGCATTCAGCTTTCTAGCGTTGAGGGGACGGCAAAGATTCGGACGAGCAACGGGACAGTCGGCGCCAAATCTGTAAAAGGATTAGTGGATATCATGACTACTAACGGAAACGTGGATATTGCCGATGTCACAGGCGGCGCGCGCGTGGCCACTAGCAACGGAACAGTGGATGCGGACAACTTGCACGGCGAATTCAACGCCAAGACAACGAACGGAGGCATAAAGGCGCGTTTGTTCGACATACCGTCGAATGCTCTGGTAAAGGCCACCACCTCCAATGGGCCCGTGGAACTTACGGTTGACCAGGTCAGGAGCGACATTCGCGCGTCGACCAACAACGGCCACATTCACTTGCGGGTGCCTTCAAACACCAATGCCAGGGTCGATGCACAGACATCGAATTCCAACGTTACTAGTGATTTGGCCGTCACTGGCGGAAGTTCTTCATCTAAGAAGCATTTGGAAGGAACGATCGGTTCGGGTGGGCCTCATATCGACCTTTCCACCACCAACGGTTCGATTCGTCTGATGAAAGGCGCCTCAATTTAGACGGATGTCAAAATCGTTAATTTACGTCACCACAACGAATTTCCAGCACTTGGGTTTAATTAAGTTACGGTAACATCTAGTTGCCAGACTACGTCCAAATGACGGATAAAAAAGTAGGTCTCATGCGTAAGCTTTTCTCGATTTCGACCCTGTTGTTCGCCTCCGTGACTGCTTGGGCCCAACCCACGGAAGCCCCCGTGGTGTTCCGCAGCGATGTTGCTTTGGTGCGGGTGGACGTCCAGGCGCTAGATAGTACAAATCATGCAATCACGAGTCTACGTGCTCAGGATTTCGAGATCCGCGACGAAGGCCGGTTGCGTGAGGTGAAGAATTTTGCCAAAGAAAACATGCCCATCGACGTGCTGTTCCTGCTGGACGTTAGCGGCAGCATGCGCCCTCATGTGGAAAAGATCGCCTCAGCTTCGCGCACGGCCATGCACGTCCTACGTGAGGATGACCGAATTGGAATCATGGTTTTCGATCGGCAGACCCGGATGCGCATGCCATTGCGAAAGGGACTGGATGCGGTGGAATCGGAATTCCGCACCTTGCTGCGACAGGAAAAGTTCAACGGCGGCACGGACATTACAAGGGCCCTATTTGATGCGGCTGAATATATGGAGCGTTCCGGACGCAAGGAAGCTCGCAAGACTGTGATCATTGTTACCGATGATCAAACCGAGGGTGCGTTCCAAGTGGACGAATTCGGAGTGGGAAGGGCATTTGGCCAATCAGACACCGTGTTGAATGCGTTGCTTGCGCCCGATGCGATGCAAAATCGTGGGATGATTCCGCAGCGTGGCGGCTACCCGCAGGGCGGTCAAAGGCGCGGTGGTGGTGGCCGTAGCCGCGGTGGTATTGGTTTTCCGATGCCTGGAGGAGGAGGCGGTTATCCCGGTGGTGGCGGCGGTTATCCCGGAGGCGGAGGGGGCGTTGGCGGCCCACGCACCAAGTCGGCACACACAGCTGAGATCGCCCAGGATTCCGGCGGCGACAGTTTCCCCGTGAGTGATGCCTTCGCTTTGGAAAATACGCTGACCCGCATGAGGCAACGCTACACGCTTTATTTCCTCTCGCCTGACGATGCGCGGCCCGGACAGGAGCGCAGCATCAGCGTGGACTTGGCTGCGGTGATTCGAGACCGCTACCCTAATGCCGACGTCCGATACCGCAAGACCTATTTCGCGTCTTCAAGTGCGACGGGGAAGGCGGAGCCGAGCTATTCTTCGATTGATGACCGGCCATCGAGCAACCCTCGAAGCCGTTCCAACAGGGATGACGCTTCCGATTCCGATCGCCCGGTGATACGCCGCCGGCCGGTTGCGGATGGAACGGGTAGTGGTCCGCGAGGTCCAAATCCGGCATTGGGCGGAACCGCCCCGACAGGTAGCATTACGACTCCCGATTCGCAGACGAAAACTGGAGGTTGGCGAAAGGTGGAAGATCCTCCTCCTCCGGTTAAATTGAAAGAAAACCAGTAGAGATAAAGGTTAATTATGTAACCTGAGGTTGCATCCGTTAACTATTCCGGGCAACCACTGGAACGCAACTCGTAAATTTGATACGCTTTTCGGTTGGGCCTGTTGTTACAAGGAAGTTACCGGCATCGTCTCTGACCGAAGAAAAGCAGCGCAAGAAAGCCACCTTCATAAGATGATCTGATGTTAGCCGCCGAGCTACTAACGAGTACTGCGCCCAGAAGACGGAGGATCGATTGAAACCTACCGACGTTCGCAATCCAGACTACTTCCATAAAGTAGTCGATTGCCAATGGGGTTGCCCTGCGCACACCAACGTGCCCGAATATATCCGCATGATAGCCCAAGGCCGTTATAGCGATGCCTACATGCTGAACCGGGAATCGAACGTGTTCCCTGGCGTGTTGGGCCGCACTTGTGACCGTCCATGTGAACCGGCATGCCGCCGCGGGCGTCTTGAAGACGCCAAGCCCGTTGCCATTTGCCGGCTGAAGCGCGTTGCCGCCGACCATCGCGACGACATTACTGACCGGCTGCCCACTGCCCCCGAAAAGAAAAATGGTAAGCGAGTGGCGTGCATTGGCGCCGGCCCCGCTTCGTTGACGGTGGCCAATGACTTGATGCCGCTTGGCTACGAAGTCACGATTTTTGAAAAGCAGGACAAGCCGGGCGGTCTGATGCGGACTAATATTCCGTCGTTCCGTTTGCCGGAACAAGTTTTGGATGACGAGATAGGTTACATCCTTAACATGGGTGTGGACATCCGTTACGGTTCGCCTGTGAAGAGCTTGAAAGCTATCGCGAGCGAATATGATGCGGTATTTGTGGGAAGCGGCGCACCGCGTGGTAAGAATCTGGAATTGCCCGGCCGCGATGAAACAGATCGGATCCATTTGGGTATCGACTGGCTGGAATCTATCGCATTCGACCATGTGACTTCGATTGGGGAAAAAGTTCTGATCATCGGCGTGGGGAACACGGCTATGGATTGTTGCCGTTCGTCCCTGCGGATGGGTGGCAAGGACATTAAGGTGATGGCGCGACGGCCCCGCGCCTACTTCAAGGCATCGCCCTGGGAACTGGAAGACGCCGAGGAAGAAGGCGTGGAAATTGTTATCAACCACGCGCCCAAGAGGTTTGTCGTTGAAAACGGCAAATTGAAAGGTATGGAGTTCGAGCGCCTGGAATGGGATGCGGACGCGAAGAAATCCACCGTGATAGATACGGTGTTTCTGCCGGCCGACGACGTAATTCTGGCTATCGGGCAGGACAACGCTTTCCCTTGGATCGAGCGCGACATGGGGATCGAGTTCGACAAGTGGGACATTCCCAAAGTCGACAAGGTGACATTTGAATCGGCGCGTCCTGGTGTGTTCTTTGGCGGCGACGCGGCGTTTGGCCCGAAGAATATTATATGGGCCGTGGAGCATGGCCACCAAGCGGCGGTTTCTGTACACAATCACTGCCAGGGCATCGCCACCAGCGAACGGCTTCCGGTGGGAATGAACTTGATTCCGCAGAAGATGGGTCTTAGCGAGTGGAGCTACCACAACGATTTCAATCCATCCAAACGCCAGAAAATGACTCACGTCGATCTGGTGGAGCGATTCAAGAATTTGAATGTTGAAGTGGAGACTGGCTTCACAGCTGAACAGACCGCGCGTGAAGTGCAGCGCTGTTTGAATTGCGACATTGAAACTGTATTCACCGCTAAACGCTGCATCGAATGCGATGCCTGCATCGACATCTGTCCCGTGGATTGCCTGACCATCGCACCCAACGGCACCGACGCGCAGCTGCGCTCACGGCTCAAGGCGCCGGCGACCAATCCTGCGCAGGCCCTGTACGTATCCAGCGCGTTGCCGCACACCGCGCGCGTCATGGTCAAGGACGAGGACGTTTGCGTTCACTGCGGTTTGTGCGCGGAACGCTGCCCGACCGCCGCCTGGGACATGCAAAAATCCACGATCAACATTCCGCACGCAATCGATGAGGGCGCGACATGCCGGAGCTAATCAAATCCGCCGACCGCGTGAACGACTTCACCTTGAAATTCGCCAACGTCAACGGCACCGGGTCGGCCAGCGCCAATTCGCTGCTCATGAAGGCCATTTTCCGGATGGGCATTCCGGTGACGGGAAAGAATTACTTTCCCTCCAACATCCAGGGCCTGCCCACCTGGTACGAAATCCGCGTCACGCGCGACGGCTATGCCGCGCGCGCCAGCCGCATCGACATCATGGTGGCAATGAATGCGGAGACCTACGCCAAGGATGTGCGCGAGGTGGCCTCCGGTGGCTTTTTGATTTATGACGCCACCTGGCCGCGCAGCGCGCTGCTGCAGCGGGGCGACATCACCGTCATCGGCGTACCGCTGGCAAAAATGGTCAACGAGAGTTTCGACGGTGTGCGCAACCGCATCCTGCTCAAGAACATCGCCTACGCCGGCGTGCTTGCGGCGCTGCTGGATGTCGATCTGAACATCATCGACACGCTGCTGAAGGAAAGCTACGCCAAAAAACAAAAGCTTCTGGATTCGAACACCAAAGCCTTGCGTCTGGGCTACGACTACGCCAAGCAGCACCTGAACTGTCCATTGCCGCTGCGGGTGGCGCATCTGGACAAGACCAAGGGCCACATCATGATCGACGGCAACACCGCGGCCGGTCTGGGCTGCGTTTATGCCGGGGCGACGGTCGGCGCCTGGTATCCGATCACGCCGTCCACCTCACTGATGGACGCGTTCAAAGGCTTTTGCGAGCGCTATCGCGTGGACCCGGATACCGGCGAGCGCAATTTTGCAGTGATTCAGGCGGAGGATGAACTGTCCGCCATCGGCATGGTGCTGGGCGCGTCCTGGAACGGCGCACGCGCCTTCACACCCACCAGCGGGCCGGGCATCTCGTTGATGAATGAGTTTGTCGGGCTCGCGTACTACGCCGAAGTGCCCGCCGTGATTTTCGACGTGCAGCGCGTCGGGCCCTCCACCGGCATGCCCACGCGCACGCAGCAGTCCGACATCATGTTGGCTGCCTATGCCTCGCACGGGGACACCCGCCACGTGGTGCTGTTTCCGGCGAACCCCGAGGAGTGTTTCTACATGGCGGTGCAGGCATTTGACCTGGCCGAACGGTTGCAGACGCCGGTGTTCGTGCTGTCGGATCTGGACATCGGCATGAACGATTGGATGTGCCGCGATCTGAAATGGGACGATGCCTACAAGCCCGACCGCGGCAAGGTGCTGTCCGCCGAGGAGCTGGCGGGGCTGGACAAGTTCTATCGCTATGTCGATCGTGACGATGATGGGATCACCTACCGCACGCTGCCGGGCGTGAACCCCAAGGGTGCGTATTTCACGCGCGGTTCGGGGCACAATCAATACGGTGGCTACACCGAGGATTCGGCCGAGTATCAATTCGTGCTCGACCGGCTCAAGCGCAAGTTCTCCAACGCGGCCAAGTATGTGCCCAAACCGGAGTTCGTGGGCAAGGGCGACAGTGAGGTCGGCATCATCAGTGTCGGCAGCTGCGACGGCGCGGTGCGCGAAGCGCTCGACGTGCTGGCGCGGCAGAAGATGAACGTCGACTACATGCGCGTCAGAGCCTTCCCGTTCAACGCCGACGTGGAGGCGTTCCTGCGCAATCACGCCACGATTTTCGTGGTCGAGCAGAATCGCGACGCGCAGCTGCGCTCTCTGCTGATTCTGGAAACGGCGGCGGAAAAATCCAAGCTGAACTCCATCCTGAGCTACAGCGGGTTTCCGATGTCATGCGACCCGATCGTCGATGGCATCCGCGCCAAACTTGCCGAAGCGCCGCGGCTCTCTGCCATCAAGCGTTGATCCCGGGAACACCATGTCATTCATCAACAAACCCAAAGTCTCCCATCCGTCCCTGCCGCGCAATGCGTTGGGACTGACGCGCCGCCAGTACGAGGGCAGCATGTCGACGCTGTGCGCCGGCTGCGGCCACGATTCCATCACGGCCGCGATCGTCGAGGCTTGCTGGGGACTGGACATGCGCCCCGAGCAGCTGGTCAAGCTGTCGGGCATCGGCTGCTCCTCCAAGACGACGGCCTATTTCGTCGCCGGTGCGCACGGCTTCAACTCCGTGCATGGCCGCATGCCCTCGATCGCCAGCGGCGCCAGCGCGGCAAATCGCGAACTGACCTATATCGGCATTTCCGGCGACGGCGATTCGCTGTCCATCGGTCTGGGGCAGCTGGTGCATGTGATCCGCCGCAACGTGAACATGCTGTACATGATCGAAAACAACGGCGTCTACGGCCTCACCAAGGGTCAATTTTCGGCTTCCGCCGACATCGGCACCAAGGCCAAGAAGGGGGATGTCAATCAGACGCCGCCCATCGATCCGGTGCTGCTGGCGCTGTCATTGGGCGCCACCTTCGTTGCGCGCAGCTTCTCCGGCGACAAGGCGCAGCTGGTGCCGTTGATCCAGGCCGGCCTGCGCCACAACGGGTTCGCGCTCATCGACGTGCTCTCACCCTGCGTGACGTTCAACGATCATGAGGGTTCGACCAAGAGCTACACGTTCACGCGCGAACACTATCAGCCCGTCGTGGAAACGGACTTCGTGGCGCACGCGTCCGAGATTTCCGTCAACTATGCCGAAGGCGAGAGCGTGTCGGTTCAATTGCACGACGGCAGCCGGGTCAACCTGCGCAAGCTCGACCCGAGCTACGATCCGACAGACCGCAGCGCTGCTTACAACTACATCGAAACCAAGCTCAAGAATCACGAGTATGTGACCGGGCTGATTCACATCGACGAATCCAGCAGCACCGAGTTTCACACGCTCAACAAGACCACTGCGGTGCCATTGAACCGCCTGCCGTTCGAGAAGCTCGCGCCGGGTGCCGCCGCATTGGATAAGCTCATGGGACGGTATCGCTAAAGGACCGGCCGCGCTAGGGCTTGGGCAGCAAGGTCTGGATCTGCGCCTGCAGTTCCGCGACGAGTTCCTCGAGGCGGCTCACTCGTGCATTCAAGGTCGGCCCCTGCGCGGCGCCAGCGCTTTCCATTTCCGGCTCAGGCTCCGGCGCCGACTCCACCATGCCGCTGAACAGGTGAACGTAGCGCGACTCGCGTGATCCGGGCGCGCGCGGCAGGCGGGCGACGAACGGGCCTTCCTCACGGGCCATGAGGCCTTTGAGCACGCTCTCCACCTCGTCGCTGTCGGCGAAGTCGCAGAACCGATTGGTGCGTGTGCGCAGTTCACCCGGCGTCTGCGCGCCGCGCAGCAGCAGCACGTCGAGGATGCCCAGTTCCTGCTTGGTGAACTTGAGCGAGCCGAACTCCGTGTTGCAAAAGCGGTGCTTGTACTTGGTGACGCGCCCGCCGTAGCCGGCGGACTTGTCGCTCACGAGGTATTTCTTCATCAAGGCGTCCACCGCCGACTGCACCTGGGATTCGCTCAATTCCATGACCGGTTCACGGTTGGTTTTTTGATTGCAGGCGTTCGTCAGGGCGTTCAGCGACAGGGGGTATTGGTCCGGTGTCGTGACTTCTTTTTCGATCAGGGAGCCTATGACGCGGGCTTCGACGGCGGACAGTTCGATATTCATCATTCACCTTTCATGACGGACTTCCAACTCGGGTCCGCTTGCACTAGGGTAGCGGTTTCGCGCGCCACCTTACGGACATTCATCATGAAAACAAAAGCTGCTGTTGCATTTGCCGCCGGCAAACCGCTGGAAATCCACGAGGTGAATCTCGACGGCCCCAAGGCCGGCGAGGTCCTGGTCGAAATCAAGGCCACCGGAATCTGTCATACCGACGAATTCACCCGTTCCGGGGCCGATCCGGAAGGCCTGTTTCCGGCGATTTTCGGCCATGAAGGCGCCGGCATTGTCGTCGATGTGGGTCCCGGCGTCACTTCGGTGAAAAAGGGCGACCATGTCATTCCGCTGTATACACCCGAATGCCGGCAGTGCAAATCCTGCACCTCGCACAAGACCAACCTGTGTACGGCCATCCGCGCCACCCAGGGCAAGGGACTCATGCCCGACGGCACCAGCCGCTTTTCCATCGGCAAGGACCTGATCCACCACTACATGGGCTGCTCGACGTTTTCCACTTTCACCGTGATGCCGGAGATCGCAGTGGCCAAAATCCGTGAAGATGCCCCTTTCGACAAGGTCTGCTATATCGGCTGCGGCGTCACCACCGGCATTGGCGCCGTCATCAACACGGCCAAGGTGGAGGCGGGCGCCAATGTCGTGGTGTTCGGCCTGGGCGGCATCGGACTCAACGTCATCCAGGGCGCACGCCTGGTGGGCGCCAACAAGATCATCGGCGTGGACCTTAACCCCAAGCGCAAAGCGCTGGCCGAGAAATTCGGCATGACGCATTTCGTCAACCCGAAGGAAGTGGGCGCTGACCTGATTGCGCATCTGGTTGCTCTCACCGACGGCGGCGCGGACTACAGCTTCGAGTGCGTGGGCAATGTGGATCTGATGCGCCAGGCGCTGGAGTGCACGCATCGCGGCTGGGGCGTGTCGGTCATCATCGGTGTTGCCGGTGCCGGTCAGGAAATCAAGACGCGTCCGTTCCAGCTGGTGACGGGCCGCGTGTGGAAGGGCACGGCTTTTGGCGGCGCCCGCGGCCGCACCGACGTGCCGAGGATCGTGGACTGGTACATGGACGGCAAGATCAACATCGACGATCTGATCACGCACCAGATGCCGCTTGCCGACATCAACAAAGCCTTCGATCTGATGCATTCCGGCGACTCGATCCGCAGCGTCGTGGTGTACTGATGGAAATCGTTTCCGAACACGTTTGCTATGGCGGCGTCCAGCGCTTCTACAAGCACGTTTCCTCGGAAACGCGTGGGGAGATGAAATTCTCGGCCTATCTGCCTCCGCAGGCACGTGAGCGCAGCGTGCCGGTGCTGTATTTCCTCTCCGGCCTGACCTGCACCGAAGAGACCTTCATGATCAAGTCGCATGCGCAGATGGTTGCCGCGCAGCTCGGACTGATGCTGGTGAGTCCGGACACGAGTCCGCGCGCACAGCGCTATCCCGGGGATGCCGACAATTGGGATTTCGGGTGTTCGGCAGGATTTTACGTCGATGCGACGCAGTCCCCCTGGTCCGAAAGCTATCGCATGTACAGCTACGTGACGCGCGAGCTGCCGGCGCTGGTGGCCGCGAACCTGCCGGCGCGCGCCGGGGCCGCGGGCATTTTCGGGCATTCCATGGGCGGTCATGGGGCATTGGTGTGCGCCTTGCGCAATCCGGGTCAGTACAAGTCGCTTTCCGCGTTCGCGCCCATCGCCGCGCCGAGCCAGTGTCCCTGGGGTCAGAAGGCGTTCACGAATTACCTGGGACACGACAAGCAGTCATGGCAGGCGTATGACGCCAGCGAACTGGTCGCGCAAAGCCCTTTCATGGACGAGATTCTCATCGATCAGGGCACGGCGGATAAATTTCTGGCCGAGCAATTGAATCCGGATGTTTTCGCCGCCGCCGCGCGCAAGTCGGGCCAGAAGCTCAACCTGCGCATGCAGACGGGTTATGACCACGGCTACTATTTCATCCAGAGCTTCATGGCGGATCATCTGAAGCACCACGCGGCGCGGCTTCAGCCTGCTTAGGCTGGACGCCTGAAGCCAGGGTCAACCTCCTTGAGTCATAGTACGGGCATGCTCCAGCCCAGCCAGCGCGTTCTTTGCCTCATCCCGCCGATGACCCAGCTCAATACGCCGTATCCTTCAACGGCGTATCTCACAGGCCTTTTGCGTTCGCGCGGCATCGATGCGGTGCAGGAAGATCTGGCGCTGGAACTGGTGCTGCAGTTGTTCACGCCGAAGGGCTTGCAGGCCGTTCATCGCTGTATCGACGCACTGCCGGCCCGCGCGCGGACGCAGCGGGTGAAGGCGTTTGCTGCACAGTTTGAGCGCTATGCCGCCACCATCGGCGCCTCGATCGCCTTTCTGCAGGGCCGCGACCCGACACTTGCGCATCGCATTGCCGGCCGCCGCTTTCTCCCCGAAGGCCCGCGCTTTGCAGCGCTGGACGGGTATGTCGATCAGACGGGTGGCGATTCACTGGCATGGGCATTTGGCTCACTGGGTACGCAGGATCGCGCGCGGCATCTGGCCACGCTGTACTTGAATGACATTGCCGATGTGCTGCGCGATGCGGTGGACGATCGCTTCGAGTTCGTCCGCTATGCCGAAAGACTGGCGATGAGCCAGCCCACCTTTGAGCCCCTGGCCGAGGCGCTGGCCGCAACGCCCAACCTGGTGGACGATGTGCTGCAACAACTCAGCGTGGCGGCGCTGGAACAGCATCGGCCGCAGGTGGTCTTGATTTCCGCGCCTTTTCCCGGCGCGGTGTATGCGGCTTTTCGCATTGCGCAAGCCATCAAGGCACACGATGCCAGCGTCAGGGTCGTACTGGGTGGCGGCTACGTCAACACCGAATTGCGCGAGCTTGCCGAGCCGCGCGTGTTCGACTACTTCGACTTCGTGACTCTGGATGATGGCGAGTTACCGGCGCTGGCACTGCTCGAACATCTGCGCGGCGAACGCGCCCGATCAAAACTGGTGCGCACCTTCCTGCGCGAACACGGCAAGGTGCGTTATCTCAACCACGACGAAGCCGATATTCCATTTGCCAGCATCGGCACGCCCACCTGGGATGGCCTGCCGCTGGATCGCTACCTGTCGCTGCTAGACGTGCTCAATCCCATGCACCGGCTGTGGTCGGATGGCCGCTGGAACAAGCTCACCGTGGCTCATGGCTGCTACTGGAAGAAGTGCAGCTTCTGCGATGTAACACTGGACTACATCTCGCGCTATGAAGCCGCTTCTGCCAGTACGCTGGTGGATCGCATTGAAGCCATCATTGCCGAAACCGGCCAGACCGGCTTTCACTTTGTGGATGAAGCGGCGCCGCCAAAATCACTGAAAGCGCTGGCCATGGAACTGCAGGCTCGCAATGTGTCGATCTCGTGGTGGGGCAACATCCGTTTTGAAAAAACTTTTGCCCCCTCACTGTGCCGGCAGCTGGCCGACAGCGGCTGCATCGCGATCTCCGGCGGTCTTGAGGTCGCCTCGGATCGCCTGCTCAAGCTGATGAAAAAAGGCGTGTCGGTGGCGCAGGTTGCGCGCGTCACGCGCAACCTCACCGATGCGGGCATTCTGGTGCATGCTTACTTGATGTACGGTTTTCCCACGCAAACCGTCCAGGACACGGTGGATGCACTGGAGTACGTGCGCCAGCTATTTGCCGCAGGCTGCATCCAGTCGGGATTCTTTCACCGCTTTACCTGCACCGTGCATTCACCGGTGGGACTGCATCCCGAAGAATACGGCGTGAAACTTGCGCCTCTGCCCAAAATCACTTTCGCCAGGAACGATGTGAGCTTCATCGACCCCAGCGGCGTGGATCACGACGCATTGGGCATCGCCCTCGACAAGGCGCTTTACAACTACATGCATGGCATCGGGCTGGACAACGATGTGCGCAGCTGGTTTGAAGGGGGTGCGCCGCGCACCACGGTGCCAAAGCAATTCATTGCCAAGGCGCTGCTCGAAGGCAGATAGCGCCGCCGGCAGCCGCAGGAATCCAGAGAAGAACCTCAGCGGCTGACGACCGGCTCCGAGGTAACGCGCCCCTCGTAATCCGTCCACACATGCCGTGCATAGTCATACAACTTGCAGCGGCGCACCGTGTTCCAGTAGTAGCGCCAGGTGAAGACTTCCGAATTGAGGCGCTCATCCAGCGTGGCTGACAGGCGCGCCTGCGCTTCCTTCAGGCGATACAGCGGGATGCCCATGTTCACGTGATGTGCGCCGTGCTCGAGAATGTAGTGAATCAGGCCATCGAGCGGGCGCATGAGCTTGACGTGCACCGTGGTGGTGGCGTAGCCGGCATTCGAGGTCCACTCTTCCTTGCGCTCGTACCAGGCCACGCGCGGATGCGTGTGCTGCACGTAGATGACGAAGCCCATCAGACAGTTCCAGACGAAGAACGGAATGGCGAAGCCGAATATCAGCAGCGACACGACGGAGCGGTGGCTGATGAGGGCCCAGGCGACGAGTCCGCCGATCCACAACGCGCCGAAGGTGGCGACCAGCAGGCTGTCCCAGGTGAAACTCTTGCGGCGGGCGCTGATGTGTTCGGGCGTTGGAAAAAACAGTTTCTTCCACCAGAGTTCGATCATGTAATAAACGCCCTGACCTACGCCGCTGCGGTACAGCTTTTCCATTTGCCGGCGCAGCCATGACAGGCGCAGAAACTCTTCGCGCGTGAACGGCGTCCAGACGTAGTCGCGTCCCTTCAAGTTGGTGAAGCCGTGGTGCGCGAGGTTATGGCCCACTTCCCACAGACTGTAGGGCGTGAGTGAGGGCAGGAAGGCGATGCGGCCGATCCACGCGTTGAGGCGTTTGCGCGGCGTATAGCTGCCGTGACAGGCATCGTGCCCGATGACGAACAATCGTGCGATCCACAATGCGGCAACCAGCGAGGCGAAGATCCGCACCCAGATGGAATCCACCACCAGCATCGTGGCGATCGCGGCGATCAGGACAAACCAGTCGAGAAAAAACCAGATGATGGGCGTGGCGATGCGACGCGAGGCGGCAAAGGGTTGCAGCAGCGTGCGGAACCGGCGCCGCGAACCTTCTTTGGGAGCGGCATCTTCTGCGGCGGGGCTGGCAACAGGGGGCTCAGGACTGGGCGAGCCGCTCGGCGGTAGGGGCGATTGCATCTTGACAAAACTCCTGGCGGATGGTGACGTCCGACAATCCCAAATTATACATAAAAAGCACTGCTCAAAGCGGGCGGCAATCGCTGTTGGGGGTGTCGGAACAGTCGCGCGACGGGTCTGTACGGGGCCCGGCTGGCCGATCAGGCCGTTTCGGCATCCGGCCAGAGCAGCAGACCCAGGTGCTCGCACGCTTCGATGAGTGCGGTGGCCGCCTCACGCGTGCTGGCATCAAGGCGCCGGTCGTGGGTCAGGAGCCAGGTGAGACGGGCGCGCCGCGAGCGTGCCGTCGGGTCCAGGTCGAACAAGGAAGGAAACAGGCCCAATGCGTCGACGAACTCGCGCATGGCGGGCGCTGGCGTGGCATCCGAGGGCGAGGTCAGCAACAGCTTCAGCCACGAAACGCAGCGCTTGGCGAGGCTGCCGCGGCTGATGCTCAGGCTGGCGCCTTTGGATGCTTCCGTTGCGCCACAGGAAGCGGCCAGTTCGCGGTAGCGCACGATCATGCTTTCATTGGCGCCAATGGCTGGACTGGGATTGGCGAGGATGGAGCGCAGCAGATCGCTGAGCAGTTGCGCAAGCGCCTCGGCGAGAAAGCGCTGACACTGCCCGGAGTTGGGATCCGCCAACTGCGACCAGGACAAGAAGTGACCGGCACGTCGAGTGTGATGAGAATCAGCCATTGCAGTTAGTGCAGTGTATCTGCTCCAGCGCCGCTCGCAATGCCTGCTCGCTTAAAGATTTGCCGGCCATTAAAATGGATGCTCATGGAAGCCCGTTCACGACTTGCATCTGGCACAGCAATTGCTCTGGCGCCAGGCATACGCCGCCTGGTGGCCGGCAATCCTGGACTCATGACGGGCCCTGGCACCAATACCTATTTGTTCGGCGTTCACGAAATCGCCGTGCTGGATCCGGGCCCGCTCGATGACGCACACCTGCAGCGGATCATCGAGGTGGCCGACGCGCCGATTCGCTGGATCATCACCACGCACACGCACGGCGATCATTCGCCGCTGGCAAAGCGGCTTGCGCGCGCCACCGGCGCCGAGCTCATCGGCGTGCCGCCGCCGCATGACGGCCGGCAGGACATGACGTTTGCGCCGGACCGCGTGCCGGTGGATGGGCAGACGCTGCAGCTGGGCGATGTGCGCCTGGTCGCCATCTGCACGCCGGGCCATGCCTCCAATTGCGTTTGCTATCTGCATCAGGAAGCCGGCATGCTGTTTTCCGGCGATCACGTGCTGGAAGGCGTTTCGCCGGTGATTCTGCCGCCGGACGGCGATATGGCGCATTACCTTGCCTCCATCGACAAATTGATGGGCCTGAGTTTCGATCGCATCGCCCCCGGCCACGGCGGGGTCATCGACAACGCCAAGCAGACGCTTGCCATGTTGCGCAAACATCGCTTGATGCGCGAAAGCAAAGTCATCTCGGCATTGCGAGCCACCGACAACGCCACCTTGGAATCGCTGACACCGCGCGTCTACGATGACGTGCCGCCCGATCGCCATGTGTGGGCGCGCCTGACCCTCGAAGCCCATCTCATCAAGCTCCTGCAGGAAAACCGCGTCGATCGACAAGGCGCCATCTGGTCGCTGCGCAAGGAATGAAGGCGCGCCTGAACATCACGCTGCACGATGTGGGCGTACGGCGCGGCAAGCGCTGGGTGCTCAAGCACATCGATTTGAATCTTCGAGCCGGTGAACGCTGGGCGCTCATCGGCAGCAACGGCGCCGGCAAGACGCAGCTGCTCAAGCTGCTGAGCACGGAGATCTGGCCCACGCCCACAGGAAGCGAAAAACGCCGCTTCACGTTGGGCCGGCGCGTCATCGAGGAGATCGACGCGAAGCCCCTCATCGCCTGCCTCGGCGCCGAGTTGCAGGACAAGTTTGCCCGCTACGGCTGGGATTTTTCAGTGCGCGACATCGTCGCGGCCGGGCTGCACGATACCGACATCCTGCTCTCGCCGGTCACGCGCGATCAGCGGCGCAAGGTGGCGGGGGTGCTGCGCGCGTGCGGGATGCTGCGCCTCGCGGGCCGCAATTTCCTATCGCTGTCCTACGGACAAAAGCGGCTCGCGCTGCTGGCGCGCGCGCTGGTGCGCAAGCCGCATTGGCTGTTGCTGGATGAACTTTACAATGGGCTGGACGCCAGGTTCCGCCGCAAGGTGGACGCGATCCTGGCCCGCGCCAGAAAACGCGGGCAGTCGTGGGTTGTCGCGGCGCATCGCGCTGCCGACATTCCGCGCGGCACGAACCGCCTGCTGCATTTGCAGGACGGCCGCATCCTCGCCACGCGCACGCTGCGCGCCGGGGCGCGCATGCCGGTGGCGCTGCGCGAACCCACCGAGTCCGCGCCTGCCCTATCCAATGCGCGCCGGCCGGCCGAGCAGGCGGGAGCCCTCACGCTCTTGCAGCTGACACAGGCAACTCTCTACGTCGAGTACTGCTGCGTGCTGCGCAATCTGAACTGGCGTTTGCAGCACGGCGAGCAGTGGGCGGTGCTCGGCGCCAATGGCTCGGGAAAGTCCAGCTTTCTGCGCCTGTTGTATGGGGATCTTGCGCCGGCCAGCGGTGGCACGATCAAGCGGGGCGGATTCGTGCGCGGCACGCCCATCGAGCATTGGAAACAGACCGTCGGCTTCGTTTCCCCGGAGCTGCAGAGCGACTATGCCATCGACGTGAGCATCCGCGAACTGGTGGCAAGCGGCCGGCACGCCAGCATCGGCTTGAACGAAGCGCCCGATGCCGAGGATTTGCGCATCGCCAATCTGTGGCTGGGATATTTTCATTTGAATGCCGTGGCGCAGCGCCGTCCGCGCGAACTGTCTTATGGCCAGATGCGGCGCGCTCTGTTTGCGAGGGCGATGGCGGCAGCGCCGCGCCTGTTGCTGCTGGACGAGCCGTTGACGGGACTGGACACACAGCAGCGGCATCTCATGCGCGATTTGCTCAGCGGACTGATGGCCCGCGGCATCACCCTGGTCATGGCCGTGCATCACCCTGAAGATCTACCCGCTGGCATAACGCATGCGCTGCATTTACATAACCGGCAGGCGCGCGCCTTGCCTTATCGGATTGCGAACTGAGTCGGCGGCGCCGGCGCCAATACACGGCATAAGGTTACTCGTCTGTCCACGACGGGAAGCGCCAAGTTATGTCACGTTCACTGCCGTTTGCAATTGCGATCGCTGCCACCGCGTTGAGCGCCTGCGGTCACTCCGAATTCGCGGTGCGACCGGTGCCGAAGATCGTTGCCGACAACATCGGACAACCCGTGGCCAAGCTGCAGGAGACTTTCGGTGCGCCGCGAAAAGTCGACAGCAGCGGCATCAAGCAGGTTTACGTGTGGTTCCTGCCGGCGCAGCCTGCGGGCGCACCGAGCGGGTTTCACGGCTGCGAGATGGAAGTGACCGTGGATGCTCGTTCACAGCGCGTGCTCGGCTACACGCTGTCCAACATCGGCTGGTCGAACTGCGGCGAGGTGCAGCGACGCATCCGCATCGCCGCACGGTAATGCCTGGAAGCTACTTCTCGTCGTTCAGGTAGCGATCGATTTCCCGCTGATAGTGCCGAACGCGTGTTTCCTGCTCGCTCCACAGCGGGCCTCGGAAGCCGCGTGACTTGATGCCCTGCTGCACGACGGGGAGCAGATCCGAGTCCTGATCCAGCACCTCGCCCAATTCGGGCTTTTGGCCCAGCGGCACATGCTTGATGTTGGGCCGCGTCTGACCCGTGACATCGATGCCCGCCGGCAGACCCATCCACGCCGGCACGGTGTAATCCTTGTCATCGACATGGCGATACATAATCATCGTGTCATAGGTGAACTTCTCCGGGTCGGTGGCGTGGGGCACGAAGCGCATGATGAATACGCCTTCCGGATGCATGCCCATCTGCACGTTCGGAAACAGCCCGGTGGCCCAGCTGTCGGTGAGTTGTCCGTTGGTGAACTTTTCGTAGTGCTTCAGGCCCAGCCGCTGCGCGCGCGCGCGCTTGCTTTGCTGAACGGCTTCGCGCACGCCCTGCGCATTGCCTTTGTAGCCGTCCGGATCCATGCCCGCGTCCTGCATCATGAAGCGCAGGCCGGCATCGACCGAATCCTGATCGCCGACGCGGTGCGACTTCATGCACAGCGGCACAATCATGCGGCTGGCGCCGTTCGGGTATAGATCGTACTGGCTGAAGTCTTCCATGACCGTCTGCGTCTGCGGATGCACGAAAGCCAGGTGATAGGTTTCGTAAAACGCGTCAACGCCGGTTTTCCAATTCGCGGCCCATTCGCTGCGCACGTGATGCACCACGTTCATCTTGTCGATTTCGTAGTTCTCGATGTAGCCGGCCGGCAGACCGATGTACTCGCGCAAGGGTCGCGCCTTGCCGTCCATGTTGATGAAAATGATACCGCCGAGCACCTCGCAGCGGATTTCCGTCAAGCCGGGACGGTGATGAATGAGTTTCGGGTTGAAAGTGTTTTCATCGGTGATGGTCTTCAGCTTGCCGTCGCAGGCGAATTGCCAGCCGTGAAAGGTGCAGGTGAACTGCTCGACACTGCCGCGCTCGTTCAGCGCGATGCGATTGCCGCGATGCGGGCAGACGTTATAGAAGGCCTTGACCTTGCCGTCGGCCTGGCGCGCCAACAAGAAAGATTCGGGGCCGAACTCGAACGTCGTGTAGTCGCCGTCTTGGGCAATATCCGACACCACGCCGGCCAGCAGCCAGACCCGCGGCCACAGGTGCCGCCATTCCTTTTCCATGAATTCGCTCGAGTAGTAGCGCGAAGGGTGGGGGATATCCAAGCCGTCATCGATCGCCGGTTGCTTGCGCTCCAGCGAATGCGCCGGGGCGTTGGGATTGACCTCGAGCGGCCAGCCGGCCTTGATGTTGATCGCCATCGATTTCTTCCTCCGGATTCGTTCTTAAGGCAGTGTACGCCGTCTGTCGGGCGTGGAAAAGAAACAGTCAAGTCTGATTCTTTTTTCCTGAACGGTATGGCGGCGCGCCGATCATTTTGTTGCATTTTCGCATCAGATGATCTGCTTGCGGCGTCTGCGCTGACCAAATAGATACCAGTGAATTTCCGCTGAACCATCACGCTGCAGGGCGGTATTGTGGCTAAATGGCGGTAGGGAAAAAAACAGTCTTGCTTGCTTTTTTTAATCGCACAGGTAAGCTTTGCAGCGGGTCCTCTGCTGGCGCAGATATAACAAAGCAGGCAGGGGGCGTTTGCGTGCGGCGGAATCGTCGCTGCTGAGTTTCGAATCAGGCTGGTTATTCAAGTAGGGGGATCTATGCTCCGGTTAAAGTCTCTTGCTTCTTTTTTGATGGTGCCCGCGCTGCTGGCGAGTACCACCGTCTTCGCGCAGACAGAAAGCGGGGCCCACAAAGGAAACGACTTGTCCCTTGAAGAGATCGTCGTAACCGGCACAAAGCGTAACGAGGCGCAGCAGGACCTGTCGGTGGCGGTCACGGCAGTAACCGCCAAGAAGCTGGAAAGTACCTTCCAGAACGACGTCAGCGCGCTCGCTCAATTGGCGCCGAACGTAACCCTGACGCCGCAAGTGGGCTTCAATGCCGTCGGTGGCGGCATACGAGGCACCGGGTTCATCTCGATCCTGGTGACCAAGGACCCTTCAGTGGGCATCAGCGTTGACGAATTCGCCTTCAACCACGTGCAGTCGCAGTTCGTTGAAATGTTCGACATCGAGCAGGTGGAAATATACCGCGGCCCGCAGGGCACGCTGTTCGGCAAGAATACGACTGGCGGTGCGATAGCGTTCACCACCAAGAAGCCTGTTCTGGGTCAGCTTTTCGGCAATGTCGAGGCCAATTACGGCCAATTCAGCTCCAATAGTTCCAATTTCTACAAAGTTAAGTTCGCGTTGAATGTGCCCATTAGCGACACGCTGGCCATGCGCTTTGCCGTCATCAAGGATAAGAGCGATGGCTTTTACACCAATGACAAGCCGCCGGGCGGTCAGTTCACCAGCTTCGGTTGTCTGCCGGGTCCCGGCTACCAGTCTTGTATTGACTCCGTGATTTCAAAGTATCCGCTGGTAGGCAACGGTGCAAAAATTGGCGGGACGGATGTGCTTGCGGCAAAGGCGAAGTTTCGCTGGCAGCCCACCGATTCCTACGTCGCGGATCTGACCTTCGAGATTGTCAGGGATCGCGGCGACACTCAGGTGGCCGCGAATGAAACACCCAATGGCGAAGGATACATCTGGCCGCTGATCGGCTTTCCGGGCATCGGCAGTGGCGATCCGTTCCACACCGGTCAGTCGTACACCGCCAACGCGGCTGTCGATCTCCCCGCAGGCCATCAGGTCGATGGCAAAGGCGTTTACCTGACCCAGGCCTTCAAGGTGGGCCAATTCGAACTGAAGTCCATCACCGGCTATCGCAGGCAGGACGAGATTCTCGCGAGCACCTATACCGGCGAGGCCTACACCTCGCTCTACGATGCGAGCCGCAATTCCAACCGCAAGCAGTTCCAGCAGGAATTGCGCCTGACGAGCCAGTTTGATGGTCCTTTCAAATTCACCACGGGAGCCGTGTATTTCAAAGACGACGTGAATTTCCAGGTGTTTGGAAGCCTTGGCTTCTTCCTGCCGCTGGCGGGCCCGGCGGGGGAGTTCTATCGTGATCGTTTCGAGATTCAGAACACCACACAGGACCGCAAGAACTGGGCGGTCTACGCCGACGGTTCTTACAACCTCACTGACAAGGCAAAACTCACGCTTGGAATCCGGCACACGGAAGACAAGAAGGACTTCCATCGCCTCAGTCTGGGCACTACAGCGAACCCTGTGAGCAATTTCATCGATATCACGCAGTATCGTGGCCCGTTCACCAACCCGCTGCCGGAATCGGCGTTCGGCAACAACATCAGGAACAGCAAAACGTTCAATGCCGATACCTATCGTGCGGTGTTTGACTATCACTGGGCCCCGCACCTGATGACCTATGTCAGTTACGCCACGGGCTTCGTTTCAGGCGGGTTCTCCGAAACCTGCGGCTCTGTGACATCCTGCGCGCCGTATAAGAGCGAGGAGAACACCAACGTGGAGTTTGGCGTCAAGTCCGATATGCTGGATGAGAAGCTGCGTTTGAATCTGGCGATATTCCAGACGAAGTACAAGAACTTGCAGCGTGACACCGTGGTCACCATCAAGGACGCCGCAGGCAACACGTTCCAGGAAACGCAATCGGTGAACGAGGGCAAGAGCACGGCCAAAGGGGTCGAGTTGGAAGCCAGCTATATACCCATGGCCAAACTGCGCTTCGATGCTTTCGTCGGCTTTCTTGATCACAAGTACGACTCGTACAATCCCAGTGCAGATCCCGGACCGCTTGGGCTGACCGGAGCGGCGCGTCCTTTCGACTTCTCCGCGCTCGCTGTGACCTTCTCGCCCAGGTGGACCGCCGGCGCCACGGCCACCTTCATACAGAATCTGCAGAGCGCGGCCTCGCTGACCTATAGCCTCAACATGCACTATATGAGCGAGTTCGAGACCAATCCTTTCCCGGCCAACGCCCAGGGAGCTGATTCTGCGGGCAATCCGATCGTGATACCCAAGGCCAATACGCAGGGCGAGGCGCGCACCCTGCTCAATGCGAACATCACGTGGAAGAGTTCGTCGGACAAGCTCGAGCTGACGCTCTACGGCAAAAACCTGACGGATCAAGTCTACCGAGTGGCCGCCAATCCGGTTGCGACGCTGTGGAACTTCTCCCGGCATGGTCCGCCGCGCGAACTGGGTGTGCAGGTGGGCTTGAAGTTCTGAGTGGTAACACATACCGCATTCAAAAGCCGGCTCACGCCGGCTTTTGTTTCTTGGGGTGACGTGTTTGCATGACCTCAAAATAGCGCGGTTCAGAGAACAACTGGCTGCGGCGGGCGTGTCTGCGCTGGTCGTGACCGCACGCCCTCATCGAAACCAACTAGCGGGAGGGCGCGTATGCCATCGATGCTTGTTCATATCAAGGTCCGCGCAGGCCAAGCGCCGCGGTTTGAATTCATGCTGAAGGATCTGTCTGCGCACACCCACGCTCACGAACCAGGGTGTTTGCGGTATGAATACTGGCGCGGCGCCGCGGAGAATCAGTATTACGCCTTTCTTGCATTCGTTGACAGTCGTGCATTCTACGAACATCAGGCCAGCGAGTATCACGAGCAGTATCTGGAGGAACTGCTGAATATGTTTGAGACATTTTCCATCGAGTACGTGGATGCAATCGAAGCCGGCGGTTCCGGTCTGCCCGCGACCATGGATTCGCCGTTGGGGCCGGATCCCGAAGGCCGCCTGGGCGTGCAGAAACAGCGCTATCCAATTGCAGTTCAGGCGTGGTGGGAGCGTGTTCGAACCGATGCGCATGAAACTTAAAGGGCAAGTGGCCATCGTAACCGGCGGCACTTCTGGAATCGGCGCGGCGATCGCGAGACGCTTTGCAGAGGAAGGGGCTGCGATTGGTATCATCACGCTATGCAGTCGGGAAGAAATGGATGCCATGCTGACGCAACTGCGCAATCTGGGTGTTCGAGCAGCTGGTCGTCATGCGGACATTTCACAATCCGGGGATGTCAAAGACGCTGTTGAGTCGCTCGCAGAGGAACTTGGCCCCGCTGCGATCCTCATCAACAACGCCGCGATATGGCAGCCCAATCCTGTTCCTCAGAGTTCCATTGAACTTTTCGACCGCCACATCGACATCAACCTCAAGGGCACGTTCTACGTGACTCAGTATGCACTGCCCGCCATGCTGGCTGCAGGCAAGGGCCATATCGTCAATATCGGCTCCGTCAGCGGCATTGCAGGTCGGGCTGGTGACAGCGCGTACTCGGCATCCAAGGCTGGCGTTGCGATGCTTACCCGAACGCTCGCCAGCGAGTTGGGTTCCAAAGGAATTCGAATCAACTGCATTTGTCCCGGCGCAGTGGCAACGCCATTGACAGCACACCTGCGAACGCCCGAAGGCGAGCGGGCAATCGATGCGCTCATGGAGAAGCATTCGAGCCCGAACCATAGATTTTTTATGCAGCCGGAAGATATCGCCGGGGTCGCGCTGTTTCTCGTCAGCGAGGCATCTCTGGCGATACATGGTGCGGTGATTGCGGTAGACGAAGGTCTTACCGCAACCATGTAGTGGAAATACGATCGAGAGGTGGGGCGATACGATTCTGATGCGGTGATGTAGCGAACGTTACGACGGTGCGCATTGGTTGTCAGGAGGAGCAATGAGACTACAGAACAAGATCAGCATCATCACCGGCGGCGCAAGCGGCATCGGTGAGGCTACCGCCAGACGCTTCATTGCCGAGGGCGGCAAGGTGCTTATCGCTGATCGAAACGTTGCCGCGGCTGAAAGATTGGCCGGGGAACTCGGCGCGAATGCGGCCGCCATCGAGTGCGATGTGCGAAAAGAGGCCAGCGCGATCGCGGTCGCCGAGCACGCTCTGCGGCTCTGGGGTCAGATTGACGTGCTGGTCAACAACGCCGGTTCCGAGCTGAATCGCTCCTACAACGAGACCACCTCGGACGAATGGGACATGGTGCTGGAGACGGATCTGAAAGGACCGTGGCTGCTGTGCAAGCATGTGGTGCCGCACATGGTAACGCGTGGGTCCGGCAGTGTCGTCAACGTGTCATCGCTCAATGGACTGGTCGGTTTCCCTCTGTCCACAGCCTATGGCAGCGCCAAGGGTGGCCTCGTGGTCTTCACGCGCGACATGGCCATTGAACTGGCGAAGTCCGGCGTGCGCTTCAACTGCGTCTGTCCGGGCGTCATTCAGACGCCGATGATGGAGCGATGGACCAAGCTCATGCCCGATCAGCAACAGGCCCAGGCGATGCTGCGCGGGGTGATGCCGATCGGCCGCATGGGCCGGCCCGAGGAAGTCGCCGGCGCGATTCTGTTCTTTGCGTCGGATGACTCAACGCTATGCCAGGGCGCGGTGTTGAGCGTCGATGGCGGGTTCACCGCCCAGTAAGCCGGCAAGCGATCGCCGCCGATCACTCGAGGACAAACAATTCGTGCGGCAATGTATGCAGGCACTGCGCGCCGCCGCGCGTGATCAGGTAGCTGCTCTCCAAATGGTACGGCGCCACGGAGTGACCGAAGTATAGGTATTCAAAATTGACGACCGTATTTTCTTCCAGCACGAAGTCCTTGAGCCGCCCGAAGGCAGGGTACTTGCTCGGCAGTTCGATGATGTCGAGGCCAATGCTGTGAAAGAACACCAACGTCTTCTTGGGCGTCGGTACGTCCATGGCATAGGCGATCCTGCTGACTTTCGACCAAGCCTCATGGGTGGTGATGCCGGCGCGCAGATGCTGCACAGCTTCCTGCTGCGCAGCCGAGATCGTCGCGCAGATGCGCGCGTAGTCGCTGGAAGGCTTGCCGATGTGCACCGTGCGCGAGACATCAAAGGCGTAGTTGGAGTAGCTGCCCCAGGATTCGAAGATGATGGTCTGTCCGGCATGCACGCGCCAATCGTTGTCGGCGAACATCAGGTCTGGAAAATACACGCCGCCGTATTCGGCGCCGAATTGCAGCGCCTTCTGCGCCGACATCACGGTGGCGCCGGCCGCCTGCACGTGATTGCGAAAGCGGGTCGCAACCTCCTTCCACTGCACGCCTGGGCGGATGACGGGCAGGATGTCCAGCAGGGCGGCTTCGTTGATCGCCGCGCCTTTGCGAAGAAACTCGATTTCCTGCGCTGTCTTGACCTTGCGGATATCCAGCCAGGCGTCATGGCCGTCCACCGTCTGAAGTCCTGCCAACCCGGCACTTACGTGCTGGGCGAGCCGCAGATCGTCGAAGCCGATCCGTGCGTTTGCAAGTCCTGATTCGGCAATGGCATCGCGGGTGCCCGCGACGATGTCAGGCGCGAGTGAGCCCTGTACTTTTTGTTGATACAGCTTTTCGATGTCCGCCTGCAGCGGGTCGAGTCGCACCGGTTCGGGCTCGTGCGCCACATACGAAGTATTGAGAAATTCGGTGGTGCGAACCTGCGGGATCCAGGTCGGCGTCTCCAGGAGCCCAGCGATCGCGAACTCCGGCACCACCAGCACCGCCGGTATGGCTGGGTCACGGGGAATGATCACTGCGGCCTGGTTTTCCTGAAAACCCCATTCCGAGATCCGGGTCCAGAAGCCGGAGGCGTAGTAGACATTGCGGGCAGACGAGGCGACCAGCGCGTCGAGCCCCAACTCGTCCATTTTCTGCCGCGCTCGATCCAGGTTTAATAACATAAGGAGTGTCCCAGAGTGTCTATCCGTGGTCGGTGCGGGTTGCACCACGCTTTACGCGATCACATATACTAGCGTATCGTATAAAAAAAACAGTACCGACTGTTTTTATTGAATTGGCGTTGACTGATAGTCGTAAGAGGGTGGGGGGTATGGATCCACGACTGGGCCGGATGCGAGAGGGCATGGCGAAAGCCGGCCTCGAGGCCATTGTATTGACCAATCAGTACGACGTGCTGTATGCCACCGGTTACACCTCCTTGCTGGAGCGCTGGAACCTGCAGGAACCCGTCGCTGCCGCCATCGTGCCGCTTGATCCCAAGCTGCCGGTAATTCTCGCGATTCCCGAAGCCAACATCGCGCTGCTCTCGGTGATGAAGGAATCTGGCAAGCCAGACCGCGCCGATGAAATCCGCGTGTTTGAACTGCTCACCTTTTGCGAAATGGCGCGTCGATCGGACCCCTGGGCCCGGCGCAGCGCAATCGCCGAGGCAGCGATGCAGTTGTATGCCGACCGGGTGCGCGGTCGCTCGGAGGCTGACATTATCGCCAGTCTGTCTGTGACGCTGACTGAGCACGGCCTGCACAAGGCGGCCATCGGCTTTGACGATCTGCGCGTCGGCTTCGCAGTGCGCAAGGATCCGCGATTGACCGGTATTGCTGTTGAGGATGCGCTCGATCTGATGATCCGTGCCCGCAGCGTCAAATCGCCCGAAGAGATCGCGGCGTTCCGCCGCATCGGACCCGTCGGCGATCGATGCGTGGAATTCGCTGCGTCACTCCTCAAACCGGGCATCACCTGGACCGAGCTGCAGCGTCAGCTCGCAGCCTTCATGGTTTCCATCGATGTCATGCCGCTCGATGAGGGGGTGCTGCTCTTCGGTGGTGCGTTTGCCGGTGAGTTCATTCCGGAGCTTTTCCGGACGCGGTCCGACAGCGCGCTCGAGAAGGGCCAGATCGTGATCCTCGAAACGCTCGGCCAGATGGAAGGCTTCTGGATCGACATCAACCGCACTGCTTACATTGGCAATCCGCCGGCGGAATACCTGCGGATGCACGACGCCATCCGCGATGCGTTTCTCAAGGCTGCCGACCACATGAAGGCCGGCAACCATACCGGCGAATGCACGCGGATTGCCTACGAGCATGTCAAAGCCGCGGGAGTGCCGGCGCCGGAGAAACTGCTGACACTCGCGCATGGCATCGGCCTCACGCCGGTCGAGATGCCTGTCGGCTTTCCGTCCTACGGCCTGCGGGGCGCGCAGGGTTTTGTGATCGAAGAGAACATGGTGATCAGCCTCGATTGCCTGTATTTCGGCGGCAAGTATGGCCCCTGCCATATGGAAAACGTCTACATCATAGAAAAAGCGGGCCCGGTTCCAACCTACCGTGCGCCGCTCGAAGTTCTTGGCCCACGCAACATTTGAAGGAGCCGGCGATGACTTACGACCCAGTGATGCTGCTCGATGCGTACCGACGCATGCGCGCCATCCGCGAATTTGAGGAGCGCATGCGGCGCGAAGTGCAGATGGGCACGGTGCCCGGTTTCGTTCATCTGTACTGCGGGCAGGAAGCGATCGGCGTTGGCGCCTGCATGAACCTGCGCGATACCGACTACATCGGCAGCACCCATCGCGGCCATGGCCATTGCATCGCCAAAGGTTGCGACATCGGCGAGATGCTGCTCGAGATCTATTGCAAGCAGGGCGGCCTGTGCAACGGCAAGGGTGGATCGATGCACATCGCGGATTTGCGCAAAGGCATGCTCGGTGCAAATGCCATCGTCGGCGGCGCACCGCCCATTGCCGTGGGCGCAGCGCTCACTCAAAAGACGCTCGGTACAGACGGTGTGGCCATGGCGTTCATCGGCGACGGCGCATCCAACCAGGGAACGGTGGCTGAGTCGCTCACCATGGCGGCAGTGCTCAAGCTGCCGATGATCTTCATGTACGAGAACAACGGCTACGCTGAGTTTACCGGGACGTCTTATCACCTCGGCGGCGCCGACATCGCCAAGCGCGCGGCTGCTTTCGGCATGCCGGCGGAAAAGGTCGATGGCACGGATTTCTTTGCCGTTTACGATGCCGTCGGTCGTGCCGTGGCGAGGGCGCGCAAGGGCGAGGGTCCCAGTGCCGTCGAGGCGTTCGCCTATCGCTGGTACGGGCACTTCGAGGGCGATATGCAAAAGTATCGCGACAGCAAAGAAGTTGAGCGATTGCGCGCATCGTCCGATCCGATGATCAAGTTCAGTACCGCTCTGACCCAGAACCATGGCATCGACGCAGAGGAGCTGCGGGAGATTGACGAGGAAATCAGCGAGCTCATCGAGGATAAGGTCAACGCGGCCAAGGCTGCGCCCAAGCCTACGAGCGAAGCGCTTTATTCAGATGTTTACGGGAGCTACTGACATGGCAATCAAGACTTACCGCGAGGCAATCACCGAAGCGCTGCAGGGCGAGATGCGGCGCGACTCTCGCGTCATTATTCTCGGCGAAGATGTCGTGGGTGGACTCGGCGGCACCGCGGGCGAAGTGGAGGCGGCCGGCGGTACGTTCGGCGTGACCGCGGGGTTTGCGGCGGAGTTTGGCCGGCGCCGGGTCATCGACACGCCCATCACCGAATCGGCGATCGTCGGCGCCGCCAATGGCGCGGCGTTGACCGGGCTGCGGCCCGTGGCAGAAGTCATGTTCATGGACTTTATCGGTGTTTGTCTCGACCAGATCCTGAATCAACAGGCCAAATTCCGCTACATGTTCGGCGGCAAATGTTCGGTGCCGGTGGTGATCCGCACCTTGATGGGCGCCGGCTTCGGCGCCGGCCCGCAGCATTCACAGAGCCTGCATGCGCTGCTGACGGCGATTCCCGGTTTGAAAGTGGTTCTTCCGTCCTCGCCCGCCGACGCCAAGGGACTGTTGACTACCGCGATCCGCGACGATGATCCGGTGATCTTCTGTGAGCACAAGGTCCTTTATGGAGAATCGGGCGAGGTGCCCGACGGTGAGTATCTTGTGCCGTTTGGCGAAGCCAACATCACGCGCCGCGGCAATCATGTGACCATAGTCGCCTTCTCGCGCATGGTGCTGCTTGCCAACAAGGTGGCCGACAAGCTCGCCAAGGAAGGCATATCCGTTGAAGTCATCGATCCGCGCACCACCTCCCCGCTCGATCGGGACAGCATCCTGGAATCAGTGGAGAAGACAGGTCGTCTCGTAGTCGTGGATGAAGGCGACCCCTACTGCGGCATGGCCAGTGAGATCGCGAGCCTTGCCGCATGCGAAGCGCTGGATGCCCTGAAGGCGCCGGTGCAGAAGGTCACGCCACCGCATACACCCGTGCCGGCGACGCCGCACCTAGAGCAGGAATGGCTGCCCTCGCCGGATAAGATCGAACGCGCGGTGCGCACGGTGCTTGGTGCAAAACTGGCTCGCACCGGCTGATCAGAAAAGTAACGGCGATTTGAAGGGGGAACGAGATGAGCAAGCCGGTCGGATATGCAGCGTACTTGCGGCTTCGGACCAAGCCGGAAAAGCGAGAGGAGTTTTTGCGACTCATTGGCGAATTGCGCAACAACGTGCGCCGGCATGAACCGACCACGCTGTTCTTCGAGATCCTGCAAGGCAAGCATGCAAACGAGTTTGTATTTTTCGAAGGCTTCGTCGACGAGGCGGCGCAGCAGGCCCATCAAAATGCCGCATACCATGTGGCGATGTCGGCGGCCGGCTGGGCCTGTCTTGATGGCGAGCCGGTGATTGAGTTCATGAAGCCGGCGCTCTGACGGGCAACCCCATGCGCACCACTGCGGGATTGGCTTGTGCGGCGATGTTTGTCAGCGCCTTGGTTCATGCGGCCGCTGCAGCGCCGGCGACGGACGGGCTAGGCTGGGCTTATTATGGCGGAGACTCCGGTGGCACTCGTTTCTCCGCTGCAAAACAGATCAACCGCGACAATGTCGGTGATTTGGAAGTTGCCTGGAGGTACTCCAGCGGCGAGGTAAAACGGCGCGGCCCTGACCTTATCGCCAACAGCTCGACTCAGGTGACGCCAATCCTGGTCGACGGCTCGCTCTTGTTCTGCACTCCGTTCAATCGCGTGATCGCGCTGGATGCCGCAACCGGCCGTGAGAAGTGGGTGTTTGACCCCAAGGTCAAGCTCGATCAAAAGCTTCCTTACCAGTACACCTGCCGCGGAGTATCTGCATGGCGCGACCCGCAGGCGCCGGCGGGTTCCGCCTGCGCAGTGCGCGTTTTCATGGGAACAAACGATTCACGGCTGATTGCGCTCGATGCGCACACGGGTCGGCCGTGCACGGACTTTGGCCTCGAAGGGCAGGTGGCGGTGGTGCGGGATTGGCCGGACCGCTACCCCGGTGAGTCCAAACTGATCTCCGCTCCGGTGGTCGTAGCCGGAGTCGTGGCGGTCAGTTCCGCGATCATGGACAACATCCGCGCCGATTCGCCGCCGGGTACGATCTTCGCCTTCGATGCGCACACCGGCGCACGGCGCTGGAAGTTCGAACCGGTTCCACGCGATCCGGCCGACCCGGCGTACGCAACCT
The DNA here is from genome assembly GCA_025357635.1 of Pseudomonadota bacterium. Classification (GTDB taxonomy): domain Bacteria; phylum Pseudomonadota; class Gammaproteobacteria; order Steroidobacterales; family Steroidobacteraceae; genus TMP-86. The sequence goes on from JANXOV010000063.1 coordinate 36,558, forward strand.
GGCTGAACGACAGTGCCCGGCGCACGGGTGCGGCGAATGTCTGGTCGACGATGGTGGCCGATGAAGCCCGCGGCATCATCTATGCTCCGATCGGTTCGGCCTCGCCGGATTTTTACGGCGGCGAGCGCAAAGGCGACAATCTGTACTCCAGTTCACTGGTCGCCCTTGACGCTGGCAGCGGCAAGCCGGTATGGCATTTCCAAAGCATTCACCATGACATCTGGGATTACGATGTCGCCTCGCCGCCGCTGCTGACCGAGATCCGGCGCGGTGGGCAGATGGTGCCGGCGGTAATCCAGAACACCAAGCAGGGATTCGTGTTCGTGTTTGATCGCACCAACGGCGCGCCGTTGTTCCCCATTGAGGAGCGGCCTGTGCCCCAGGGTGCATTGCCGGGCGAATGGCTCTCGCCGACGCAGCCGTTCCCGGTCAAGCCTGCGCCGCTGGTCCCGTTGTCGGCAAAGCCTGAGGACGCATGGGGTTTTACGTTTTGGGACCGCAATGCATGCCGCAAACTGATGACGGCGCTGCGATCTGAAGGTATTTACACGCCGCCGTCGACTGCGCCCGGCACCGTTCTTGTGCCTGGTTCCGCCGGCGGCGCCAATTGGGGCGGCGCCGCGTTTGATCCTGCGCGGCAGTTGATGCTTGTCAATGTAAACCGCGTGCCGCAAGTGGTGAAGATGGTGCCGCGCAAGGAGATCCCCGGCGTCGAGGGGATCGAGCTCAAGGACGGTAAAGACACCTCCGCGGCAACCGGCACGCCCTACGGTGTGCGTCGCGAATGGCTGTTATCGCCTTGGGGGGCGCCGTGCACTGCGCCGCCCTGGGGCGAGCTGATTGCCGTCAACATGGTGGATGGTGAGGTGAAGTGGCGTGTGCCGCTGGGGTCGATCGAGAAGCGGCTGCCCATCCGATTCGAATGGAACCTCGGTACGCCCAACCTAGGCGGTCCGGTCATCACCGCCGGCGGCCTGGTATTCATTGCCGCCACCATGGATGGCTTCTTGCGCGCGTTTGACGTCGACACCGGCAAAATGTTGTGGCGCGAGGAGTTGCCGGCCGGAACGCAGACCACACCCATGACCTACGAAGCCGGCGGTCGCCAGTTCGTGGTGCTGGCCACGGGGCATCATCTTTGGTTCAACTCACCGGCGGGTGATGAGATCGTTGCCTTCGCGCTGCCCAAAAGCCGTTGACCACGATTTTCAATTTCAAGGCGCCAATCTAGGCCGGCTGAACCGTGACGTAGAGTTCGCGAATGTTGCGGCCGAAGAAGCTGGGCGTGTAGCTGGGGGGCGCGTGGCCTGGTGTTGCGGTGAAGCTTTTGTACTGGTCCAACAGTCCACCAAATGCGCTGATCAGTTCCTGCCGCGCCAGTTGCGCACCGATGCAATGATGTCGGCCGATGCCGAGCGCCAAGTGCTTGCCTGGCTGATGGCGCCGCAAGTTGATGCGTTCCGCTTCGGGAAACTGTGACTCGTCGCGATTCGCCGCACCGAAACGCAGCGACAGAATCTCGTCTTTGCGCAAGGCAACGCCGCCAAGCACCGTGTCTCGCATAACCCGGCGGAACATCCCCTGCGCCGGCGACTCCAGCCGCAGGATTTCCTCGGCGAGGTTGTGCAACAGTTCGCGGTCACTGCGCACGGCGGCAAGTGCCTGCGGATCGCGCATCAATAACAGCAGTCCTGAGGAGATTGCCGCCGTCGTCGTTTCATTGCCCGACGCCAGCAGGTCGATGGTGATGATGGTCAGTTGTTCCTGCAGGTTGAATCGCAGTTCCGGATCGTCCGCCGCCTTGACCAGTTGGGTCAGCAGATCATCGCGCGGCGCGCGGCGCCGCTCTTCGAGCAGCGCGGCAAAGTACTGCTGCATCTCGACCACGAGGCGCGCGCACTCGAGTTCGCGCTCATGCGACACCATCATGCTGAACGGCTCGACGATCGCATCCGACCATGCCTTGAAGCGGGTCAGGTCGGTATGCGGCACGCCAATCAGTTCGGCGATCACGATCATCGGCAAGGGGTGCGAGAATTCGTGCACGAATTCAATGTCGCTGCGGCCGGCCAACCCATCCAACAGGTTGGACACGGTACGGTCGATCAGCGGCGTGATCTCGCGCACGCGGCGGGCCGTGAAAAGCGGCTCGAGAAACGCGCGCACGCGGGTATGTTGCGGCGGATCGGAAGTGGAGCAGGAGGCGAGGGGAATCCAGCCTTGATTGACGTAGATGTCGATGATGTCCTGCGGCACCGCGCCTTCGCGCAGCGCCATCGGGCTCACGCCGGAGGCAAACAGTTCGGGCTGCCGGATGACCTCGCGGCACAGGTCGAAGGAGGTCACCAGATAGAACCCGTTCTGGGGCATGCGGTAAACCGGCGCCTGCTCGCGAGTGGCCCGATAGAAATCGTATGGGCATTGCTGGACCTTCGGATCCATCAGATTCCAGGCATCGGGAGAATCGCTGCTCATCTGTTTCATCGTTTCTCCTTAACCGCTATTTGCCGTCCACAGAAAACACCAGCAGCACGTTGCCAGGCATCCGGCCGCCGAACAGATATCCCGAGTTCACCACCACACGGCCATCGGCGATGATGGCGCCGACGCTTTCGATCGAACCGCCACGTCCCTTCTCGCCGGAGACGGTGTCGAAGTCGCGGGCCGTATTGAACGACCAGAGCATCCGGCCGTCGGTTTCCCGGTAGGCGCGAAGCCAGCCGTCATAGGAAGGCTGGAATACCACGCCGGGCATCGAGGTCGGTGGGGGTGAAAAGCCGCGATCGCAGGCAGGCTTCTGCTCGGCTTTGCAAGCATCGGGCGCTGCGGCAAACCATTTGATCTTGCCGTTGGCGGGTTCCAATGCAAACAGCCCCGGCTTGGGTTCGCCCTTCTCGGTGCCCAGAAACGTGGTGTCCGCGTTGGGTGCGAAGAGTGTGCGCGCGCTCGCCGACATGCCCCAGTGCACACCTCCGGCGAAGCCGCCGCGCCCGTACTTCACCTTCCATAGCAGCCGACCGTCGTCCGGACTGAGCGCGAAGACATCGGCGGACTTCTGTCCGATGAGCAGCACATCGCCGCCGGAGGGCAGCCTGTGCAGAATCGGCGGTGCACCAATATCCAGGTCGGGGCCGTTCTGCACCGGGCAGTTCGGACCGCCGCCGATAAAGCAGGCCATGTTCCAGGCGTCGCCTGCGATGGATTGGTGCCACCACAGCATGCGTCCGGTATCCAGATCGTAGGCGATCACCGAATCGCTTTGCGCAGCAGCCGGCGAGGTATAGGCCTCGCCGGTGCCGACATACAGCCTGCGTCGTTTGACATCGATCGTCGGAGAATTCCACACCGGTGCACCAGCCGGATGACGCCTGGCAGCCCCGGCCTTGTTGACTTCGCCAGTGGCCTGTGGCGCCTGCGGAATGGAATACGAGCGCCAGGCAAGGGCACCGGTTGCAGCGTTCAATGCGGCGACCCCGCCGCGGAACGTGCAGCATTCATACGCAGGATCCGCGGCCGCAGCCCACTCGTTGGAAGACATCGGAACGTAGAGTCGCCCCTCGTAGTAACGTGGCGAGCCGGTGATGGTCAGCCGCGGGTGCTCATCGACGCGTGTCTTCCACAGCAAGGCGCCTGATTGCGCGTCCAGTGCGTAGGCGTTGCCCTTGAAATCGCCGAACCATAGTTTCGGCCGGGCTTCGCGATCGCCGCTGCGCCAGGGTTCCAGCACCGGGCTCGAGCGCACTTCGGCGTCCGCTGCGAAGGCGAATCGAATGCAGCCGGTGTCGAAATCGAGCGCGTAGACGGTGCCGTCCTGGCTGCCGACATACAAAGCGCCGCCCCCCAAGGTTGGCTGCGAACGCGCACGCGTGGCGCCGGGGAACGCAAACGCCCATTTCAAATCAAGCCGCGGCACATCGGCTGCACTCAGGCCGGCTGATTTCGCAGAGACGTGGCGTGTGCCTTCCAATGTCATGGCCCAGCCGGCGAGCGGTGGTGGGCGGTTGAAGTCGAATGTCGAATGAGCGGCGTCGCAGTTGGCTCGCTGTGCGGAATGTTCAGAAGGAAGGGCTGCGCCCGCAAGATACTCGGCCAGTGTGCGACGTTCGGTCGGCGTCAACGCCGCGCCTTGGGCTTGCATCACGCCGCTTTCGAGCGCGGTGAGAATGGTACGCGGGCCCAGCATCTGAAAGGCCACCGAGTGCGGTGCGCGCGGAACGGTGCCCTCATGACAGGCGGCGCAGACGCTCTTGTAAATCTCGGCCGGCTCCCGCACTGCCGAGGCCTCTGCGCGCGCGGCTCCGGGCTCACTCAGGCTCAGACACAAAAGCACCAACCCGGCCGACAGTTCTTTGTTGGTATTCACGCGCCTCGCTCTCTTGCTTGACAAAATCATCTTCATTGATTCTTTACCACATCTGCTCTTGGCGTTATCCGAAAGCGGTTTTCAGGCGGCGGTGACGCCTCCGTCAACGGGGATGCAGGCGCCATTGACATAGCTCGCGGCGCTGGAACACAGCCAGGTGGCCACGTCCGCCGCTTCACTCGGCGCGCCCAGCCTTCCGATCGGCGCGCTGGCCGCAAGCGCTTCGCGCATGGCGGCCGTGGTCGATTGCTGGGTCATGCTCGTGTCCATGTAGCCAGGGCATATTGCGTTGACGCGAATGCCCTGGCGCGCATATTCCAACGCGGCACACTTGGTGAGGCCCAGGACACCATGTTTCGCGGCGGAATAGGGCGCGAGTGTTGCAAAGCCCACCAGTCCTGAGATGGAAGCGTTGTTGACAATGGCGCCGCCTCCGGTGGCAAGCATGGCGGTGAGCTCCGCGCGCATGCAATGGAACACGCCCGACAGCGTTACGGCGATAACCCGGTCCCAGATGGCAGGTTTCTGCTCGGCAAACGGCAGCAACTCACCCGGGTAACCGGCATTGTTGAAGGCGAAATCCAGGCGCCCGAGCTCGGCCACCACGCCGCGCACGGCCTGCTCGCATGCTTGCGGATCGCCGACCTGTGTTTCGAAGTACTTCGCCGTTGCGCCCATTGCCTTCAACGCGGCGATCCGCTGCCCGGCGAGTTCGACATTGGTGTCGCAGATGGCGACTGCGGCGCCGCGTGCCGCAAAGCGCTGCACCGCGGCCCAACCCATGCCATCCGCTCCACCGGTGACCAGCGCGACCCGCCCGGCGAAATCAGCTTCGTTCATAACGAGCCAGGGTGTTCAATGCGCTCCCGCAACTGCGCGAGAAAGCGGGCGCCGACTGCGCCATCGACGACCCGGTGATCGCACGACAGCGTCAGGGTTGCGAACTTGACGGCGGCCGCTTGACCATTGCGCAGCACCAGCCGATCGGTGATCGCGCCGACCGCCAGAATGCCCACCTGCGGTGGGTTGATGATGGCATCGAAACGATCGACGCCGAACATGCCGAGGTTGGAAATGGTGAAGGTGCCGCCGGTGATGTCTTCTCGTGTCAGGCGGCCCGCGCGTGCGTTGCCGGCAAGCACGGACATTGCGCGTCCGATGTCGGCCGGGGTCAGCGTGTCGGCGTTGTGGAGGACGGGTGCAACCAGTCCGTTGTCGGTTGCCACGGCGACGCAAATGTCGGCGTGTGGAAACTTCAGCAACTCCACACCGTCGAACTGCGCGTTGAGCGCCGGATGCTCACGCAACGCCAGCGCGCAGGCACGGACCAGCAGATCATTGATCGAGACCGGCGTGTCGCTTGCGTTGAGTTCGTCGCGGCGTGCGAGCAAGGCGGCCATTTGCACATCGCTCGACAGCCGGTAGTGAGGAATGCCCTGAGTGGACTCGAGCAGCCGGCGTGCGATGGTCGCGCGCATGGAACTCAGCTTCTCGCTGACGGGAACATTGGCGGTCGAACCGACGCCCGCGGCCGGCGTCGACATCGCAGGCGCCGCCATGATTGCAGCGCCGCTCCCGGTCTGCCGCGTGGCGGCATAGGCCTCGACGTCTTCCTGGGAAATGCGCCCATTGCGTCCCGTGCCTTTGACCTGAGTCAGATCGACACCCAGGCGCTGCGCCACGCGGCGCGCGATCGGACTTACCTTTGCCTCGCCTTCCACAGTTGACTCAGCGGTGCTTGCGACGGGCGCCGCCGCGGATGAAGCATCTGCAGGCGTCGCAGGATTGAAGCCGGCGACGAAGGCATCGATTTCAGTGTCGGCCACGCTTGGGTCGGCGATCAGGGCGATCAATGCACCGATGTTTTCGGTGGAACCCTTCACCGCCACGATGCGGCGCAAAGTGCCCGCGATCGGTGCCTCGACGGAGTTGACGATCTTGTCGGTTTCGACATCGAACATGGGATCACCGCGCTTCAGGAATTGCCCCTGGTTCGCATGCCATTGAGCAATCGTGCCCTGCTGCATTTCGATTCCCCATTTGGGCATGGTTACCGCGAAGATCGATCCGCTCATGGCAATTTCTTCATATTGGATTGTTGTCGTCGACGCCTTCTACAGAGTGCAAGTCACTGTACGGAATAGATAAAAAACAGTCAACTCTGACTGTAGTTAGGGTTGCATGCGGGCACGTAATGCAGCCCGCTGGGCGGAAATTGACACGCAAAGGAATTACTTCTACGGTGATTCTGCGGACTCGGCGCGGGCTGCCGAGATCATCGCGCCCGTTGAACCGGGATGTAGATGGGAGAGAGCATGTCGATGTCTGCATTGCCGTTGGAATCCCTCGAACGCCGCATCCGCCGTCTGGAAGACCGCGAGGAAATCCACGAACTCATCGCCCGCTACGGGCTGGTGATGGACGATCGCGACATGGCGAGCATGGAGGACCTGTTCACTGCCGACGTGGTGCTGCGCTCCATGGACGGCGTCTTGAACGCCACGGGCCGCAGCGCCGTGGTCGATCAGTTTCGTGGCCGCTTCAAGGTGCTCGGGCCCAGCAATCATTTCTCACACGACAAGATCATCCGTTTCGACGAAGCGGATCCGGATCGCGCCACGGGCCTGGTGCTGTCGCATGCGGAGATGAACCGCAAAGGTCAGGCCATGCTCACGGCCATCCGCTACCAGGATGCCTATCGGCGCGAGCTGGGGCGCTGGAAATTCAGCGAACGCGTACTGAAGTTTTTCTATTATGTGCCCGCGGCGCAATACCTGGATGCGCTGGGGCCTGGCCTGGCGATGCGCAACCGCGCCTATGACTCCCCGATGCCCGCGGACTGGCCGGAGAATCTGCCCAGCTGGAAGCATTACTACGGGGTTTGATCCGGCTGCTCTACAATCACGCCTGATCCACCGCGTTGATTGGGAGTTCGAGTGTCGCTGATCACCATCTTGTCGCTGGCCGTTCAGGCCGGTCTGATTGTTCATGTCATCAAGACAGGGCGCAACTCCCTGTGGATATGGGCGATCGCGCTCATTCCCATCGCCGGCGCACTGGCCTACATCGTTGTGGAACTGGCGCCTGCCGTGTTTGGCGGCGAAGCGGCTCGCAAGGCGAAGAAGGGTGTGCAGCGCGCTCTTGACCCGGACCGGGACCTGCGCAAGGTCAGTGCGCAGGTCGCCATTGCCGGGGATGTGGATTCGCGAAAGCGGTTGGGCGAACAATTGTTCGAGCGACAGCAATATGATCAAGCGATCCAGGCGTACCAGGCCGGGCTGACCGGCATTTTCGAACACGATCCGACGCTGCTGCTGGGACTGGCGCGCGCGCAGTTTGCGAAGCAGGAGTTCACCGCCGCGCGCGAATCGCTGGACCGGCTCATCCAGCACAATCCGGATTTCAAATCAGCCGAAGGTCATCTCCTGTACGCGCGTGCATTGGAAGCGGAAGGCAGCCTCGACAAGGCGGCAACCGAGTATGCCGTGCTGGAGGGCAACTTTCCCGGCGCCGAGGCGCGGCTTCGCTATGGCCTGCTGCTCAAGCGTCTGGGACGCGCGGAGGACGCGCGGCGTGTTCTGAAGGAGCTGCTGGAAAGCGCGCAGCTGGCGCCGCGCCACTACCGCAAGGCGCAGGCTGAGTGGTTGGAGCAGGCTGCGCGCGAGATCGGTTGACCTACGCCGCGTCAGCGGCACTACCGGCAAACGGACAGTAGTTCTCCTTCTCCACCAGATTCAGCACGAACGACAACTTGGCCATGCCGGAAATCACCGCCATCGCAGTGCCCAGTTCCAGAATGTCGGCGTCCGAGAATTGCGCGCGCAGCCGCTTGTACAGCGCCGGGGTCAATCGGCCTTCAACGTTCGTCAGTGCCACTTCGGAGGCGTAGGCGAGCACTGCTTTTTCGCTTTCAGTGAACGGCCCTGTTTCGAAACTGTCCATGGCATCGATCTGCGCCTGGCTCAAACCCGCCGCCAGCGCGCCGGGAACGTTCTGCTTGTTGCAGGTGCGGCAGCCGTGTTCGAGCGACAGTTTCAGACGCGCCAGCTGCTTGTAGCGGTTGTCGACCTTGCCGCCGAAGAACACGGGCCCGTAGAACTTGTTCATGACGAAGTCGAGCATCTCGGGATTGTTGGCAAACACCTCCACGAAGGTCGGTTCTTCCGTGAGTTGATTCATCGTGTCCCAGGCGAGGTGGAACTGTTCAGGGAGCCGGTTGCGTGGAATGCGCGAAAGCAGCGTGTCAGCCATGTGAATCCCCTTGAGCGTTAACGGTCGAGTTTGAAGTAATCAGGCTTCAATCCGGGCCAGACATCGCCCCATTGGTTGTTGCCGCCGTCCACCGTCAGTATGTCGCCGGTGATGAATTTGCCTGTGTCAGCCGATAAATACACCACGGCCTGCGCAATGTCGTACACATCGCCCAATGCCTTCATCGGATTGGAGAAGCGGAACTCCTCGGCGGCACCCGGCGGATAGACGTTCAAGCCGTCGGTGGCGATCGAGCCGGGCGAGACGCAGTTGACGCGGATCTTGAGCGGCGCCCATTCAGTGGATAGCGTTTTGCTCAATGCGATGACACCGGCCCGGGCGGCGCAGGTGTGCGCGACCTGCGGCATGCCGCGCGTCACGTTGGCGACGATGCTGACGATGCTGCCGCCGACACCACGCTGCTGCCATTGTCGGGCAGCCGCTTGCATCATGTACCAGCTGCCGTTCAGATTGGTGTCGATGACGGCCAGCCAGCCCTTCTGCGAAAAATCGACGGCGGCCTGTGGGAACTGGCCACCGCCGTTGTTGACCAGCACGTCGAGTCTGCCGAAGCGCTCCCAGGTCTCGCGCACCAGATCCTCGACCATCTGCGGATCGCGGATGGTCATTGCGCGCAGTGCGATGCTTTTCCCCAGATGTTTTTTGATGCCTGCGGCCGTGGCCTCGAGCATTTCCTGGCGCCGGCCGCAGATCATCACGTCGGCCCCGAGCCGCGCGAACAGATAGGCCATGCCGCGACCCATGCCACTTCCGCCGCCGGACACGAGAAACGTTTTACCGGCAAGCAGGTCGTCTCGATAGACGGTGGGGTGGGTGGCCAGCTGCTCATCCGTGAAACCCCAGCGCTTGTGTTGGCGCACATCCCGATTTTTGGCGCGGGCTGCCACCTCGATTCTTTTCTCCGTCGTGCTCACCTGGACATCCCTTTGTTGTTATTGGTCACAGCGCCGCAAGTCCAAAAACCGAAACGCTGGCGATGTTGCGGTTCGGGATGCCGCCCAAATTGTGTGTCAAGCCAAGCGAGGGCGATGCGAGTTGCCGATCGCCTGCGCGTCCGAGCAGTTGCAGATAGATTTCGTAAGCCATGCGCAAACCGGTGGCGCCGATCGGATGACCGAAACATTTCAGGCCGCCGTCGATCTGAGCGGGAATGGCGCCGCCGCGGTCGTAGCGTCCGTCGAGAATATCACCCGGTGCGTGGCCGCGATCCGACAGCAGCAGGTCTTCCATGAGCACGAGCTCGGTGATCGAGAAGCAGTCGTGCACTTCGATCAGGTCCAGTTCCTTGCGTGGATCCTGGATGCCGGCTTCCTTGTAAGCGCGTGCCGCGGCGATCGGCGTGGTGAGCGTGTGGCTGCCGTCCCAGGAGTCGTGGCCCATTTCCACGCCGTTACTGGGCACCAGCTGCAGCGCCTTGACGCAGACCGCATCGCGCCGTCCCAGCGCGCGCGCGATCTGCGGCGTGGTGACGATGGCGCAGGCGGCGCCATCGCTGACGCCGCAGCAATCGAACACGCCCAGCGGCGAGGCGATCATCGGCGCGTTCAAGATCTGCTCGATGCTGACGCGGTTTCGCAAATGCGCCTTGGGATTCAGCGCACCGTTTTCGTGGCTTTTCCAGGAGACATGCGCCATGGCCTTCTTGAGCTCGGCCATTGGCATCCGGTATTTGGCGCAGTAGGCGCTGGCCAGCTGTGCGAACGCCCCGGGCGCGGTGCTGCTGGGCAGATACAAGTCCTCGAAGGTGCCTTTGGTGCGCTCGGGCAGCCCGGAGTAACCGGTGTCCTTGAGTTTTTCCACACCCATGGCGAGCGCGATGTCGCAGGCGCCGGCCGCCACCGCGTACACGGCGCCGCGCAGCGCCTCGGTGCCGGTGGCGCAGAGATTCTCCACGCGCGTCACAGGCACGTTGGGCAGGCGCAGCGCCATGCTCAGCGGCAGCGCCGACTTGCCGACATTCTGTTCGTCGAAGAACACGCCCAGCCAGGCCGCCTCGATGCGGTCGCGTTCGATGCCCGCATCCTGCAAGGCCTCGTTGAAAGCCTCGACCATCAGGTCGTCGGGGCCGCTGTCCCAGCGCTCGCCGAAGCGCGAGCAGCCCATGCCGATGATCGCCACCTTGTCTTTGATGCCGCTTGCCATGGTGTTACAGCGCCGGGGTGGCTTTCCAGAAGTAACGCTTGAAGTTGCGCAACTTGTCGATGTCCTTGATGCGAAACTGAAAGCTTACCGGCATTTCCACCTGCAGTTCGCCAGGTTCCAGATCGCAGAACTCCATGAACAGATTGCCGCCTTCGGCGAAGGTGACGTTGCCGTAGATGAAGGGCGGGCGCGGCGAATAGGCCTGCCAGTCCTCGGTGAAGGTCTTCACCCGGCCGCCCTGATCGGCGAGCCGGTGCGGCACCTGCGTGTCGGTTTGCCGGCATTGCGGATTCACGCACACGCGCGAGCGCGGAAACTGCACGCTGTGGCAGCGCTCACAGCGGCCGCCGATGAAAGCGGTGAGCGCATCGCGGCGGCGGTAGGCGACGGTTTGCGCGGAGCGGTGATCGCGTTCGGCACGCATGCCGAAGTCCATGTCGATCAGTTGATTGTTCGACAGGTAGCGTACGTAGCTTTTTTCCGGCACGCCGTTGTCGATGGCCCGTGCGATGGCCGGCTCATGCTGCGCCCGCCGGTTCACCCGCAGCACCAGTACATCCACGCCCTGGCCGAAGCCGATCACCACCAGCGTGGCGCCGGCCGGCGCGCTCTCCAGCGTCAACGCCAGCGTAAACAGAGCGTGTGCGCTGCCCAGGTTGCCGACACGCGCCGCAGTATCCGCAACCACCGACTCGGCGGCAAACCCGCAGGTCTGCGCGATGCGTCTGGCGATGGCGGGCGATCCCGGGCAAATGAAATGCGTGACGGCGGCCGCGCCGACCTGCGCGCCGTCGAGCGCCTGGCGGATGGTCGCGGGCACGAGTTTGAAATACCCCTCATCGCGCACCCAGCGTTCTTCGAACGCGTAGTCGAAGCCGGCGTCCGCGTCGCGATGGTGGTCGACGAAATCGCGCGCCAGGCTTGCAGCGCCCAGCATCGACACCGCGGCGCTGTCGCCACTGAGAACAAACGCGGCGGCACCATGGCCCAGTGCCATTTCCTGCGGACTGCCGGGTTTGGCCTGACGCTTCTCGGCGGCGACCAGCAGCGTCGGCGTGCTGTTTTGGAACGCCTGGATCAACGCGCCGGTCGCGCAGCGCAACGATCCGGTGACATCGGCAACGGCCACCGCGCCATCCAGCGCCAGCGCGGCGGCGAGCAATCCGGCGTTGCTGCGATCGGCAAAGGGCAGGGTGGTGGAGGCAAATTCGATGCGCGCCACCGCGGTCAACGGGGATTGCAGCAGACAGCGGCGCGCTGCCGCGACGCCCATCGTGAGCGCGTCCTCATCCCAGTTGCAGACCGCGCGCGCGCCCTGCGCGGGCTTGTTGCCGGGTGGGTTCATCCAGCCCGTCGCTGCGGCGATGGTCGAGCGCTCGAGCCGCAGCCGCGGCAGATAGGCACCGCAGGCGTAGATGCCGCTCATCGTTCCACGAAATCTGCCAGCGTCGGCACCACGCGCAGCGGCACCGGCACATGCTCGACGCCGATGCGACGGTCCAGTTCCTCATGCCAGTGATAGATGCGCCGTTCCTGGTAGTTGAGCATCACCCCTTTGAAGCCGGGCGATTGCACCGAACGCTGGATTACTTCCGCGAACTGCGTGTCTTCGAACAGGATACGCTCGAAATTGTCGATGCGCTGTTTCCACAGCGCCGGCGGCTCGCCGCCGCCCCAGTCCGGTGCGAACCAATGCACCTCGATGTCCATTTCGTTGTCGCCGTCCGGCCAGAACAAAATGAACGGGATGCCGCTGTCGGCGATGGGCGTGACCAGGTTGGGGAAGAAGTTGAATGAAGGATTGTTCTTCGACACGATCTCAGTGACGGTGTCGATGGTTCGCATGCCGCGCGTGCCCGGGTCGACCCAGTCGGGGCGCCGATTCGGCGTCACCATCAGCGAATGGCCGTGCGGCCACAGCGTGATGGTCGTGCCGCGATGATCCAGGAAGCGGTCCACCGTGTTGGTGTGGATGCTCTTGAGGTGGTACACCTCCAAGAACGCATCCAGCAGCACCTTCACGTTGCATTTCACGTGATAGCTGGCCTTGTGAATGAATCGCTGCTCCAGAGGCTTGATCTGCTCGAATTGCGCCGGGATGCCGCCGAGCGACTCGAGCAGCGGCGTGGCATTCGGGTCTTCGTTGATGAACACCCAGTTGCCGAGCATCTCGCAGCGCACGTCGACCAGCGAAAAACATTTCAGGTCCAGGTCGACGAAGTCACGCCGGTCGCGCAGGTTGATGAGCTTGCCGTCGAGCGTGTACGACCAGCCGTGATACGAACACACGAAGCCTTCGATCTTGCCGTTCTCGTCCTTGACCAGCGGTCCGCCGCGGTGGCGGCAGGTGTTGTAGAAGGCGCGGATGAGGCCGTCCTTGCCGCGCACGATGAGAATCGGCGAGCCGGTCTTGCGGAACATGAGGTAGCTGCCGGCGGCGGGTATTTCATCGCCATGGCAGGCATACAACCAGGCACGCCTCCACATGCGTTCCTTTTCGAGCGCCAGAAACACAGGATCCACGTAGCGTCCGCCCGGAACCGGCGGAAACTGAGGAAATCCAGGCGGCGGTGCCGTACGATTCGCCTCGTACTCCATGCCGGCCTTGATGCGCCGAACCATGCTTTCGTCCATGGCTGGAATTATAGGTTCAGCCCCCGACAAAAGAAACAGTCGTGACTGTTTTTTTCGCGGCCGCCGCGGTACAGTTCCACCCGGGGTCCCTGCGGTGCGCAATTCTGTGGCGTGGCGTTGGCCTCGCATTGCACATAAGAGGCGAATATGACCGGCATCATCCTGCATTCTTACGACGCCTCGCCCTTCACGCAGAAGGCGCTGCGCATGCTCGGGCTGAAGCGCCTGGCATGGCGGGCAGTGACCACGCCGATGATGCCGCCAAAGCCTGAACTGATGGCGCTGACCGGCGGCTACCGCGGCACTCCGGTGATGCAGATCGGCGCCGACCTGTACATCGACACCCAATTGATCGCGCGCGAACTGGAAGCCCGCTTCCCATCGCCCACCCTGTTTCCGGGCGACGATCCGGGCCTGTCCTACGCGCTGGTCAAGTGGGCGGACGCATTTTTCCGCACCGGCCTGAGGCTGACCATCGGCATGACCGCTTCGGCCTGGCCGGAGGAATTCCGCAACGACCGTCGCGGCGTGTTCCCCGACATCGACTTCCAGGCCGCCTCGCAAGATCTGCCGCATCATTTGTCGCAGCTGCGCGCGCACGCCGGATTTCTCGACATGCAGCTGGCGGACGGCCGTCGCTTTCTGAGCGGGGACGCGCCCGGGCTCGTCGACATTCAAGCCTTCAGCGTGCCGTGGTTCGCCCGGCCCTATATGCCCGTCGTCAATGATCTGTGGGCGGCATTCACGAGGATGCAGGCGTGGGAGCAGCGGGTTGCCGACCTCGGCGAGGGCACGCGCACTCCCATCAACGCCGAGGATGCCTTCGCGGAGGCGCGCGCGGCGCGGCGCGATACGGCGGTCAACGTCGATCCTGCGGATGCTCAGAAACTCCAGGCCGGCATGCAGGTCGAGGTGCAGCCCGATGACTCGGTGCGCGGCGCCGTGCGCGGCTCGGTCGTCATCGCCACCGTGAATGAAATCGCGGTGCGCCGTCATCACGAATGGTGCGGTGAGGTGGTGGTGCATTTCCCGCGGCTGGGCTACCGCGTCACCCCGGTTTGACGCTGGCGGCGCGGCGGTGGCAGGAGTAACCTACCCCGCCTGTTTCATTCCCTTGAAGTGCGAGCGAGGCAACAATGGCTGAAAAAGACAACTCCTCAAACCCGCCTGCGGCAGGCGCTGCGTTAGGTCAGTACCACGTGGTCGTCAAGGGCGATACGTTGGGCAAGATAGCCGAGAAGTATTACGGGGATCCGAGCTTGTACAAGGACATCTTCGAAGCGAACAAGAATGTGCTGAAGGATCCGAACAAGATCTTTCCCGGGCAGAAGCTGCGGATTCCCTGAATCCTGCGGCCGGCTTTGTTTTTTTGCGTTCATTTACAACGGAGTCTCAAACTCATGTCATTCAGAAATCGATTCAGTCAATTTGCAGTGCTGGCATTCGTCGGCCTTGCGCTGGCGGCCTGCGCAAATCAGAAAGTACCCGCCACGGCGGCCATCAGCGGCATAGAAACCGCGATCAACGCAGCCTCCGCCGAAGCCTCCAAGTATGTCCCGGATCAACTCGCTGACGTGCAGTCCAAGTTTGCCGCGTTGAAGGATTCCCTCGACAAGCAGGACTACAAGGCCGTGCTTGCCGGCGCACCGGCGGTGCTCTCTTCTGCACAGGGACTGGTTGCGGCGGCCGCGGCCAAGAAAGATGAAGTCATGAAGGCATTCAACGGCGACTGGACCGGACTTGCCGCCTCGCTGCCGAATCTGGTCTCGGCCGTCAAGAGCCGGGTAGACATCCTGAGCAAGAGCAAGAAGCTGCCGGCGGGCGTGGATCTTGCCGCGGCCAAGTCGGGCCTGGAAGAAGCCTCCTCGCTATGGTCCAAGGCGCAAGGCGCGTTCTCCTCGGGCAACCTGGAAGAGGCGGTCAACACGGCGAAGGAAGTCAAGTCCAAGGCCGAAGCGGCCGCTGCCGCGCTCAAGCTGGACCTGAGCCAGCCAGCTGCCGCAAAATAACCCGGCGGTGATTTGAGCCAAAGCCGTCGGCAGCAATGCCGGCGGCTTTTTTCGTCAAGGCGAGGCGCCATAAGATCATGAAGACACTGGGAATGTATCTGCTCGAAGCCCTCGAGCGCTACGGAATCACCCATGTGTTCGGCATCCCCGGGGTGCACAACATCGAGTTGTATCGCGGGCTGCCCGCATCGAGCCTGCGTCACGTGGGCGGCCGACACGAGCAGGGGCTGGGGTTCATGGCCGATGGCTTTGCGCGCGCCGCCGGCCGGCCCGCGGTTTGTTTCACCATCACCGGTCCGGGGCTTACGAACATCGCCACCGCCATGGCGCAGGCGTATGCCGATTCCATTCCCATGCTGGTCATCGCCAGCCAGAACCGCCGCGGCGAGGCAGGCAGCGGCCGCGGCTATCTGCACGAGATGCCCAATCAAGCGGCGCTGGCCGCGCAGCTGAGTGGCTTCAGTCACGCCGTGTCGACCGTGAACGAATTGCCGGAGGTGCTGGCGCGCGCCTTCGCTCGCCTTAGCGCGGCCCGGCCGCGCCCGGCGTATATCGAGATACCGCGCGACCTGCTCGGCGCAGACGCCGCTTCGCTGCCGTTGCCGCTCAACATGGCGCCTGTGCAGGCGGGCGCTGCACCGGCGCGGGACTTGCGAGAAGCCGCGCGCCGATTGCGCAGCGCACGCTCGCCGCTGATATTGGCCGGCGGCGGTGCATTGCGCGCCGCTCCCGCGTTGCGCGCGCTCGCCGAGCGGCTGCAGGCGCCGGTGATCATGACCATCAATGGACGCGGCATTCTGCCGCCGGATCATCCGCTGACGGTGCCGTTCAGTCCCTCGCTGGCGCCCGTGCGCGCCGCGATTGCGCAGGCGGATGTGGTGCTGGCCGTCGGCACGGAACTCGGGCCCACTGACTACGACATGTATGCGCTGAGCGATTTCCCGCCGCCCGCCAATCTCATCCGCATCGACATCGACGCCGAGCAAATGGTGCGCACTGCGGTGCCGGGCGTTGCGCTGCTGGGCGATGCACTCGAATCGCTCGAGGTGCTGCTGACCCTGGACCTGGGAGCAGCCGCCGCGACAAACGCGTCGGCGGCCAGTCTGCGCGAGGCCGCGGCGGCGGCGTTGTCGCCGGCCATGCGCGGCCAGATCCGGTTTCTGGACAGCCTGCGAGACGCGCTGCCTGGCGCGCTGATGGTCGGCGACTCCACGCAGCCGGTCTATGCAGGCAACCTGGGATTTGCCGCGGCCGCGCCCGGCACCTGGTTCAATTCCTCCAGTGGATTTGGAACCCTGGGCTACGCGCTGCCCGCGGCCAACGGCGCATGGCTGGCGCAGCCGCAGCGTCCGGTGCTGGCACTGGTGGGTGATGG
>JANXOV010000066.1 GCA_025357635.1 Pseudomonadota bacterium
TGGCTGCGGTGCTGCTGGCCTTGTGCCGTTTCGGCCAGGGGTTGGGACTGGGTGGAGAATGGGGCGGCGCGGTGCTGCTGGCCACCGAGAACGCGCCGCCCGGCAAACAGGCGTGGTACGGGTGCTTTCCGCAATTGGGGGCGCCGCTGGGGTTCTGGTGTTCCACCGGCGTGTTTTTATTGCTGACGCGCACCTTGAGCGATGCGCAATTCTTCAGCTGGGGATGGCGCATTCCCTTCATCGCCAGCGCCGTGCTGGTTCTGATCGGTCTTTATGTGAGGCTGCAGTTGGTGGAGACGCCGGCGTTCCGCCACAGCCTGGCCCAGGGTGAACGCGAGAAGGTGCCTCTGTTTGCGGTCTGCGGCAGGCATGCCGGCGCTTTGATTCTTGGAACGCTGGCCGCCACGGCGACCTTCGTCGTGTTTTATCTGATGACGGTGTTCGCGTTGAGCTGGGCGACGACGGCGCTGCGCTACACGCGTTCGGAATTTCTGGTGCTGCAGATGATCGGCGTACTGTTCTTCGGCGTCACCATTCCGTTCTCGGCGCTTGCCGCCGACCGGATCGGCAAGCGGCGCATGCTCATCATTGCAACGCTGGCCATCATCGCGTTTGGTTTTGCATTCGAGCCCTTGTTCTCCGATCGATCCACCGCCAAGGTGCTGTCGTTCCTGTGCCTGGGCCTGACACTCATGGGCCTTACCTACGGGCCCATCGGCAGTTTTCTGGCCGGCTTGTTTCCGACGGCGGTGCGCTATACCGGGACTTCGTTGACATTCAATCTGGCCGGCATCATCGGCGCATCGCTGGCTCCGTACATTGCCACCACTTTGGCCTCGCAGTATGGGATCCGCTATGTTGGCTTCTATCTTTCGGCCATCGGGTGTCTCACCCTGGCTGCGCTGCTGGCCCTGCGGCCCGAGGCCGCCGCCGCGCCTGATTGATGGCCGGAAGGGGGGTAAGATGGGGCTTCAACCAGTCTTTGCGGGGGGGCAAGAAAATGACTCATTCCACGGTCGCCAGAGGGCTTTGCCTGCTCGGTTGCCTGCTATGGACGGTGGGCGCGTCCGCCGCTGCGCCGGATCGATTCGATGCGGCCATCGCACATGCGGGCCGCAGTGCTGCCGACCTGAAACGCGACGCGCGCGATCATTCCAGCGAGTTGCTGCGCCTGAGCGGCGTCAAGCCGGGCATGACAGTTGCAGACATGCTCGGCGGTGATGGTTACTACAGCGAGTCGTTCAGCTATGTAGTGGGCCCCAAGGGGCGCGTGCTGCTCATCAACAACACCGCCTTCGATCAATGGAGCGAACCGGATCTCAAATCGCGGCTGGCCGGCAACCGGCTGCCGAACGTGGAGCATCGCACGCTGGATCTGAACCAGATGAACCTCAAGCCTCATTCGCTCGATGCCATCCTGCTCAGCAAGGTGTATCACGACCTGTACTGGGTGGACAGCGAAGGCATCTGGCCGAAGATCGAAACCGCCGCCGTATTGGACCAGTTGGCGCAGGCACTCAAGCGCGGCGGCGTGCTGCTGATCGTGGATCACTCGGCGCAAGCAGGGCATGGCAATGCGGATGCGTCCTCGCTGCACCGGATCGACGAAGCCTATGCGGTCAAGGACTTCGAAGGCCGCGGCTTCAAGGTCATTGCCAGGAGCGATCTGTTGCGACAGCCCGAGGATGCGCGCGATCAGATTTCCTACAAACCGCCGATGCTGGGCAAGACTGACCGTTTCGTGCTGGTGTTCAAGAAAGTGTCGAAATAGCCGCCTTTGGTCAAACCCCGTGTCGCAAAATGCGCATGGCTTGCAGGAAACACTGGGTGTGCTAGGGTCTGCTCCCATGCATAGTTTTCGTGTTTTTGCATCGTCCCTGGCGCTTGCGCTGAGCGCTTGTGGCGGAGGCGGCGGTGGATCGTCGAGCCCCGCGCCCACCGGCTCCATCTCGCTCGACAAATCGAGCGTGTCGGTTTCCGCATCGACCACCGACGCGGCCGCTCCCACGGGCACAGTCAACGTGTCCATCAGCATCACCGGCAGCGGCACGCCGACGGTGCTCGTCACCTCGACCACGAGCGGCATCGCCTCCGTATCCAAGGTGCTGGACAGCAACAGCCATGCCACCGTGACCATTCAATTCAAGGCGCCAACGGCGTTGGCCGCGGCAACCTACAACGACACCGTCACCATCAAGACCTGCTTCGATGCCGGTTGCACACAGCCCCTGACGGGCAGTCCGGCCACGGTAACCACGCAGTTCGTCGTCACCGCGTCTGCCACGGTGGCGGTAAGCGGCAAGGTCACCTTTGACAAGGTGCCGGGCAATGCCACCGGCATCGGGTTGGATTACCCGGGCATCATCAACTCGCCGGCGCGCGGCGTGTTGGTGGAAGCCGTGCAAGTGTCGAATCGCACCACCGTGGCGGCCAGCACCAGCACCGATGCCGGCGGCAATTTCACGCTCAATGTGCCGTCGAATACGAATTTGTTCCTGCGCGCCAAGGCGGAGATGCTGCGCACGGGGACGCCGGGCTGGCATTTCAGGGTATTGGACAATACGGCCTCGAATGCGCTGTGGGCAATCAACGGGGCGGATTTCAGCAGCGGCGCGGTCAATTCGACGCGCAATCTCAACGCCTCCTCCGGTTGGAATGGATCCAGCTATGCAAGCACACGTGCGGCTGCTCCGTTTGCGATTCTGGATACGGTGTACAAGGCGTATACCCTGGTTCTGGGCGTGAACGCGGCCGCCGTCTTTCCAGACCTGGAGTTGTACTGGAGCAAGAACAACAAACCCAGTGCGTCGTTTACCGCGGCGACCGGAGACATCGAGACCACACAGTTCAATCCGGCCATTCCGGCGAACCAGACCAAGGCGGCGATCTACATTCTTGGCGATGAGAACGTGGATACGGACGAATACGATGACAGCGTGATCGCGCATGAATGGGGCCATTATTTCCAGGACAGCTTTTCGCGCGACGACAGCTTTGGCGGCGCGCATGCGCTGTCGGACCAGTTGGACCTGCGCGTGGCGTTCAGTGAAGGCTGGGGCGATGCATTTTCCGGCATGGCCTCCGGCAAGACGCTGTATCAGGATGCGCAGGGGCCCGGTCAAGCCAATGGCAGTTGCTCAGGTTTGGAGAGCAATTCACCGGTCGCCTGCGGTGCGCCTGCGAATCTCGGGTGGTACAACGAACTTTCGGTCGCGCGCGTTTTGTTTGATGTCTTTGACTCCGCCAGCGACGGCGTCGACACGGTGAACCTGGGGTTCGGTCCGATTTTCACGGTCATGAACAATGAGATGAAGACCACGCGTGCGCTCACCAGCATCTATGTGTTCGGCGCCGCGCTGAAAAGCCGCAATCCGAGTGACTCGGCGGGTATCGATGCGCTGTTGCACGCTCAGGACATTGCGACGGTGTCCCCGAACTTCGATGCCTACGGATCCGGTGAAACCAATAATGCCGGGGACCCGACGGTGGTGCCCGTCTACGCGGCGCTCAGCGCGCCGGGTTCGTTGAGCAATGTCTGCAGCAATACGAATTTCGGAACCGACAACAAACTGGGTGTCAGTAAATACCTTAAGTTCACGCTGAGCGCCGCGCGCTCGGTCACCTTCACGGCCACCGGCGCCAGTGGCGCTGACCCTGATCTCGTGGTGTATGGTCCCGGCTTTCTCGTGTCGGGCGAGAAGACGGGTACCACCGAGACGCTGACCACGAGTCTGGGCGCCGGCGACTACGTGCTGGAAATCTACGAATACTCGAACACGACAACGACTCCTCTGGGCAATACCTGCTTCACCGTCGCCATCAATTGACGGCCCCATTCACGAGCACCTCCCCATGCCGCTACGCCATCCGTCCGCCGCCGCTTTGATCGCCTGTTGGTTGCTGGCCGGGTGCGCGGCGCATGGTGATGCGCTTGCGGCAATTCCGGCGCGCGCTGCGCACGCCGGCAAGCCGGCGGCGCCCGTCACCTTGCATTCCAGCGTGGCGCACTCGATCCCCGTGGGTACACCCTCGCCGGTGCAGGTCGAATTGTCCGCGACAATCGATGCAGACAGCCTGGGAATCGTATGGGTTCCGAGCGCAGGCTTGGTGCTCGGTAAGGCGGATGTTCCGGTGACCATCACCAAGGTCGAAAAGAACAAAGTCTATAAGAATACCGTGAGCGTCTCCGCCGCCGGCGATGGCGAGTATTTTCTGGGTGTCATCGCCACGCTGCACAGTGCGGGCTCGGCCCAGACCCGCGCCTTTTCCATTCGAGTCAACATAGGCTCCGCCGTGGCGAAGGCGAAGCCTGCGCTGCAGCGGGATGCGCAAGGCAATCCGATCGAATCGATGCCTGCGCAGGAAACCGTTTCAAAATAACTGCGGACGCCCCGCGCGCCCGCCGCTTTCTACTTCAGTTGTGCGCGGCCGGCTTGTCCAGCGCGGCGATGGTCGCCGTGGAGGGCAGTTCAGCGCTCATGGAACGCGCCAGCGCCTCGTTTGCGGCCATCACGCGCAGCAGGTTCTCCCCGGCAATCGCGCGAATATCCTGATCGCTCCAGCCGCGCCGCATGAGTTCCTTGAGCAGCAGCGGATAGCCGTCCGCGCCGGTCATGGGCTCGGGCAGGTCCTCGACGCCGTCGATATCCGACCCCAGGCCGATGTGTTCGATGCCGGCAACCTTGCGGATGTGATCGATGTGATCCGCCACATCCGCGACGCTCACCGTCGGTTTGGGATGCGCGGCATGCCACGCCTGCATCGCCGCCTTGGCGCGTTCGGGTTGACCGATGTACAGGCCGGCGTAGGGAGGGCTGCTGTAGCGCGTCTGCTCCGCCGCCTCATCCGCCAGCCATTGATTGCGCGCATTGGAAACATAGCCGGGGTAGAAGTTCACCATCACCACGCCGCCGTTCTGCGCGACGCGCGTCAACACGTCGTCCGGCACGTTGCGCGGATGATCGGTGATGCTGCGCGCCGAGGAGTGGGAAAAGATGACCGGCGCGCGGGTGGCATCCAGCACGCTGTGCATGGTTTCCGCGGAAACGTGGCTGATGTCCACCAGCATGCCGAGCCGGTTCATCTCGTGCACGACCGCCTTGCCGAAGGGCGTCAATCCATGATGATCCGGGTTGTCCGTGGCGGCGTCCGCCCAGCGCGTGTTGCGGGTGTGCGTGAGCGTCATGTAGCGTGCGCCCAGCGCATACATCTGGCGCAACGCGCTCAGCGACTCGTTGATCTGGTGGCCGCCTTCGATGCCGATCAGCGAGGCGATGCGGCCGGCCTTGTGGATGCGGCGGATATCGGCGCTGCTCAAGGCGATCTCGAGCGCGGCCGGGTAGCGCGCGGCGAGGCTTTTGACCAGATCGATCTGCTCGATCGTGGTCTGCACGGCTTCCGGGCCCTGGATATCCACTGGAACCCACACGGACCAGAATTGTCCGCCGACGCGGCCGGCGCGCAGCCGCGGAATGTCGGTTTGCAGCGGCACTTTGAGCTTGGCCGTGCTGGCGTTGAGATCCACATCGAGCGCGCCGGCGCCGTAGCCTTGGCGCAGCGCCCAGGGCAGATCGTTGTGGCCGTCGATCAAGGGCGTCAGGCGCATCAGGCGGTCGACGCGTTTGTCCAGATCGGCATCGCCAGCCGGCGCCGCTTGCAGCGTGGCGCACACCAGGAGCAGACAGATCGGCGCAAAGCGGAGTTGACGCGGCATGAAGCGACCTCTACGAAACGGGCATGGAGTGGCGCTGGGTAGAGTAGCGCAGTCTGACCGGGCCGTGCGTCGAGTTTTGGCAGGTGGTGACAGCGGCGCTGCGCAGGACTAGGATTCGAAACCTCGCGCAGTGTACAGGCGCTACTCACAATACGACGGAGCAACACGATGTCGGCTAGCAATGCGTTGGAAGTTCTGGTGCAGGCACTGAGCAGCGGGTCGGTCAGGGTGGTGGATCTGACGGTCCCCTTGCAGCCTTCCACACCCGTCATCAAGCTGCCGGAAATGTTTGCGCCCTCCAAGCCGTTTGCGTTGGAGGAAATCTCCCGCTACGACCATCGCGGGCCGGCCTGGTACTGGAACAACATCAGCTGCGGCGAGCACACCGGCACGCACTTCGATGCGCCCATTCACTGGGTGACCGGCAAGGACTATCCGAACAATGCCACGCACAACATTCCGGTGGAACGTTTCATCGGTCCGGCCTTCGTCATCGACGTGGCCAAGGAAGTGGCCGCGAATCCGGACTTCCTGCTGGACCGCGACGGCGTGCTGAGCTGGGAAAAGCGGCACGGCAGGATATCCCCGAAATCCTGGGTGCTGGTGCGCACCGACTGGTCCAAGCGCCCGAATGCAGAGGCCTATCTCAACATCAAGGACGACGGTGCGCACACGCCGGGCTTCCACAAGTCCGCGGTCACTTTTCTTGCCGAGGAACGCGACGTGCTCGGCGTCGGCGTGGAAACCGTGGGCACCGATGCCGGCCAGGCGCCAACCTTCGACCCGATGTTTCCCTGCCATACGCTGATGCATGGCAGCAATAAGTTCGGGCTTGCGAGCCTCATGAATCTGGATCAATTGCCGCCCACGGGTGCGGTGGTGATCGCGCCGCCGTTGAAGATTGTGAACGGCTCGGGCAGTCCGCTGCGGGTGCTGGCGCTGATCCCCGGTTGACAGCGCCGCCTGAGCGCAGCGGCCGCTCAGGAGCTGAAGTTCAGATTGGCAAACGCCCGGCGCAGCAATGCGTTGAGGGTTTGTATTTCCTGGGATGAAAAATCGTGAAACGCCAGGCGGTAAATGCGGCTGGCGCACTCGCGCACGCGTTCCACGGCCGCATGACCTTTGTCGGTGAGCATGACATCTGTTTTGCGGCCATCGCTCTTGCGGCTTGCGAGCCGTACCAGACCCTGCTTTTCCAGGCGCTGCACCACGCGCGTCACGGTGGACAGCTGGATGACGGCGCGTTCGGCGATTTCCGAGACGCTGCTGGGGTTCTGCTCGCGCAGGATCATCAACGCACGCCAGCGCGGAATGTCCATGCCCACCGACTTGAGGATGCGCTGCATGTCGATGGCATAGCGGCCGCTGGTGCGCGCAATCAGGTAGAACGGGGAGTCATCGAGCACGAAGCGCTCGCAGGCCGGATCGCCGCGGCGCTTGGCATCGCGCGCGGCTCGGGAGCGCTTGGCGGGTGGTCTGGCTGGCATGGCTCCATACTGACATTTTTTGCGGCGCGCGCAAGCCGGACCGAACCTGTCATTACTTGACTTTTCACGTGAATGTCATAGGGTAGCGGCGAGTCTTCCCCGCCGTGATCCGCAGCTTGAAAGGGGTTCGCCTTGGCCGAGCGCTCGTTTGCAAAAGAAGTTCAATCCTTGCGGCTTGAAGCCGGCGCACTGTTCGAAGGCGAGGGCATTCTCGCCGTCACCAAGGCACTGCTGCAATCCGGCGTCGGCTACGTGGGCGGCTATCAGGGCGCTCCGGTGTCGCACCTCATGGACGTGCTGGCGGACGCCAATGACATCCTCGCCGAACTGGGCGTGCGTTTCGAGTCCTCGGCCAGCGAAGCCACCGCGGCGGCCATGCTCGCAGCGTCGGTCAACTATCCGATTCGCGGCGCCGTCACCTGGAAGTCCACGGTGGGCACCAATGTCGCCTCCGATGCGCTGTCCAATCTGGCCTCCGCCGGGGTGATCGGCGGGGCGCTCATCGTGCTGGGCGAGGACTATGGCGAGGGCGCCAGCATCATGCAGGAGCGCACGCACGCCTTCGCAATGAAGTCGCAGATGTGGCTGCTGGATCCGCGGCCGAATCTGCCGTGCATCGTGCAGGCGGTGGAGCAGGGCTTCGAATTATCCGAAGCGAGCAACACGCCGGTCATGCTCATGATGCGCATCCGCGCCTGTCATGTGGTGGGGCGCTTCAAGGTCAAGGCCAACCGCCGTCCGCCCTTCACGCTGCAGCAGGCCATGGACCATCCCAGCCGCACCTTCGACAAGATCATCCTGCCGCCCTCGACCTACGCGCAGGAACGCGCCAAGATCGAACATCGCTGGCCGGCGGCGGTGAAGTACATTCGCGATCGCCAGCTGAACGAGTTTTTCCCGGCTGATTCGGCCGATGTGGGCATCGTCATGCAGGGCGGGCTGTACAACACGGTGCTGCGCTCGCTCGAGCGTCTGGGTCTGGCGGACGTGTTCGGCAATTCGAAGATTCCGCTGTACGTTTTGAACGTCACCTACCCGCTCATTCCGGAAGAATTCGTGCAGTTCGCCCATGGCAAGCGCGCCATCCTGATCGTGGAGGAAGGGCAGCCGGAATTCATCGAACAAGCCGCCAGCCTGTTTCTGCGGCAGGCCGATGTGCAGACGCGCATCGCCGGCAAGGGGCCGCTGCCGCTCGCCGGTGAGTACACGGGCGCCGTGGTGCTGGCGGGGGTGCGCAAGTTCTTGTCCGAGTACGGACATTTACCCGAACAGACCAAGCCCTTGCTGCCCGCCGCGGCACTCATGTCCGCGCCCGTAGCTACGCCCGTAGCCACGCCCGTAGCCAATGTGCCCATGCGTCCGTCCGGATTGTGCACGGGTTGTCCCGAGCGCCCGCTGTTCGCCTCCATGAAGCTGGTGGCGCGCGAACTCGGCCCCATGCAGGTCAGCGCCGACATCGGCTGCCATTCGTTTGCCACCCTGCCGCCCTTCGACATCGGCGGCAGCATCATGGGCTATGGCCTGGGGGCGGCCGGCGGCGCATCGTTCAACATGCCGAACAAACGCCGTGCGCTGTCGATGATGGGCGATGGCGGCTTCTGGCACAACGGCCTCACCAGCGGCATCGGCAATGCCGTGTTCAACCGCCACGATGGCGTGACCATCATCGTCGACAACGGGTACTCGGCCGCCACGGGCGGCCAGTACATTCCCTCCTCGACGGTTGAAATCAAGGGCCGGCGCGCGAAGAACCGCATCGAGACCGCGGTGCGTGGCGTCGGTGTGGAATGGGTGCGCACCATCCGCACCTACGATATGAAACAGACCATGTCGGTGCTGAAAGAAGCGCTGCAGACTCAATTCATCGGTCCGAAGATCATCATCGCCGAGGGCGAATGCCAGTTGAACCGGCAGCGGCGCGTCGCGCCGGCGATCAGGAAAATGATCGGCGCCGGCAAACGCGTGGTGCGCGAGCGCTTCGGCATCGACGCCGACATCTGTACGGGTGATCACTCCTGCGTGCGGCTGTCGGGTTGTCCGTCGCTCACCATCAAGACCCATCCGGATCCGCTGCGCCGCGACCCGGTGGCGCACGTCGACAACAGTTGCGTGGGCTGCGGCGTGTGCGGCGAGGTGGCGCATGCGGCCGTGCTGTGTCCCTCGTTTTACCGGGCTGAGGTCATCGTCAACCCGACGGCCTGGGACCGCATCCTGCACCGCTTCCGTGCCGCGGTGATTCGCCTGCTGAGCGGCCCGCCCGCAAAAGAGGCTTAAGATCATGGCGGCTGCGCAACGGCCCATCACCTTGTCCATCGCGGCCCTGGGCGGGCAGGGCGGCGGCGTGGTCACCGATTGGCTGGTGCTGGCGGCGCGGCGCGCCGGCTACATCGTTCAGGCCACCTCGGTTCCCGGCGTTGCGCAGCGGACCGGCGCGACCATCTACTATCTGGAATTCTTTGCGCAAAGCGCGCTGGGCGCGGACGGGCGTGAACCCATCCTGGCATTGATGCCCAGTCCCGGCGATGTGGATATCGTGGTCGCATCGGAATGGGTCGAGGTGGGCCGGGCCATCAATCGCGGCCTGGTCACGCCGGACCGCACCACGCTCATCGCCTCCACGCACCGCGACTACACCATCAGCGAAAAAATGGCGCTGGGCGATGGCCGGGCAAATTCACAGAACATTCTGGCGGGAGCCACGGCCGCCGCAGCCAGGCTCATCGCCTTCGACATGGCGGCCATCGCCGAGAAGTCCGGCGGCCGCATCAGCGCCGTCATTTTCGGCGCGATTGCCGGCGCCGGCGTGCTGCCCTGGACGCTGGAACATTTTCACGAGGCGATCCGCGAATCGGGCATCGGTGTGGAGCCCAGCCTGGCCGCGTTTGAAGTGGGCCGGCAGGCGGCGCTCGCGGCTATTGGGGGCGGGCTGGCGACAGTGATACCCGCTGCCGGGGAGGCTCAGAGTCCGGCAGCGCCGTTCTCCACTGCGCTGGCCGCCGCGCTGCGCCAGCGCATCGCGGCGCAGTTCCCGGCCGAGTTGCAGGGCGTGCTGAGCCGCGCCGCGGCGCGGCTTTCGGACTATCAGGACGCAGCGTACGCATCGCTGTTCCTGGAGCGGGTGGCGCAGATCCTCGCGCTGGAGACCCCGGGGCGCGGCTCGGCGCAGCTCACCGCGGTCACGGCGCGTTCACTGGCCTTGTGGATGAGTTTCGAGGACGTGATCCGCGTGGCGCAGGTCAAGACGCGTGCGGGCAGGCCGGAGCAGATCCGCCAGGAAGTTCGGGCCAATCCGGGTGAGCTTGTGCGGGTGAGTGAGTTCGTCAAGCCGCGCGTGGAGGAGATCTGCGCGACGCTCCCCGCCGGACTCGGCCGGTTCATGCTCGGCTCCACGCGCGCAAAGCGCATCCTGTCGTGTTTCACCGCAGGACGTCAGATACCCACCTCCCGCATCGGCGGATTCGCGCTGCTGCGCTGCATCGCGGGATTGCGGCGGTTCCGTCGCGCGACGCTGCGCTTTCAGACCGAACAAGAGCGCATCGAACTCTGGCTGCAGCAGATCCGCAGTGTCGCCGCGGCAGATTATGCGCTGGCGGTGGAGATCGCCGAGTGCCAGAACCTGGTCAAGGGCTATGGCGACACGCACGAGCGCGGCTGGCGATCCTTCTCGGAAATCTGCGCGCTGGCCGCAGGCCTTGCGGGCACGAGCAAGGGCGCACAACAGCTGCGCGCGCTGCGCGAGGCCGCCCTGGCCGACGATACCGGCGCCAGACTCGGGCAGGCCATCGCCGGTTTGAAGCTGTCCGCGTCGGTTTGAGGCGGGCGCGCGCCTCTCATCCGCCGCTGGTGCTTTGGGTCTGGATATTTTAGACTTCAAATATTGACATATAGGTGTATGCCGTATGAAACGAATCGTGTGCATGGGCGGCGGCCCTGCCGGCTTGTACTCCGCCATACTCTTCAAGAAGGCGCTCCCCGGGGCGCGCATCGAAGTGTTCGAGCGCAATCAGCCGGACGACACCTTCGGCTGGGGCGTGGTGTTTTCCGACAAGACCATGGGGAATTTCCAGGAAGCGGACGCTGAATCGCACGGCCGCATCGTGGATGACTTCTACCATTGGGACGACATCGACGTGCACTTCAAGGGCCAGATGGTGCGCTCCGGCGGTCACGGCTTTGCGGGCATATCGCGCAAGAAGCTGCTGAACATTCTGCAGGAGCGCGCGGCGCAGCTGGGGGTTGTGCAGAGCTTCCAGGCCGAACTCGACGACGATGCGGCATTCGAGGACGCGGACCTGGTGGTCGTTGCCGAGGGCGTCAACAGCAAGACGCGCGCGCGGCATGCCGATGTGTTCGAGCCCGACATCGATGTGCGCAAGTGCCGCTTCATCTGGCTGGGAACCACCCAGAAGTTCAAAGCTTTCACCTTTGCATTCGAGAAGACCGAGCACGGCTGGTTCCAGATACACGCCTATCAGTTCAGCAAGGACCTTTCCACCGTCATCGTGGAAACGCGCGAGGAGACCTGGGCCGCGCATGGACTGGACAGCGCCAACACCGACCAGTCCATCGCATTCTGCGAAAAGCTGTTCGCAAAATACCTGGGCGGCGCGCCGCTCATTTCCAACGCCAGGCATCTGCGCGGTTCGGCCTGGTTGAATTTCAACCGGGTGGTGTGCCGGCGCTGGCATGACGGCAAGCGCGTGCTCATCGGCGATGCAGCACACACCGCGCATTTCTCCATCGGCTCCGGCACGAAGCTGGCGATGGAGGATGCCATTTCGCTGGTGCATCACCTGAGTCACGCCGGCGATGTTGACGCGGGGCTGCTGACGTATCAGAACGAGCGCAGCATCGAGGCGCTGAAGCTGCAGAACTCCGCGCGCAACCGCATGGAATGGTTCGAAAACATCGGCCGCTACGAAAATCTGCAACCGCTGCAGTTCACCTACAGTCTGCTCACCGGCAGCCAGCGCATCGGCCATGCGAATCTGAAGCTGCGCGATGCGAAGTTCATCGAGCGCGTGGAGCAGGATTTGGCGCAGCGGCATCAGGTGACCGGGTCGCGGCCGCCCATGTTCCTGCCTTTGCGTCTGCGCGACATGCCATTGGTCAATCGCGTCGTGGTCTCGCCCATGGCGCAGTACCGCGCGCGGGACGGCGTGCCGGGCGACTGGCATCTGGTGCATTACGGCGCCCGCGCCACGGGCGGCGCCGGCTTGCTGTTCACGGAGATGACCTGCACCTCGGCGGATGCCCGCATCACTCCGGGCTGCACCGGGTTGTGGAATGATGCGCAGAGGGTCGGCTGGCGCCGGATCGTGGATTTCGTGCACGCCGAATCCGACGCGCGCATCTGTCTGCAGATCGGGCATGCGGGCCGCAAGGGATCGACGCAGGTGGGCTGGGAGCAGGCCGATCATCCCTTGCCCAAGGACAACTGGCCGCTGTGGGCGCCTTCAGCCTTGCCCTACCTGCCAGGCATCAGCCCGGTGCCGCAGGCCCTGGACCGTGCGCGCATGCAGGCCATCACCCAGGATTTCGTCAAGTCTGCGCAATTGGGCGCCGCCGCCGGATTCGACATGCTGGAACTGCACATGGCGCACGGCTATCTGCTGGCAAGTTTTCTGTCACCGCTGACCAACCAGCGCCTGGATGAGTACGGCGGCTCAGTCGCCAATCGGCTGCGTTTTCCGCTGGAAGTTTTGCAGGCGGTGCGGACGGCGTGGCCGTCGCAGAAGCCCTTGAGTGTGCGCATATCGGCCAGCGATTGGGCGCCGGGCGGCTTGAGCGAGACGGATCTGCTGCAGATCGCACGCGCGCTGGTGGCTGCCGGCGCCGACGTTCTGGACATTTCCTCCGGTCAAACCGTGCCCACCCAGAAGCCGGTGTATGGCCGGATGTGGCAGACGCCTTTTTCCGACATGCTGCGCAATATGCTGAATGTCCCGACCATCGCCGTGGGCAACATCTTCGAGGCTGATCACGTGAATTCCATCGTGGCCGCGGGCCGTGCGGATTTGTGCGCCATCGCTCGTCCGCATCTGGCAAATCCGTCCTGGACCTTGCAGCAGGCCGCGGCGCAAGGCTATGGCCCGCAGCATTGGCCTGATCCTTACAAGTCCGCCAAGGGACAGCTGGAGCGCAATCTCGAACGCGCCGCAGCGTTGGTGGGGCCGGTATGAGCGATGCCGGGTCCTTGAATGGGCGGCACGCCTTGGTGACGGGCGCGGGGCGCGGCATCGGCGTCAGCATTGCGCGCCGGCTCGCGGCCTGCGGCGCCAAGGTGACGCTGCTGGGACGGACGGCGGCGACGCTGGAGTCGGTTGCGAATGAACTCAAAGCGGCGGGTGCGCAGGCGCATTGCGTGGTCGCGGACGTGAGCAAGCGGGAATCGGTCGATGCGGCTTTCGCCGCCGCGCGCGCGGTGTTCGGCGGCATCGACCTGCTGATCAACAACGCCGGCCAGGCCGGCAGCGCGCCCATCACCAAGCGCGACGATCAGCTGTGGAACGGGCTGCTCGCGATCAATCTCACCGGCACGTATTTCTGCATTCAGGCAGCGCTGCCGGAAATGATGAAGAACAACTTCGGCCGCATCGTCAACATCGCAAGCACGGCCGGCCTGACCGGCTACGCCTATGTCGCAGCCTACTGCGCCGCCAAGCACGGCGTGGTCGGACTGACGCGCGCGGTGGCGCGCGAGGTGGCCAGCCGCAACATCACCGTGAATGCCGTGTGTCCCGGTTACACGGATACCGACATCGTGCAGGACGCCGCCCGGAAAATCGCCGCCGTCACCGGGCGCAGCATCAGCGATGCAGTGCAGGTGATGGCCAAGACCAATCCGCAGGGCCGCTTGATTCAGCCCGAGGAGGTCGCCAACACGGTCGCGTGGCTGTGCATGCCGGGGAGTGAGTCGATCACGGGGCAAAGTATTGTCGTTGCCGGTGGAGAGTTGATGTGAGCGCGCGCGCCGCGCGCAGCGACCGTGCGCCGGGCCGCCGGCCGCCGGGGCGCCGGCCGTTGGACCGCCGGCCGTTGGACCTTGAATCCCGTCTGACGCAAGATCATCACGATTCACTGCGATTGTGGCTGCGTCTGCTCACCTGTTCGAATCTGATTCAGGTGCGCGTGCGCAAGGCCATGGCATCGCGCTTCAACACCACGCTGCCGCGCTTTGATCTCATGGCGCAGCTCGAGCGCGCGCCGGAGGGCCTGCAGATGGGCGAGCTGTCGCGGCGCATGCTGGTGACCGGCGGCAACGTCACGGGAATCGCGGATCAGCTGGAGCACGCCGGCCTCGTGGTGCGCGCGGCGGACCCGCATGACCGGCGCGCCTATCGCATCAAGCTCACGCGTGAGGGGCGGCGGGTGTTCGAGCAGATGGCCATCGAGCACGAGCGATGGATCGTGGGCATGTTCGAAGGCTTGAATGCGCGCGACAAGCGTGCGATGAATGAGTTGTTGTCACGGCTGCGCGTGTGTTTGCGGCAAGGCGAGGAATGATGGACGTAGGCAGGCAGAGTTTGAGCGCTTACCAGGCAAAGCATTTTCTGTGGGAAATGCAGGGGCAGGTCGGCTGGATCACGTTGAACCGCCCGGAGCGGAAAAACCCGCTGACCTTCGACAGCTACGCGGAGTTGCGCGATTTGTTCCGCCGCCTGCCGTATGCAACCGACGTCAAGGTCATCGTGCTGACCGGCGCCGGCGGCAATTTCTGCTCAGGCGGTGACGTGCATGAAATCATCGGTCCGCTGACGCGCATGAGCATGCCGGAGCTGCTGGATTTCACCCGCATGACCGGCGATCTGGTCAAAGCCATGCGCGGTTGTCCGCAGCCCGTCGTGGCGGCGGTCGACGGCATCTGCGCCGGCGCCGGCGCCATCATGGCCATGTGCGCCGACATCCGTCTGTGCACGCCGGCATCCAAGACGGCATTTTTGTTCACGCGCGTTGGACTGGCGGGCTGCGACATGGGTGCATGCGCGATTCTGCCGCGCATCATCGGCCACGGCCGCGCCGCCGAATGGCTTTTCTCCGGACGCAGCGTGCCGGCGGAGGAAGCGCTGGCCTGCGGGTTTTTCAGCCGTGTGGTGAGCGCGGATGAATTGCATCCGGCCGCCCGGCAGCTGGCGCAGAACTTGAGCGAAGGCCCGACGT
Source organism: Pseudomonadota bacterium (assembly GCA_025357635.1). Taxonomy (GTDB): domain Bacteria; phylum Pseudomonadota; class Gammaproteobacteria; order Steroidobacterales; family Steroidobacteraceae; genus TMP-86. The sequence goes on from JANXOV010000066.1 coordinate 15,361, forward strand.
TCGCGCATGGCATCACCAAGACCATGCTCAATCAGGAGTGGAACATGGGGCTGGATCAGGCCATCGAGTCCGAAGCGCAGGCGCAGGCGCTGTGCATGAAGACCGAGGATTTCCGCCGCGCCTTCGAGGCGTTCGCCGCCAAACAGCGTCCCGTCTTCAAGGGGAATTGAGATGCGGCTCGCTTCGCACACGGACTGGCCCTTTTTCGACGCGCCGCATCGCGAACTGGCGCAGCACATCGGCGCCTGGGCGCAATCCGAACTCGGGCATGAGCATCCGGCAGCCTGCGATGCGGTGGATGCGCATTGCCGTGCGCTGGTCCGCCGTCTGGGCCAGGCAGGCTTCACCCGCTATTGCGTGCGCAAGGAGTTCGGCGGCGCGCTGCAGGAGTTCGACGCCCGCGCCATCGGGTTGATCCGCGAGACGCTCAGCTTTCACGACGGCCTGGCAGATTTTGCCTTCGCCATGCAAGGCCTGGGCAGCGGTGCGCTGTCCCTCGCCGCCGAACAGCCGCTGCAGCAGCGTTATCTTCCGCGCGTGGCGGCCGGCACCGCCATTGCCGCCTTCGCGTTGTCGGAGCCTGATGCGGGGTCCGATGTCGCCGCCATGCAGATGACGGCGCGCAAGTCCGGTTCTGATTATGTGCTCGACGGCCAGAAGACCTGGATATCCAACGGCGGCATTGCCGACTTTTATTGCGTGTTCGCGCGCACCAGCGCCGGCGAGCGCCGCGCCAACGGCAGCGTCGGCGCGCAGGGCATTTCCGCGTTCGTCGTCGATGCCGAGACCCCGGGGCTGCGCGTGGCCGAGCGCATCGAATTGATCGCGCCGCACCCGATGGCACGGCTGGTGTTCGAGAATTGCGTGATCCCGAAAGAACAGAGAATCGGCGCCGAGGGCGAGGGATTCAAGATCGCGATGCGCACGCTCGATGTGTTTCGCAGCACCGTGGCGGCTGCTGCCGTCGGCTTCGCGCGGCGCGCGCTGGCGGAGGCGCTGAGCCACACGCAGCAGCGGCGCATGTTCGGCGGCACACTGTCCGACTTCCAGCTCACGCAGGCGGCGCTCGCCGACATGGCGACGCAGATCGATGCGGCGGCGCTGCTGACCTATCGCGCGGCGTGGCTGCGCGACCGCGGCAAGCCGGTGACGCGCGAAGCGGCCATGGCCAAGCTCACCGCGACGGAATCGGCGCAGTGGATCATCGATCGTGCGCAGCAGATGTTCGGCGGCCGCGGCGTGGTCAGCGGCGAGGTGCTTGAGCGCCTGTACCGCGAAATTCGCGCGCTCAGGATCTACGAAGGAGCCAGCGAAGTGCAAAAGCTCATCATCGGCCGCGATCTACTCACGGGGAAATCCGCATGATTCACGACGTGTTGCAGCCGCCGGAGTGGCCGCGCCCGAAGGGTTATTCGAACGGCATCGCCGCGCGCGGCCGGCTGGTGTTCATCGCCGGCCAGATCGGCTGGGACGCACAGGGAAAATTCGACAGCGACACGCTGGCCGGACAGGTGCGTCAGGCGCTGAGCAATATCATGCAAGTGCTGGCGCAGGCCGGCGGCACGCCGGAACATCTGGTGCGGCTCACCTGGTTCGTGCTCAGCCGCGAGGCCTACTATCAGGAATTGCGTGAGATCGGCGCCGGTTACACGGCCGTGCTGGGCCGGCACTTCCCCACCATGTCGGTGGTGCAGGTCAGCGCCTTGATGGAAAAGCAGGCGCTGGTGGAGATCGAGGCCACGGCTGTCATTCCCGATGTAGCCACCGACTCCACCATCAAGCTTCCCATCCATGGCCACGTGGCGTCCGCCTGAGCGGATCAAGTACGCGCCTCTGCAGGCGCCCTGGCCCGACGCTCGCGAGGCGGCGCAGTCGCGGCTGTTCACGCCGATAAAGGTTGGCGCGCTGACGCTCGCCTCCCGCACCTGGGTGCCGGCGATGGTGCCCTGGCGCGCCTCGGAAGAGGGCGAGGTCACCCCCGATGTCCTGGCATGGTACGAGCGTTTCGCTCGCGGACGGCCGGGAGCCCTGGTGGTCGAAGCCACCGGTGTGCGCGACGTGCCCAGCGGTCCGCTGCTGCGCATCGGTCACGACCGCTTCCTGCCGGGCTTGTGGGAATTGACCGAGCGGGTGCGCTGCGCCAGCCAGGGTGAGACCAAACTTTTCATTCAGATCATCGATTTCCTCAATGTGCGGCGCCGTCCCACGCGCGAGAAGTTTCTTCAGCGGCATTTGCTGATCACCGACCGGCACCGCGAATTTCTGCGGCTTGCCGATATGCCGGAGGATGCGGTGCGCGCCGCCCTCGCTCAGCTCGATGATGATCAACTGCAGCAGGCGCTGACTGCGCGCGACTGGGAGTCGCTTCAGAAGGGATTTCGCGAGCGTGTCACGGATGTCGAGGTGCCTGCGGTGCGTGACTTGCCCAAGACCCTGCCCGGCAGCTTCGCGGCTGCCGCCGGGCGCGCCAAACGCGCCGGGTTCGACGGCGTCGAACTGCACTATGCGCACGCATACACCATGGCATCGTTCCTGTCAGCCCTAAACACCCGCGGCGATGGCTACGGCGGTGCGCGTGAACAGCGCGTGCGGCTGCCGCTGGAGGTGTATGCGGCCGTGCGCGCAGCGGTGGGCGCGGACTACACGGTGGGATGCCGCTTGCTGTCCGAAGACTGCATCGACAACGGCAGCAGTGTCGAGGACGCTGAATATTTTTCCTGCCGCTTCGCCTCAGCCGGCATGGACTTCATCTCACTGTCGCGCGGCGGCAAATTTGAAGATGCCATGCAGCCCAAGGTGGGCGAGGCGGTTTATCCGTATACCGGACGCAGCGGCTATGAATGCATGCCCTCGTATTACTCGGATGCCAAAGGGCCCTTTGGACGCAATCTCGAGCCGGCCACGCGTATCCGGCGCGCGTTACGCGCCGCCGGCCTGCAGACTCCCACCGTGCTTGCCGGCGGCATCCATCATTTCCGCCAGGCTGAGGAGGCATTGCTGCACGGTCAGGCCGATATCGTGGGCCTCGCGCGCCAGGCATTGGCGGACCCGGATTGGTTCGCGAAGGTGAAGAACGGGCAGGGCGCGCAGGTACGTCTGTGCCTGTACACGAATTACTGCGAGGCGCTGGACCAACGCCATCGCCAGGTGACCTGCGAGCTGTGGGACCGGTTGAACCTGGACGAGCCCGGCGTGATGCTCTCCAGCGACGGCAAGCGGCGGCTGATCCCGCCTTAGGCGGCTGAGGCCTCTTCAGGGCTGGCAGTCGCGTTGAAATCGGCGTTATAACGTGTTATAACAACACCATGAAGCTGTCGATACGGCGCATTGGAAACTCCCTCGGCGTCATTCTTCCCAAAGCCACGCTTGAGGGATGGGGGCTGGGTGAGGGTGATACCCTTGAGTTGAACGATCGGGGCGTGCAGGTTGCGCCGCGCGCCGGATTTTCTCATGTCGAGTTGGACGAACTGAAGCGAAGCATCGCGATGGCCGTCATTCGCGATTTTTCCACACAGCAAATCCGTGCGCAGATCCTCGCTAATCTGCATCGCTGGAAGAACCAGGGAATGTGGGTTTCGGCTTACGATGAATGGCAGGAACTTGCGAGCGGCGCGACAGATGGCGCCCTGTTCGCCGTCATGCTCGGCCGTGATGATGCGGCCGTGAGGCTCAGGCAGTCGATGCCGTTTGTCGGATTGCTGCAACCGGCACAGCTGAAGCGGATGTATGACGAAGCAACAGGTTGATCATGTGCTGCGCGCGGCGGGCAGAATCACGGGCGAGAAGCAATTCGTCATCATTGGCAGCCAGTCTTTGCACGGAAAACACCCGGATCTGGCGGATGACCTCGTGCTGTCCGCCGAAGTCGACCTGATTGCAACCAAGCACGCGGATCGGACCGAATGGCTGAATGCCATTGGCGTGCACTCTCAGTTTCATGAGAGTTTTGGATACTACGCGGACCCCGTTGATGAAACGACTGCGATCCTGCCTGATGGGTGGAAGGCGAGATTGGTGAACCTGCCGCCCGGCGATACAGACGGCGTGCGCGGCCTGTGTCTGGATCCGCATGATCTGGCGATTGCCAAGTATGTTGTCCGTCGCGACAAGGATATCGCCTTCAATCGGCAGTTGGTTCGCCGCAGGATCATCGCCCGCAGAAAACTGCTCGCGTTGCTCGATAAGACACCCGTTGATGAACCCTCGCAGCAGCGGATCCGAGCCTACATTGCGCAGGATTTTGACGAAGCGCGCTGAGGCTGTCAGGCGCGCATCCGGCGGTTCATCGCGATCAGCGCTGCGATCGAGGCAGCGACTGCGAACAGCAGGATGGGCAGCGACTCAGCGATCACGAATCCGCCATCCACATCCTTGAGCGTGATGCCGCGCACGATGCGCAGGAAATGCGTGAGAGGCAGCAGTTCGCCGATCCAGCGCGCCCAATGCGGCATCGCGACGAACGGGAACATGAATCCCGACAGCAGCGATGAAGGCAGAAAAAAGAAGAAGCTCATTTGCATGGCTTGCATCTGCTGGCGGGCCAGGCAGGAGAACAGAAATCCCAGCGCCAGATTGGCGCATGCGAACAACATCGTGGCGATCAGGATGGCCGGCACCGACCCCTGGATCTGGATGTCGAAGGCAGCGCGCGCCACGATCAAGATCAACACGGCCTGCAGCATACCGAACAGGAGGTAAGGCAGCAGCTTTCCGGCCCAGAGTTCCGCCGGCCGGATGCCCAGAATCGCCAGACCCTCAAACGTGCCTCGCTCGCGCTCGCGCGAGACCGTCAGAGCGCTCATCATGACCATGGTCATGGTGAGTATGACGCCCAGCAACCCCGGCACCAGATACGCTTGAGAATTCGCCTGCGGGTTGTAGAGCATGCGCACTTCGAAGGCCGGCTTGGAAGAGTCTTCTTCCAGATCCGCATTGCCGAGCGAGCGCGCGAAGCGCTCGATGGCATTGGCGGCCTGCGCCGCCAGCACCGGATCGGTGGCATCCACGAGAATGCGCACGGGGCGCGTTGTGGCGTCGATCACCACCACGGCCTTGCCATTGAGCAGATCGGCCTGCGCACGCTCGATGGAAGGCTCGATGCGCAATTGCGCAAACGCCGGCTGCGATGCGAGCCGGCGCTGCAGCATGCCCGGATCCGCAGCCGCGGTGGAGGGTGGCGGCACCAGCACCATGGGAACGGCATGCGGCGCCAATTCGATCGCGCAACCGAACAGCAGGATCTGCAGCAGCGGCACGCCGATCAGCATGCCCAGGCTCGCACGGTCGCGGCACAGCTGCAGCCATTCCTTCCAGGCGAGCGCGACGACACGGCGCAACCGGGTACGGAACAAGGTCGTGCGCGGTATCGTGGCCTGTGCCGGGGACGCAATGCTCATGGTCGATTCCCGGCCGCGCTCGCATCCACCACCGCGCCATCGGCCATGACCGTGCTTGAATCGCAGCGCTGCGCATCGCCCGCTTCGTGCGTGGTCAGAATGACAGTCACTCCAGCCGCCAACAGCGTGCCCAGGCGCTGCCAGAGCGCGTCGCGAGCGCGGGAATCCAACGCGGTGGTCGGCTCGTCCAGCAGCAGCAATGCCGGCTGATGCAGCAATGCGCCGGCGAGCATCAACCGTTGCCGCTGTCCGCCTGACAAGAACCCGGCTCGACGCCGGGCGCAGTCGATGAGAGCGAACTCGTGCAGCGCTCGCTCGATGACCGGCGCCTCGGCCCCGATGGTCCGCATGTTTGCAATAAAGCGCAGATTTTCGCGAGTGGTCAGCTCTTCGTAGTAGCAGAAGCGCTGCGGCACATAGCCGATCTTGGGCAGGTAGGCGTGCCTTTCTCGAACCACATCGTGACCAAGGCTGCGAACACTGCCCTCATCCGGATCCAGCAGCCCGGCCATGATCCGCAGCAGCGTGGTCTTGCCGCTGGCATTGGGCCCCAACAGCGCATGACATTGGCCCGGCGCAACTTTCAACGACACTGCGCGCAGCGCGTGGTTGGCGCCGAACGATTTGCTCAAATTGCTCGCCGTCACCGCTGCATCGATCATCGGGAGCGCTTGTCTTCAGTTCTCGCCATGCACATAAATGAATCCGCCAAACATATACTTGCTAGCTTCGGCACCCAAAACCGCCACCCGGTTCCCCGGCCGCAGTCGTCCTGAGCGCCGCAGGCGGTCAAGGGATACCCAGATCGCGGCACTGCCGGTGTTGCCGACTCCATCCGCGTCGCAGACGATGCGCTCCGCCGGCAGCTGCAAATGGCGGGCGCACACTTCCACCATACGCCCATTGGCCTGATGAGGGATCCACCAATCCACCGTGCTGCGGTCAAAGCCTGCCAGCTTGCACACCGTGAGTGCCTCGCGCAGCAGATTCAGGCCGTACTCGCGCACCGAATCGAAGCGGTGAGTGAAATGAGGGATGCCGAGGGTCGTGACCACGGGCGCCCCGGATCCCCCCTGCGCAATGCAGATCCCCGGTTCCCGGCCCAATCCGTTGCTGCCGTAGTAGACGAATTCGATGCGCGAATCGCCGGCGGCGCCGCCGCCGCCCAGGACGATGGCCCCGGCCGCGTCGCCCATTTGCATGAGGTTCACCAGCTGCGCGCGATCCGTAGCAATGGCGCGCGGATCGAACAGCGTGGAGCCCAGTTCGGATCCGACGATGGCCACCGGCGATATGCCGGCGCTGCGCATGCTGGCCGCGATGAGCGTGGCGGCTGCGAAACCCGTGCACGCCTGACGCAGTTCCACATGCGGGCCGCCATAGCCCAACCGATCGGCGCTCCAGGCGATGTTCGAGGGAAGAAGAGTGTGCGGCGTGGTGGTGTGACCGATCAGAAACCGGATCGAGTCCCAGTCCAGGCCGCTGCCTGCGATGGCGGCGCTCAACGCGTCGGCGGCAAGATGCGGCGCATCGTCCTGCGGTCGCGGTGCGCCGGCCGCTTGCGCGAAACTGCGCGACAGGTGCCGGAAGCGCACGCCCAGTTTGTCGCCGATGCGTTTGCCCAGGCGCGCATCGGCGCTGGAAATGAAGGGCGCCACCGCCGCAAGCAATGCCTCGTTGCCGATCGCGGGCCCGGGCAGCTTGGAACCGGTGCCCAGCACCGCCAGGCTGACCGGCATTGCCGTCAATTCATGGCGTGGCACGGCTGAGTCGGCATAGCAGGTCGCCGGCATTCACACCGAGTGATTGGAAATCTTCCGCGTGCCTTTCGAGGACGGCACAGAACGCACTGCGCGTCTGCAGGTCCATCTCGCGCATCAGGCCGTCGGATGCACCGTAGCGCAGCGCAGCCCGGCGCGAGATGCGCACATGGCGGCCTTCGTCCTGCCGGATGCCGGCCAAGGTCATGCGCAGGCCCGATTCAGCCGGTGAGCGCAGGCTGCATGACAAGACCTGTGTGATGATCTGGCACACGCAGGCATCCAGCGCGGCGATCCTCGACAGGTGCACGCGGATGTCGCGGTCGCGCAATCCGATGAAGAATCGGCGCACCGCACCGCTCATGCGCAACCTCGGGATGTGACCGGTAACGGCGGCGAGTTCGCGATCATGACGATGCTCCTCCGCTGCCACCCGCGCCAGCATGCCGCGATACGGGTCGGTGGCGCCGAGCGCCGCGGATCGCGACAAGCGGTCGAAGGCAAGCTCAGCCGACTGCTCGCCCAACCGCAGCAGGGAAACGAGCACGGCGGTGGGCGGCGTCGCGGCACCCAACTAGGTGTTCTCCTGGAGCCTGCCGCCGACGATGCGCTCGCAGGTGCCGGCGGGCAGGTAGACGAATGCGGCAGTGTCGTGGTCCTGGCGGGACCAGCCGGCGCAGATGTGGGCCTGCGTCTTGCAGTCATTCTGGCCCGCTCGGGCAACGCCGAAACAGCGCTCCGGCGCGCCACGCGCTTCGGCGTCTTGTTTCTTGAAATGGGCCACCTGGGTCGCGCAGCCATCGAGTGCAGGCACGATTAACAGGGCGCTGAGGGCGAGCGAAATGCGCATGGGCAACAGTCTCCAGGTCGTTTGGTCAGCAGACCCGGCCGCGCCGATGGTTATTACAAGCGCCGGCGGATACTGCGCCGGGGCAATGCCGTTGCAGTGTGCTTCAGGAAAAATTCCGCGGCAGCCGCCCGGTGGCCCAGATGCCCAGCGCCGAAATCAGGCCCGGTACGGCGACGGCTGCGAATATCAGCGGAATGGGCCATCCCAGGGTCAGCATCAAAGCGCCGGCCAGCGGACCGAAGACCGAGCCCAGGCGGCCGATGCCCAGGACCGTGCCCACGCCGGTGGATCGGATCTTAGTGGGGTAGACCGACGCGATCAGCGAATACGCCCCGATCTGCGCACCCAGAACGCAAAAGCCCGTGACGAACAGAGCCGGCAGCAGCAGGACTTTGGATTCGTTTCCGAAGCCCACCATCAAGATGGCCGCGGCGGCGGTGACGCCGGCAAAGCTCATGGCGCGGAAATTGCCGAACCTGTCCATCAGGATGCCCCACGAGAAGGCGCCCAGGGTGCCGCCGAGATTGATCAGGATGGAACTCCACAGCGCATTGGCCTGCGTCATGCCGGCAATGTGCATGAGCGTGGGAATCCAGTTGAGAAGAAAATACAGCATGAACATGTTCATGCCGATGCTCAGGCTCAACAGCAAGGTGGTCGGCGTTCGATTCGGCCCGAATACGTCCAGCGGCGAGGACTTCTGCTGCAGCGGCGCCATCAGCGCCGGGGTCACGTCAGCCGGGATCGCCGCCAGCGGAGCGATTCTTTTCAGCAGGGCGAGGACGGCCGGTCGGTTGGCGGCGTCCAACAACAGATAGCGGATTGATTCCGGCAGCAGAAAACTGGCCGCAACGGCAATGAGGATGGGGATGATGCCGCCGATAAAAAAAATCGAGGGCCATCCGAACTGCGGAATCGCCCAGCGCGCCAGCAGTCCACCCAGCATCGACCCCAGCGGCAGGCCGCAAAAGGCCACGGCGGTGATGGTGCCGCGCAGTCGCGTGGGCGAGTACTCGTTCACCAGCGAGATGAGATTGGGCAGCGCGCCACCCAATCCGATGCCGGTGAGGAATCGCAGCAGGGTCAATTCCGGCACCGAGGTCACCCGCGTAGTCGCCAGAGTGAGCAGTCCGAACAACAGCGTGGCGGCGATGATGAGCCATTTGCGCCCGAAGCGGTCCGCCAGCGGACCCAGCCCCAGGGCCCCGACAATCATGCCGGCGGGGGCCGCCATGAACACCGGTCCCAGATCCTTGGGCTGCAGGCCCCAGTCGTGCGCCAGCGCCGGCGCGGCGACGCCGATGAGCTGAATGTCCATTCCGTCCAGCAAGCCGATGCTCAGACAAATGGCGATGGCCTGCCATTGGAATCGGCTCAAGGGCGCTGCGTCTATGAATGACTCGATATCGATGGATGACATGGCGAGGTTGACCTGTGATGGCGCGCGCTAACTGTAGCTTGGAATCTGATCTGCGTGTAGGCTTTGACCCTTGGCTGGGTTTGAAGTGTGTTCGCGTATGCTTTGTTTTACGCGCCGCGCAGGGCAGAAGCTGCGGATCGGCAATGACATCGTGATGTCGGTGCAACGTGTGCGGGGCGGCTCGGTGCGGCTGGGTTTCGATGTCCCGCCGGATGTGAGCGTCGATCGCGAGGAGATCGCGGAATTCAAGAAACGCGAGCGCGTCGCCGCCAATCTCAAACAAGTGGCCGATCGCAAACCGGTCAGGTCCGCTGCGAAGAAAAAATCACGCAACCACTCCGCGTAGTTTGAGCGCACTGAATTCATCGCCGGGTATGCCGGCCTCTGCGGCCAGCACCGCCGCCGTGTGTTGTCCCAACAGCGGCGGGGGCACTGCATAGTCCAGCGACGTGCGCGAATACAAGATGGGATTGCGCACCTGCGCAACCGTGCCGCCCAGCGGATGCGCCAGGTCCAATCGCATCTGCCGGTACCGGACCTGCGGGTCGGCAAACACCGCGGCCAGATCGTTGATGGGTCCGCACGGAACGCTGTTGTCGGTGAGCGCCTGCAGCCACTGCGCTTGCGTGCGTTCGCGGCACCAGTTCTCCAGTTCGGGTATCAGTTCACGGCGGTTCGCCACGCGCGCCGCATTGCTGGCGAAGCGCGGATCCTGAGCGAGTGACTCCCGGCCGGCGATGCGGCAGAAGTCGGCGAACTGACGGTCATTGCCGATGGCGAGCATGAAGGCGCCATCCTTGGCCGGCATGGCCTGATAGGGCACGAGGTTGGGATGCGCGCTGCCCATGCGCTGCGGCACGCGCCCCGTCAGGAGATAGTTCAGGTTCTGGTTGGCGAGCATCGCCACCTGCGTGTCCAGCAGGCTCAGATCGATATGCTGACCCAAGCCGGATCCGCGCCGCTCATACAAAGCGGCCGTGATGGCGGCGACCGCATACATGCCCGTCATCAAATCCGCCACGGCCACGCCGGCTTTTTGCGGTGCGCCGCCGGCGGACTCCGGCGGATTGCCGGTAAGGCTCATCAGTCCGCCGCGGCCTTGAATCATGGCATCGTAGCCGGCACCGGCCGCATCCGGTCCGTCCTGTCCGAAGGCGGAAATGGAACAGTAGATCAGGGACGGATTGATTCTCTGCAGCGCAGGCCAATCCAGTGCGTACTTTGCCAGTCCACCCACTTTGAAATTTTCCACGAACACGTCCGCGCGCTGCGCCAGTTTGCGGATGAGTTCCTGACCCTCTGCTTGCGCGATGTCGATGGCGAGGGAGCGCTTGGCGCGATTGGTGCTCAGAAAGTACGCCGACTCGGTGCTGTCGCGGCCTTGCGTGTCGGCAAGCCAGGGGGGTCCCCATTGGCGCGTGTCATCGCCGGCGCCCGGCTTTTCGACTTTCCAGACATCCGCGCCGAAATCAGCCAGACATTGCGTGGCCCAGGGTCCCGCCAGAATGCGGCTCAAATCCAGAACTTTGACTCCTGACAGCGGCCCCATGACGCCTCACATTGATTATGGTGAATTGCGAACGCCCGCTGCGATTCGCGTTTTTTCGATCATAGCCTCAGATGCAGCGTGCGTGGCGCACACTTTCGTCTCTTCTCGACGACGCGCAGCCCTGCGCTGTCAACGCTTTGAGTACATGACCCGTTGCTTGCGATCAGACGGTTCGTACTATCGAAGGAGCATTGTCATCATGTCGAGCAGACACTTACGCTTGTTGTTGAGCGGCGCACTGGCGCTGACCCTGGCCGCCTGTGGCGGCGGTTCGGGCGGCGTCGCCACGAATCCGCCGGGCACCGCGCCGCAGTCCGCCGTGGTTCCCATGATTTTGAGCGATGCCTCCAGCGAGGACTGGGCGCTGATCGGCGTCAAGGTGCTGAGCATCGATCTGATGCCGCAGGGCGGCGGCACGCCGGTGACCGTGTTCACGGCGCAATCACCGGTACCGTCAGTGAATCTGGCGCAGCTGGATCAACTCGGCGAGATTCTCGCCAATGCCAGCGTGCCCTTGGGGACTTACACGGGAGCCACGCTGACCGTGGGCGCCAATCCAGGCGATGTGCTGCTCACGGTGGCAGCGGACCCGCAGCCCGGCTTCGACGGGGTTCCCGGCAGCAGCATTCCGGCGGATCAAATTCAGATTCAAGGCAAAAAGGGCAGCGCGCCCAATCTCAGCGTGCCGGTCAAGGTGGCGTTCGCATCGCCGTGGGTGGTGGGTGCGGATAGCAACGGCGCCCTGGATCTGGAAGTGGATCTGTCGCATCCGGCCTTCATCATCGGTCATCAGCGTCCGGGCGCGGCGGCCACGATCTGGGCCGTCAATTTTAACGGTCCGGTGCGTCATCATCACCGCAAGGATCTGAGGCGGTTGGTGCTGCGTCACTCGTATGGTCATGTCACGGCCGTGGCGGCGGACAATGCCTCGATCACCCTGGCCAAGGATCTGCCGGCGCTGCCCGTGCAGAACCCGCAAACGCCGGTGAGCACGGCGGTCTCGCTGCAAATTCAGGCCGATGCCCTCAACGGCACCTATCTGTATGACGTGGATGCCAAGACGCGCACACTGATCAAGGACTTCGCCGCGCAGGCCGCGACTTTGGTGGGCAAGTATCTTCGCGTCGCGGCCCGTTATCAGCAGGACGGCACGCTGGTGGCGACCCGCATCTGGGTCGCGAGCGATTTCAACAGCGTCTGGCTGAGTCCTGAAGGACATGTGCTGCATGTGGATGCGGCCAATGGCGTGATCGAAGTGGCCGGGGAATCCGGTGCGCCGGTGTCGTTGAGCGTAGATGCGAACACGCAGTTCTTTTTCCGCACCCCGCAGGATGCGCAGGCTGACGCGGCGCCCATCGGCACCGGCACTGCGTTCCTGGCTTCGCACAATCTGGTGCGCGGATTCAAGATCCACGCCAGCCTGGTTGACCCGCTGGCGGCAACCTGGGTGGCGCAGAGCATCGACATCGAAACCGCGGTGTACGATGGCCGCATCACGGCCGCCGATCCGGCCGGCTTCGTGCAGACCCGCAGCTTCCGGCGGGCGAGCGATGACTACAGCTATCAGCTGAACTACATACCCGGTGATGACCCCAATGGCACCGATGCCAACGGCGCTGCGATCACTGGATTCAAGTGGTGGAATTTTGCCTACCCGAGCCTGACCAACAGCGGCGCGACGGCGGCCGATGCGTTCATCGCCGCGACCAACGGCAGCGTGGATTTCGGCGGCACGGTTGGCAGTCTGACGCCCTGGGGCATCACTTTTGCATGCTGGAATCAGACCTCAAACCCGGATGGCTGGTCGGCGGCGAACACGGTGCTCGTACCGACTCGCCTGCCGCTGGGCACGGTCGCCAATGCGTATGCGAACGGAAGCTTCACGCTGACGGTTCCCGGCGGCGTGACCGCCGCAACGGTGCAGATCAGCAGCAGCGCCGGGTCGGCGACGCTTGCCTACCAGATCGATCGCAGCGGCGGCTTGGTCACCATCAGTCCGGTGGACGTCACCAGCAGCGAGGGCATGAGCGCTCTCACGGCCGGATTGATCAGCGGAACGCTCGTGAAGGTCTACGGCGTACCGCAGGCAGATGGGTCGATCAAGGCTTATGCGATCGCATACTACACGGGGGATGCGCCGGCGAATTAAGCATCGATCGCCTTGTTCGCGACTGCCGCCGGCTACTCCCCGGCGGCAGTTGCGTCATGCGCACCGGTGGCCGCCAGTCTGAGTGCAACGGCCATCGCGTCGATGGCCACGTGCGCCGCCGGAATCACGCGCCCCATCGTGACGAAGCCGTGAATCTGACCCGGAATACGCCAAACGCTCACCGGCACACCGGCGCGAACCAGTTTGAATGCATAGTCCTCGCCTTCGTCGCGCAGCGGATCAAATTCGGCCGTCAGGACAAACGCCGGTGGCAGTGCGGAGAAGTCCGCCGCATGGGCAGGTGACAGACGCCAGTCGGTCAGGTTCTTGAAGCCGCCCAGATAGTGCCGGTGAAACCACTGTTGGTTGGCGCGCGTCAGCAGATAGCCGTCGGCGAACGCACGCTGCGATTCGGACTTCATCTGAAAGTCGGTCGCCGGATAAATCAGAAGCTGATACGCAATTCGCGGTCCTCGTTCATCGCGCGCGCGCAAGCAGGCCACGGCTGAAAAATTGCCGCCGGCGCTGTCGCCGCCGACGGCGATGTGATCCGGATCACCGCCCAGCGCGACTGCCTGTCCGGCCACCCAGCACAAGGCGGCATAGGCATCGTCGAGGCCCGCGGGGAAGGGATGTTCGGGGGCCAGCCGGTAGTCCACCGACACCACAATGTGCTGCGAGCCGTTGGCCAATGCGCGGCACACCGGGTCGACGGAATTCAAATTGCCCAGCACCCAGCCGCCGCCATGCAGGTACACGAGGATGGGCAGACGCTTGGCGGCAGATGCCGGTCGATAGTAGCGCAGGCCGATGGGGCCGCGCGGCCCGGGTGCGCTCACTTCGCGCACTTCCGCGACCGGCTGCGGATCGGCGGCAAGATAAGGACGGCCGGCATCGTAGAAGCCGCGCGCGGCCACGGCGCTGAGGGCTTCATAGGGCGGGATGCCCGATGCGGCGATGCGCGCGAGCAGGGTCTGAGCGTCGTTGTCGAGTTGCATGCCGCCATCGTACGGCGTCTTGAAAAATCTTTCGACAATTCCGCGGGGCAGTTGAATATCATGTCGCCTTCGCCAAAGAACACAAACATGCACGTCATCGTCATCGGAGCCGGGCTGGCCGGTCTCACCACCGCCTACTATCTGCAGCGCGACGGCGCGCAAGTCACCGTCATCGACCGTGCGGCCGGCCCTGGCCTGGAGACCAGCTTTGCCAATGGTGCATTGCTGCACCCGAGCCTGGTCGAGCCGTGGAATTCCCCCGGTGTTTTCTGGCAGGTGCTGCGCTGGATCGGCCGCGAAGACGCGCCCATGCTGTTGCGCGCCAAAGCAATCCCTGGCTTGCTCACCTGGGGCCCGCGTTTTCTGCGCAACTCCACGCCGGAGCGCTTTGCGCTCAATACGCAGAAGAATCTTCGCCTGGCCATCTACAGCCTGCAATTGATGCAGCAGATCCGCGAGCAGACGCCGATCCGTTACGAGCATCAAGCACGCGGCTTGATCGCCGTGTTTCGCAGCGAAGCGATGCAACGACAGATGTTGCATGCTGCCGAGGCGCTGGCGCGGCACGGTCTGGCGTTCCGGCCGCTGGATCAAGCGGGGCTGCTTTCGTTGGAGCCGGCGCTTGCGCCGATTGCCGGGCAACTCGTCGGCGGAATTCACTACCCGACCGATGAGGGCGGCGATGCGCATTTGTTCTGCCGCGAATTGACCCGCGTGCTGGAGCAGGGCGGCGCCCGGCTGCGCTTCGGACTGAGCGCGGATTCGATCCACGCGCAGGGCCGGCGCATCAGCCATATACAGTGTGCCGGGGAGTCTTTACAGGCCGATGCCTATGTGCTCGCGGCCGGCAGTTATTCGCCGCTGTTGGCCCGCTCTGCGGGGCTGAGTCTTCCCATCCGTCCCGGCAAGGGATATTCGATCACCATGCCGCGTGGACGCGCTGCGCAGGCCGCGCCGCGCATCGGCATCATAGATGCCGACCTGCATGCCGTTGTCGTGCCGGTGGGCGAGGACCGCGTTCGGGTCGCCGGAACGGCGGAGCTGGCTGGTTACGATCTGTCCATCCGGCCGCAGCGCATCGAGAATCTCAAGCGTCTGCTGGAGCGCATGTTCCCGCGCTTTGCAGAAAAAATGACTTCCGGGGACTTTCTTCCCTGGACCGGACTGCGACCAATGTGCGCCGACGGCGTGCCGATTCTCGGCGCCACGCGGCTCGACAATCTGTTCTTGAATACCGGGCACGGGCATCTGGGCTGGACGCTGGCGGCAGCGTCCGGACGTCTCGTTGCCGACAGCGTCGTCCGGCGCGCGCCGTCCGCTGCGGTTGCAGTGGATCCGGCGGATTATTCCCTGCAGCGCTTCGCCTGAGAGATGACGAGGGCGTTCTGCGCATGGATCGCGCGGCCGCAAGCTACTTCAGTATATTGACTGCCATTGCGTGAGATCCCTCAGCGCCGCATCAAGGTGCTCTTGCCGAACAGCGAGGCGACCAGGTCCACCGCCACCTCGGCGGTGCGATTTCGGATATCCAGCGCCGGATTCAGCTCCATGATGTCGAGCGATGCCATGCGGCCGGTGTCGGCGATCATTTCCATGCACAGCTGTGCTTCGCGATACGAAGGTCCGCCCGGCACCGTGGTGCCGACGCCCGGCGCGATATCCGGATCGAGAAAGTCGACATCGAAGCTGACGTGCAGATGCGCATCGGCGGGCAGATTTTCCAGTGCAATTTCCAGCGTGCGGCGCATGCCCACTTCGTCGATGTAGCGCATGTCGAACACTTCCATGCCCACTTCATGTACGAAGCGCTTCTCGCCCTGATCAACGCTGCGGATGCCGATCTGCCGGATCACGCCGGCATCGATTGCCGGGACCGCGCCGCTCATGCGGATCAATTCGTCAGGGCCGTGCCCGCACAGGCATGCCACCGGCATGCCGTGAATGTTGCCGCTCGGCGTCAGCACGCTGGTGTTGAAATCCGCATGCGCATCCAGCCAGATCACGCGCAGCGGCTGTTGACGCTCGCGGCAACGCCGCGCCACGGCGCTGATCGAACCGATGCTCAGGCAGTGATCACCGCCCAGCAGAATCGGCAGCCGGGCGAGCGCCAGTTCGGCGGATACGGCATCGTGAACCGACTGCGTCCAGGCGCGAACCTGCTCCAGGTGCCGATACCCGGCCAGCGGCGCAAGATCCGGATTGGCCGGCCCGCTCAGATCGCCCCGGTCCAGAACCTCCACGCCCTGGGATTCCAGCGTGGGACGGATGCGCGCGACGCGCAGGGCTTCGGGTCCCATGGACGCGCCACGCATGCCGGCGCCGATATCGGTAGGGGCGCCAATCAGGGAAACCGGAGTGGGCATGCGCGTTACCCGTCAGGCGGTCTTGCGCAGTCGCGCGCGTGCCGTGCCGCCGCCCAGCGTGCCGCCGAACAGGTCCTTCGGATCCTCGAGCACGGGCACCAGATCGATCTGGCGCGCCGCATGGCGCTGTTCTTTCGTCAGCTTGTGCAGGAAGTGCAGCGCGGAATAGTCCTCAAGAGCAAACCCGACCGAGTCGAAGATCGTGATCTGTTCCGGGGAGGTGCGCGCCGGCGTCTTGCCGCTGCACACATCGGCGAATTCCGTGACCGGAAATTGCGCTTCCATTTGCTGAATCTCGCCTTCGATGCGCGACTGCGGTTCGTATTCGACCACCACGCGTGCGCCCGGCATGCGCAGCACATCGGCATGCAGTTCGGTCTTGCCGGGGCAGTCTCCGCCGACCGCATTGAGGTGCATGCCGGGACGGACCATCGGCGGCGTCAGAATCACGGCGTTGCGTTTGTCGGCCGTCACGGTGGTGAGGATATCGGCGCCGCGGCAGGCTTCCGATGTGGAGGAGGCGCGGGTGATGCTCAGATCGGACAACTCGGGCATGGCGCGCAGATTGCGCTCGAGCTTGGCGCTCGCCAGCGGATCGACATCGAACAGCCGCAATTCGCGGATGCCCAGCATGCGGTGAAAGGCGATGGCCTGGAATTCGCTCTGCGCGCCATTGCCGATCAGCGCCATGACGCGTGAATCCTTGCGCGCCATCCATTTGGCGGCCAGCGCCGACATCGCCGCGGTGCGCAGCGCGGTGGTGACGGTGAGTTCGGACAGCAGCAGCGGATATCCCGTGGCGACATCGGCCAGCACGCCGAAAGCCGTCACCGTGAGCAGGCCTGCAGCGGTGTTCTTCGGGTGCCCGTTGACGTATTTGAAGGAGTACAGGCGGCCATCGCTGGTGGGCATGAGTTCGATGACACCAACGTCCGAGTGGCTGGCGAGGCGCGCGGATTTCTCGAACTCACTCCAGCGGCGGTAGTCGAGTTCGATCTCCGCGGCGAGACGCTCGATGAAGGTCCCGGCGCCGACGGATTGAATCAGACGCGCAACGTCACTGACGCCGATGTAGTCGACCATGGGCAACTCCCGATCAATAAAGGGTCATGATCCGGGGTTTTGGCGCTAACAAGAAGGCAGCAGAACGACTAGAATATGCTATAAATAGATCAAAATGACAGTTACAATTGCCATATTGATCAATCCTGGAGGCGGCTCAGAATGGACGACATCGACCGGCAACTGATCGCCCTGCTGCGGGCCAACGCCCGGGCGTCCGTAGCCTCGCTTGCCAAATCGCTGCAGGTGGCGCGAGGCACCGTGCAGAACCGCATCGCCAAACTGGAGCGCTCGGGCACGATTGCCGGCTACGGCGTGCGCCTGCGAC
This sequence comes from Pseudomonadota bacterium, assembly GCA_025357635.1. Lineage (GTDB taxonomy): Bacteria > Pseudomonadota > Gammaproteobacteria > Steroidobacterales > Steroidobacteraceae > TMP-86. Next base: position 33,236 of record JANXOV010000066.1, read on the forward strand.
CGCAAACCGACACGCATCGCATCGCCGCCATGATGACCATCGAAGTGGAGGGCAATCACCTGGACAAGGTGTTGCGCACCTTGCGCGGTGATGCGTCCGTGCACACGCTGCACACCACCAACGGGCGCTGGGACCTGATTGCCGAACTCAGCGCCGACAGTCTTGAGGCCATCGATCAGGTGATCAGCCGCATCCGCAAGATCGACAGCATCGCCCGCACGGAAACGAGTCTGCTGCTCTCAACGCACAAGCTGTAGTGCGAGCCGGCCTAAGCCTGCTGCTTCGCTTGTACTATAATGTGGTCTCTCCATCAGTCGGGTGCATCCTTCACATTCAACAGGGGATTCCTATGTCGGTCATGCAATTGCAGCGTCGCGGTCTTTGCGTTGTATTGGGTGCAGTGCTGGCGGGCGCCGCTGGCGTCGCCTCGGCCGATGTGACCGTTGAAGAAAAGGCGACCATCGAGCTTCCGATTTTCAAGGCGCACGCCAATTCCACCGAGAGTTTCTCTGCCGACAAGAAGCGCCGTGATTACGAAATGAATTGCGAAGGCATGTTGTCGATGCTGTGCGGCAAGACGCAGAGCGGAGAAATCGTGCGTCTGGACAAGAGTGTGAGCTACGAGCTGGAGCCGAAAAAGAAAAAATATCGCGAACTGCCGTTCCCGACCGAAGCGGAGCGCAAAGAGTTCCAAAAACGGATGGTGGACAATTTGGAGAAGATGAAGCAATGCGCGGCGCAGCAACCGGCGCAACCGGCAAAACCGGCGCTCGATACCTCCAAATGCCAGATGTCGCCGGCGAAAGTCGACGTCAAGAATCTCGGCGCCGACGGCCAGATCTTAGGACATGACGTGCATCGCTCGGTGGTGAATCTCACCACGAGTTGCACTAACAAAGAAACCGGCGACGTCTGCGACATGCAATTCGGATTCGATGTCTGGCTGACCGGTGACAAAGTGCCGGGGCTGGAGGATAAGCTCGCCTTTGAAAAGGCCTATATGACCAAGTTGGGTCTGACGGGGGAAGGCTCGGCCGTCATGGCCGGTCAGGTGCAGCAGATGCTGGCCCCCTATGCCGAACAGATGAAAGAACTCAAGGCCAAGTCCGGGGACCTGAAAGGTCAGGCACTGCGAACCTCGTTTCACATGGCCTTTGGCGGCGCCCATTGCGCCGCGGCCAGTAAATCAAGCAGCGGCGGCGGTTCGCCGGCAGGCGGCGGCGATCTGGGCCAGCAGACCAAGGACGCCGTGGCGGAATCCACGGCGGCGGTGGCGGCCTCGAAGGTGGCGGGCGGCGGCGTGGCTGGGGACATTGCCGCGCGCGCGATGTCATCGGTGGGCGGCAAGCTGCTTTCCGGCATGTTCTCCAAAAAGAAGAAGCCTGAGAGCGAGGTTGCGGCGAAACCGGCGGAACCCGAGGCGCCTGGCATGCTGACCATGGTCAAGTTCACCACCGAGACCACCGCCATCCGAACCGACCCCGTCGCGGCAGATCGATTCGAAGTGCCGGCGGATTGGAAAAAAATCGTGCCGAAGACGCCTGGCAAGGAAGAGCCATTCACCTGTCCGAAGAACGAGAAAGCCGAATAGCGTAAGGCCTGTATATAAAACCAAACCCAAGGGTTCCGCGCAGGCATGCAATGGTATTTCGACTTCATCTCGCCCTATGCCTACCTGCAGTTCAAGCGCCTCGAGGCGCTTGGGCTGCTGGGTGAACTGCGCCCGACACCCATTCTGTTCGCCGGCATCCTGAGCCATTGGGGTCAGCGCGGCCCGGCTGAGATACCGCCCAAGCGGCTGTTTACCTACCGCCACGTCTCGTGGCTCGCGCGTTCGCTGGGTGTTCCCTTCAAGATGCCCGAAGGCCACCCGTTCAATCCGTTGAAGCTGCTGCGCCTGGCAATCTACGGCAGCGTGGAAATGAAACTCGTGGCGCGCCTGTTCGATTTCGTCTGGCGCGACGGGTTCGTCCCCGACAACGCCGCCGCCTTTACGGTCTTGCTGCAGGAACTGGACATGGCCGATGCCGAGGAAGGCATGAACCGGCCGCAGGTCAAGGCGGCGCTGCGATCGAACACCGAGCGCGCCATCGCCGCCGGCGTGTTTGGAGTGCCCACCATTGCATTGGGAACGCACCTGTTCTGGGGACAGGACGCGACTCACATGGCGTTGGACTTTTTGCGTGACCCGGGCGCGTTCGCCGCGACGGATCGCATCATCGAGGCGTTGCCGGTATCGGCGGCCCGGCCGGCATCCTGAGGCCCGAATCCAATTTTCTAATAGTCTCCGACCGCGCGCTCTTCGCCGGCGGGTTCCTCACGATCCGCACCGAAGGCGCTGCGACGCGAGGCTTTGGCGGCGGTGATCTTTTCTTCGAACGACCGCGCGAACGTTTCGACGAACAAATGCGGGAAGCCGTCTTTGGGGCGTTGCGCCAGCGTGTTGAACAACTCCGTGTACAAATCCCAATAACGGGCCTTGTTCTGCGTGCCGAACACCCCGCGCTTCGCGTTGCGTTCGAATCGCTCTTCCAACTCCTTGGGATCCAGGCGGCCGAGGCACTCCTCGAATGCGGCGTGCATGGCCGAGATGATCGCCGCCTGCTGGGATTTAAGGTCCTGGAAGCCTTCACGGATGGCGTCCACCGATCCGCCGCGCACCGAGGTCGTTGAGATCAGCCGTCTGACGGCCTCATTCGCGCCGCGCGCGAAGAAATTCGAGTCATCATCGCGCGGCGCCGCCGGGATGCGGAAGCGGTTGCGGAATTCATTGCCCGACTGCGACACGTCCATCAAACCAACGGCGACCTCGCGCAGCAGGCGGCCGCACAACTGCAGCGCGGCGGCTCGATACTCAGGCGCAATGGAATCCAGGTCGATGCCTGCGCCGCGGCAGATCTCGGCGAGTCCCGGTTCGGTGTCCGCATCAAACAAAGCGGATGACTTGGTACGTCCAGGTGGCGATGTCAGCGGTTCGGTCAGCCGCGCTTCTGCCGCCGGGCTGCGCTCAACCTTGAAAGGCCGGGTCATCATGTGCCACGGCGTGGCTTCGGGCTCCTCCGTCACGGTCTGACCGTAGGCATCGTTCGCCGGCACCCGCGGCGCGATGGACGGCGCGCCGAATTCATCGCTGGGCTCCAGCAGTTCACTCAGGTCCAGGTTGGCGCCGATGTCGCCTGCGATCGATTGCTTGACGGCAGAGGAGGGCGCGCCGCCGCCGTAGGCGACGATTGCGCTCTCATCGGGCGGAAAATCGTTGCCCTGATCGATGCTGACCAGCATTTCGTAGTCGCCCAGCCGCAGGTAGTCTCCGTCTTTGAGTTCGCGCTGGTTTGATTTGCCCAGCGGGGTCTGTGAGCCGTTGACGTAGGTGCCGTTGGAACTGCCGTCGATGATGAAAAAGCTGCCGGTGCGGAACTCCACGCGCGCGTGCTTTCCAGACAAATAGCGTTCCGGATCGTGCAAGACCCAGTCATTGTCGGTGGCGCGACCAATCGAACCGCCGTGCACGCCGAAAACCTTGGATGCCCGGGTTCCGAGGCGGCGGGCATGGTCGCTCACGATGCGCAAGCGCAAGGCCATTCTCGTTCTCTCCTGCAAGATCTGACGTCAGGGCGTCAGGCCCCGTATAATAAAGGTGGAGATTATCAAGGCGGGAGCCCTCTAAATGGCTGCGAGTCACATTTTTAAGGTTCTATTTGTCAATCAGGGCAAGGTCTACGAGATTTACGCCCGCAAGGTCAGCCATGGCAGCCTGTTTGGGTTCATCGAGGTCGAGGAGCTGGTTTTCGGTGAGCGTTCCAGCGTGGTCGTGGACCCCGCCGAGGAGAAGATCAAGGCGGAGTTTACCGGCGTCAATCGAACCTATCTGCCCATGCACTCGGTCTTGAGAATCGATGAGGTCAAGAAACAGGGCGTCAGCAAGATCTCGGCGCTGGAAGGCACGAACATCGCACAGTTTCCCGTTCCCCTGTACACGCCGGGTGGAGATTCGAACGCTCGCAAGTAAATTCGAGGGTCTGCGATGCTGAGTTTGTTGGGTGCTCCTGCGCTGTCGCAGTTCCGTATCGATCGATTGCTGAACAAAGTCCGCGAGATTGAACCGGGCGTGACGGCGCTTGCCTCGCGTTTCGTGCATTTCGTCGATGTGGCGGAGCAATTGGGCGAAGCGCAATTGCTGCTGCTCAACCGGCTGCTCACCTACGGTCCGAGCGCAACGGTGGGCGCCGAGCGCGGCGCTCATCTGACGGTCACGCCTCGCGTGGGAACCCTCTCTGCCTGGTCGAGCAAGGCCACCGACATCGTGCACGTGTGCGGCCTTGCTGCGGTGCGCCGCATCGAACGCGGCGCCATTTACTTCATCGATGCGCAGCCGGCGTTGAGCGCGGCGGCCTTGCAGCGCATCGCGCCGCTGTTTTTCGATCGCATGACCGAATCCGTCTGGGTCGATCATCTGGATCCAAAGGTGCTGTTCGAGCACGCTGAATCGCGGGGCCTGCGCACAGTCCCTGTGCTGGCCGCTGGGCGCGCCGCGCTGATCGACGCCAACGCCGACTGGGGGCTCGCCCTGTCCGATGACGAGATCGACTATCTGCTCGCGGCCTTCAATGCCATGCATCGCGATCCGACCGATGTCGAGTTGATGATGTTCGCGCAGGCCAATTCCGAGCATTGCCGCCATAAGATATTCAACGCGGATTTTCGCATCGATGGCGAGGCCATGCCGGCGTCGCTGTTCAGCATGATTCGCGCCACCTATGCCAGCAATTCGCGCGGTGTGTTGTCCGCCTACCGTGACAACGCGGCGGTGCTGGCCGGTCCGACCGCGCAGCGCTTTTTCCCCGATCCTGCATCGCAGCGTTATCAAGGGTGCACCGAGCCGGTGGATATCCTGATCAAAGTCGAAACGCACAATCATCCCACCGCGATCGCACCCTTCGCCGGTGCGGCGACCGGGGCGGGCGGGGAGATCCGCGATGAGGGCGCCACCGGCATCGGCGCCAAACCCAAGGCGGGACTGTGCGGCTTTTCAGTTTCCAACCTGCACATTCCCGCGGCGCCGCAACCCTGGGAATTCCCGCCGTCCTCACCCGGTCGCATCGCCACGCCCCTGGAGATCATGATTCACGGGCCCTTGGGCGCCGCCGCGTTCAACAACGAGTTCGGCCGGCCGAGCATCTGCGGTTACTTTCGCACCTTCGAGCAGCGCGAGGAGGCTGACGCCGGCGCGGTCGCGCGGGTACGCGGCTACCACAAACCCATCATGATCGCCGGTGGACTGGGAAACATTCGCCGCTCGCATGTCGAAAAGAAAGACGTCGTGGTGGCGGCGGAGCTGATCGTGCTGGGCGGCCCTGCCATGTTGATCGGTTTGGGGGGTGGCGCCGCGTCCTCGGTGGGCAGCGGTCAAAGTTCCTCGGAGCTGGACTTTGCCTCGGTGCAGCGCGGCAATCCGGAAATCCAGCGTCGCGCGCAGGAAGTGCTCGACCGCTGCTGGGCCATGGGTGATGCGAACCCGATCCTTCTGATTCACGACGTGGGTGCGGGTGGTCTGTCCAATGCGCTGCCCGAAGCGATCGCGCACAGTCAGCGCGGCGGGACCATCGATCTGCGGCGCATTCCAAGCGCCGAAAGCGCTCTGTCGCCGCTGGAGCTGTGGTGCAACGAGGCGCAGGAGCGCTACGTCATCGCACTGGCCCCCGGCGCGCTGCCGCTGTTCGAACAACTGTGCGCGCGTGAACGCTGCCCCTTTGCCGTGGTCGGTCACGTGACCGGCGACGGCCGTTTGCTGGTCATCGATGCCAAAGCAGGCAACTATCCGGTGGACATGCCCATCGAGGTGCTGCTGGGCAAGCCGCCGCGCATGACCCGCGATGTGCGCCGCCTTGCGAAGCCCGCGCGCCCATTGTCGAGCGCCGGTTACGGCCTCGCCGACTCGCTGCACCGGGTGCTGCGTCTGCCGACCGTTGCCGACAAGAGCTTTCTGATCACCATCGGTGACCGCAGCGTCGGTGGTCTGATCAGCCGCGATCAAATGGTCGGCCCGTGGCAGGTGCCGGTGGCCGATGTCGGCGTCACCTTGAGCGATTACGTCGGCTACACCGGCGAGGCCATGGCCATGGGCGAACGATCACCGGTGGCGCTGTTGAATGCGCGCGCCTCGGGCCGGCTGGCCGTCGCCGAAGCGGTGACCAATATTGCGGCGGCGGATGTGCGTCAGCTCACCGACATCCGGCTCTCGGCCAATTGGATGGCGGCCTGCGGCGAGCCGGGCGAGGATGCGGATCTGTATGACACGGTGCGCGCCGTGGGGGCGGAACTGTGCGCAGAACTCGGCATCACCATTCCGGTGGGCAAAGATTCGTTGTCGATGAAGACCCAGTGGAGCGATGCGCAGGGAGGACACAGCGTCGTTGCGCCCGTGTCCGTGGTCATTTCCGCCTTCGCGCCCGTCGAGGACGCGCGCGCCACGCTCACGCCGATGCTGCGCCGGCACGCCAGTTCGCGGTTGCTGCTCATCGATCTGGGCAACGGCCAGAACCGTCTGGGTGGCTCTTGCTGGGCGCAGGTGCACAACCTTAGCGGCGGCGTGGCGCCGGATCTTGATTCGCCGCAACGCTTGCGCGCATTTTTCGCGGCGCTGCGCGAGATCAAGGACCTGGATCTTGCGCTGGCGTATCACGACCGCTCCGACGGCGGCCTGCTGATCACGCTGCTGGAGATGGCCTTTGCGGCGCATTGCGGACTGGACATCGATCTGGGCCGCACCGAGGATGTCATCGCGAGCTGTTTTTCCGAGGAACTCGGCGCTGTCATCCAGACGCCGCTGGATCAGGTGCCCATGGTGTTCGAGATTCTCGAACGGCATGGCCTTCGCGATTGCTGCCGTGACGTTGGCACGCTGCGCGATGACTCGAGCGTGACCATTCGCGCCAATCGCGCGCCTCTTTTTTCCGGATCGCGCATCGAACTGCAGCGACTGTGGAGCGAGACCTCATTTCGTATCCAGGAATTGCGCGACAACCCCGAGTGCGCCCGCCAGGAGTACGAACAGATTCTGGATGCGCACGATCCGGGCCTGCATTCGCGCCTGACTTTCGATGTCACCGAGGACATCGCCGCTCCTTACATCGCGCGCGGCGCCCGCCCGGCCATTGCCATCGTGCGCGAACAGGGCGTGAACAGCCAGGTGGAAATGGCGGCTGTGTTTACGCGCGCCGGCTTTGACGCCTTTGACGTGCACATGACCGACATTCTCAGCGGCCGCGCGGCGTTGTCGAGGTTCACCGGGCTGGTCGCCTGTGGCGGGTTCTCCTTCGGCGACGTGCTCGGCGCCGGCGAGGGCTGGGCCAAGTCGATCCTTTTCAATTCGCGGCTGCGCGACGAGTTCAGCGCTTTCTTTGATCGCAGTGCGACCTTCACGCTGGGCGTGTGCAATGGCTGTCAGATGCTGGCGGCGCTCAAGGAGCTGATCCCGGGCGCGGAAAACTGGCCGCAATTCGTAACCAACGCATCCGAGCGCTACGAGGCGAGATTGAGTCTGGTCGAAGTGCCGCGCTCACGCTCGGTGCTGATGGCCGGCATGCACGGCTCGGTCCTGCCCATCGTGGTGGCGCACGGCGAGGGCCGCGCCGACATCGGGCGCGAGCAGGCGCGCCAATTGAGCCAGTTAGGATTGACGAGTCTGCGATTCGTGGACAATCGCGGCGCGGTGGCCGAACGCTATCCGCAGAATCCGAACGGTTCGCCGCTGGGTCTTGCCGGATTGACGAGCATGGATGGCCGCGTGACCGCGCTCATGCCGCATCCGGAGCGCGTCTATCGCAGCGTGCAGAATTCCTGGCATCCGCCAGAATGGGGTGAGGACGGCGGCTGGATGCGCCTGTTCCGCAACGCACGCGTGTTGCTCAGCTGATCGCCTTGCCCGCGGGGTTCAGCGTCAGCGGCGTCAGGAAGCGCCGCACCGTCATCGCCTGCTGCAGCCGGCTTTTGCGCACGAAGGTTTGATACAGCAGGTCTTTCATGACCTCGAGCAGGACGCCGGCGCTCTGCGAATCCACCTGCGGCTGGTGCGCCCAGGGGTCGGTGTCGCTGCCGAAAATCACCGCGCGCAGCACGCCGAAAGTTTCATCGTCCAGTTCTGCGAGCAGGCGGATGTCCTGCAGCGTGTCGAACAGCTCCAGTTTGCCCAGTTCACCCAACTCGTGGAACAGCGATTGTGCCGTTCGCCGGCACATGGTGGCGAATGCGTTCAGGCACCCGGCCGCATAGCACTGCAGCGCTTCCTTGAACAGCGTCTCGGTCTGTTCGGGCAGGTAGGTCAGCGGAAAACTTTCGCGCGCGCGTTCGATTTCCTGAAAGTTGTTGCCCAGTTCCACCCGCAGGTCGGTGTAGGCCTTGACCGGAAACTTCAGGAACACCGGTTCACTGCACGCATCGCAGCGAAACACGATGCCGATGTGCTTGGGCTTGCTCCGGGACAATGACTCGAATCTCGGCACGCCGGCCGAGGTCAGGTGCGACAGTGTCTGACACTGCGGGCAGGTCAGCGCGATCCCCTGGTAGTCGGTGTGCAATTCGTCGTGCGGATCGATGTAGATCGTCATGCTCAGCCCGTCAGCGGTTTGTAGCGAATCCGGTGCGGTTGGGCGGCGGCATCGCCCTTGCGCTTTTTGAAGTCCTCGACGTATTCCTGGTAGTTGCCCTCAAACCATACCACCTGCGAGTCGCCTTCGAAAGCCAGGATATGCGTGGCGATGCGGTCCAGGAACCAGCGGTCGTGCGAGATCACCACCGCGCAGCCCGGGAAGGCGAGCAGCGCCTCCTCCAGCGCGCGCAGGGTTTCTATGTCCAGGTCGTTGGTGGGCTCGTCCAACAGCAGCACGTTGCCGCCCGACTTCAGCACCTTGGCCAGGTGCACGCGGTTGCGTTCGCCGCCGGACAGGTCGCCGATCATCTGCTGCTGCTGCACACCCTTGAAGTTGAAGCGCCCGACATAGCCGCGCGAGGAGGTTTCGTAGTTGCCGACCTTGATCAGGTCCAAGCCGTTTGAAATTTCTTCCCAGACGGTCTTCTTGTCGTTCAATGTCTGGCGCGACTGATCGACGTAGGCCAGCTTGACCGACGGACCCAGGCGAATGTCGCCCGAATCGGGCTTTTCCATGCCGGCCAGCATGCGAAACAGGGTGGTCTTGCCCGCGCCGTTGGGGCCGATGATGCCGACGATGCCGCCGACGGGCAGACTGAAGCTCAGCGAGTCGATCAGCAGCCGGTCGCCGAAAGCTTTGCGCAGGTCGCGCGCTTCGATGACCAGATCCCCCAGGCGATCGCCCGGCGGGATGTAGATTTCGTTGGTTTCGTTGCGCTTCTGAAACTCCTGAGAGGCCAGTTCCTCATAGCGCTGCAGACGCGCCTTGGATTTGGCCTGGCGCGCCTTGGGGTTGGTGCGCACCCACTCCAGTTCGCGCTTCAAGGTCTTGGCGAGCGCATCCTGCTGCCGCTGTTCTTGCGACAGGCGTTGCTCTTTTTGCTCGAGCCAGGAGGAGTAGTTGCCCTCCCAGGGAATGCCGTGGCCTCGATCCAGTTCCAGGATCCACTTGGCGACATTGTCCAGGAAGTAGCGATCGTGCGTCACGGCCACCACGGTGCTCGGATATTCTTCCAAGAACCGTTCCAGCCAGGCCACGGATTCGGCGTCCAAGTGGTTCGTCGGCTCATCGAGAAGCAGCATGTCCGGTTTCGACAGCAGCAGGCGGCACAGTGCTACGCGGCGTTTCTCGCCGCCCGACAATTTGCCCACCACCGCATCCCAAGGCGGCAGCCGCAGCGAGTCCGCGGCGATTTCCAGCTTTCGCTCCAGCTCCCAGCCGCCCACTGCATCGATCTTGTCCTGCAGCTTCGCCTGCTCTTCCATGAGCTTGTTCATCTGATCGTCGGTCATTTCCTGCGCGAACTGATCGCTGACCGCATTGAAGCGGTCGATCAGGCCCTGCACCTCGCCGACGCCTTCGCCCACCACCTGGCGCACGGTCTTGGATTCATCCAGCAAGGGCTCCTGCGGCAGATAGCCGATCTTGATGCCGGGTTGCGGGCGCGCCTCGCCCTCGATTTCCTTGTCGATGCCCGCCATGATTTTCAGCAATGTGGATTTGCCCGAGCCGTTCAAGCCGAGCACGCCGATCTTGGCGCCGGGATAAAAACTCAAGCTGATGTCGCGCAAAATGATGCGCTTGGGGGGCACGACCTTGCCCACCCGGTTCATCGTGAATATGAACTGAGCCATAGCAGTAACCTGATTGCGGGGTCACGAGGAGAAGGCCTGCGATTATCAGGCAGAGCGCCGCGCTTGTCACGGCATGTGCTGTGCTAGTCTTTGGAACATGTCCGCACCCGTCGCGCTCGTCTGTGGAAAAGACATTGCCCGCTATGGCTTCGCCAACGGGCATCCGTTCGGGCCTGACCGGCATGATCACTTCGTCAATGAGTTGCAGCAGGAAGGCTTGAGCGAGCGCGTCACGCATCTGGCGCCGCGCGCCGCCACCGCGGAAGAGTTGCTGAGCTTTCATACCCCGCAGTATCTGGATCTGGTCGCACGTAAATCCGTGACCGGGGAGGGTTATCTGGATGGCGGGGACACACCGGCGTTTCGCGGTGTCTTCGATGCTGCCAGTTCCGTCGTCGGCGCCACTCTGGTGGCCGTGGAGGCGATCATGCGCGGCGACCAGCGGCGCGCATTCGTCCCCATCGCCGGTTTGCACCACGCCGGCCGCGACAACGCCGCCGGCTTTTGCGTGTTCAACGATTGCGGCGTGGCCATCGAACTGCTGCGCTCCCGTTATGGATTGCGCCGCATCGCGTATGTGGACATCGATGCGCATCATGGCGATGGGGTGTTCTATGCGTTCGAAAGCGACCCCGACGTTTCATTTGCCGACATTCATGAAGACGGGCGCTCGCTGTATCCCGGCACCGGCGCGGCCGAGGAGACCGGCAAGGGCGCCGCCGCCGGCACCAAATTGAACCTGCCGCTTCCCGCCGGCGCGGGGGATACGGAGTTTTACGCGGCCTGGCAACGCATCGAGAGCTATTTGCAGGAATTTCCGGCGGATTTCATCATTTTACAATGTGGCGCCGACAGCCTGGCCGGGGACCCGATCACGCATCTGCAATTCTCCGAAGAGGCGCACGCTCACGCTGCGGCGCGCCTGTGCGCCATTGCCGATGCCCAGGGCCACGGCCGCGTGCTCGGTCTTGGGGGAGGCGGTTACAATCGCCGCAATCTGGCGCGGGCCTGGACCCGGGTGGTGCGCTCTTTTCTCGACGCCGGCTGAATGCCGCCGCGCACTCCGGTGCGGGGCGGGTCCGGCGACCCGTACGCGGCGCGTTTGGGCTACAATTTAACCCTTTGCCCACTCGCGGAGATTTGCTCATGTTCAGCGCGCAGATGACCATTGCCGGCTTCGATTCGGAACTCGCCGCATCGATCGCCCAGGAGCGTCGTCGCCAGGAAGACCATATCGAACTCATTGCCTCGGAAAACTACGCCAGCCCGCGCGTGCTGGAAGCCCAAGGATCGGTGCTCACCAACAAGTACGCCGAAGGCTATCCGGGCAAGCGCTACTACGGCGGCTGTGAATACGTCGACATCGCCGAGAAGCTCGCCATCGAGCGCGCCAAACAATTGTTCGGCGCCGCCTATGCGAACGTGCAGCCGCATTCGGGCTCGCAGGCCAATGCCGCGGCGTATCTTGCGTTGATCAATCCGGGCGACACGATTCTGGGCATGAGTCTGGACCACGGCGGACACCTGACTCACGGCTCCAAGGTCAATTTTTCCGGCAAGGTGTTCAAAGCGGTTCAATACGGCATCAAGGCCGACACGGGTCAGATCGATTACGACCAGGTCGAAAGGCTTGCGCAGGAACACAAGCCCAGGCTCGTGATCGCGGGTTTTTCCGCGTACTCGCGCCAGATCGACTGGGCGCGCTTTCGCCGCATCGCCGATGCCATCGGCGCTTACTTTCTGGTCGACATGGCGCATGTCGCCGGGCTCGTCGCCACCGGCCATTACCCAAACCCGGTGCCCTTCGCCGACGTCGTCACCTCCACCACGCACAAGACGCTGCGCGGTCCGCGCGGCGGACTGATTCTCGCCAAGCCCAACGATGAAATTCACAAGAAGCTCAACTCGCTGGTGTTCCCGGGCACGCAGGGCGGCCCGCTCATGCACGTCATCGCCGCCAAGGCGGTGGCGTTTCTGGAGGCGCTGCAGCCCGAGTTCAAAGTCTATTCTGCCCAGGTGCTGGCCAATGCGCGCGCCATGACTCAGGTGCTGCAGCAGCGAAGCTTCAAGATCGTCTCCGGCGGCACGGACAACCATCTTTTCCTGGTCGATCTGATCGACAAGAACGTCACCGGCAAGGATGCAGACGCGGCGCTGGGCCGCGCGCACATCACCGTGAACAAGAACGCGGTGCCGAACGATCCGCGGCCGCCGGCGATTTCCAGTGGTTTGCGCATCGGCACGCCGGCCATCACCACGCGCGGTTTCAAGGAGGCCGAGGCTGCGCAGCTGTCGCACTGGATCGCCGATATTCTCGACCATCCGGGCGATGAGTCGGTGCATGCGCGCGTCACCGGCGAGGTGATCGCGTTGTGCAAGCGCTTCCCGGTGTATGGATGAGGGCATGCTGAGCGCGCGCCGCAGATGCGCGTGCATGCACCTTGAGGCTTCGCTATGCATTGCCCCTTTTGCAATCATGCCGACACCAAGGTGATCGATTCGCGGCTGGCCGGCGAGGGCCGCCAGATCCGGCGGCGGCGCGAGTGCCTGCAATGCGCCGAGCGCTTCACCACCTTCGAAGTGGCCGAACTGCTGCTGCCCGCCGTGGTCAAGAGCGATCAAAGCCGCGAACCTTTCGACGAACACAAACTGCGCTTGGGACTGCAAAAGGCGTTGGAGAAGCGGCCCGTCAGCAGCGAGGCCATCGAGCAGGCCGTGGCGCGGATCTGTCACCACCTGCGCAGTCTCGGCGAGCGCGAAGTGTCCTCGCGTATGGTGGGCGAGATGGTCATGGACGAATTGCGGCACCTGGATGAAGTGGGCTATGTGCGCTTTGCATCCGTGTATCGCAGTTTTCAGGATGTCGAGGCTTTTCGAACCGAGATCGATCAGCTGCGCATCAGCGCCGCCGCCGCGAGCCCAGCAAGGCGCAGCTGACCCTGCTGCCGGGAGACTCGAAGGACGAGATCAAAAAATGAGCGCAAGTGAGGCGGAACTGGATGTGCTGCATCTTGCGCGCGCGTTGCAATTGGCCGAACGGGGTCTTTACACAACCGATCCGAATCCTCGCGTCGGCTGCGTGCTGGCCAAGGGCGAGCGCATCGTGGGCGAGGGCTGGCACGAGCGGGCGGGTGGTTCGCATGCGGAAGTCCATGCGCTGCGTGCCGCCGGCGCGCAGGCGGCCGGCGCGAGCGCTTATGTCACGCTGGAACCCTGCAGCCACGTCGGGCGCACCCCGCCATGCGCCGAGGCGTTGATCGCCGCCGGCGTTACCCGGGTCGTTGCCTGCACCGCCGATCCCAGCCCCAAAGTGGCGGGCGCGGGTTTTGCGCGCCTGCGCGCCGCCGGCATCCAAGTGAGCACGGGTTTTCTCGAGCGCGAGGCGCGTGACTTGAACCCGGGCTTTTTCTCCCGCTTCGAAAGGCACAGGCCGTTCGTGCGATTGAAACTGGCGATGAGCGTGGACGGCAGAACGGCCTTGCGCGACGGGCAGAGTCAATGGATCACCGGCGAAGCGGCGCGCCTGGACGTGCAGCGTTTTCGCGCCCGCAGTTCCGCGATCCTCACTGGCGCAGGCACTGTGCGGGCCGATGATCCGCAGCTGAATGTCCGACTGAACTACGGCGCATGGGTGCGTCAGCCACTGCGGGTTGTGCTGGACGCGCAGCTGTCGCTCGCTCCCGCCTCCAGGGTGTTTGCCGGCGGGGATGCGCTGGTGTTCGCCGCCGCCGATGCGGCGGCGGCGAATTTTCCGGCGGCGGTCGAGCGCGTCGCCGGCACCGGCGGGCAACTGGACTTGCCGGCGGTTCTGAGTGCGCTCGCTGCGCGCGGCATCAACGAACTGCTGGTGGAGTGCGGGCCGCGGCTGGCAGCCTCGTTTTTGCGGCAGGGCCTGGTGGATCAGTGGATAATCTACATGGCGCCGGTGGTATTCGGAGCCGATGCAAGGGCGTTGACGGCGATGCAGGGTTTGACTTCGATCCTCGATGCTCCCCGATTCCACTTTGCAGACGTTTGCACCGTCGGCGAGGATCTGCGTTTGATTCTGCAACCAAAGCAAGCATAGCCATGTTTACCGGCATCATTCAGGGCTTGGGCCGCATCGAGGCCATCGAGGAGCGCGGAGGCGACCGCCTGCTGCGTGTTCACGCGCAGGGCCTGGATCTGTCGCGCGCCGCCGTCGGCGACAGCATCAGTGTGCAGGGTGTTTGTCTGACCGCGACCCGCATCGAGGGCGAACGCTTCGATGCCGACGTGTCGCGCGAAACCCTGGATAAGACCACGCTGAAGGAAGTTCGCGCCGGCGATCGCGTGAATCTGGAGCCGGCGCTGCGCGCCGGCGATCCGTTGGGCGGACATCTGGTGAGCGGTCACGTGGATGCGGTGGGACGGCTCACCGCATTGCGCGAAGACGCCCGCTCCTGGCGGATGGAATTCGAAGTGCCTGACGAACTGGCGCGCTTCGTGGCGCCGAAGGGCTCGATTTGCCTGGATGGCGTCAGCCTGACAGTGAACGCGGTGCACGGCGCACGCTTCGACGTGAACATCATTCCGCACACGTTCAGCGTGACCTCGCTGGGTGCGCGGCGCGCCGGCGATGAAGTCAATGTGGAAATCGACCTGATCGCGCGCTACCTTGACCGGCTGATTTCAAAAACCTGATTACGAGAAGACAAAGCCTATGCCCGGTTTCAATACCATCGACGAAATCCTCGAGGACCTGCGCCAGGGCAAGATGGCGGTGATCATGGACGACGAGGATCGCGAAAACGAAGGCGATCTGATCATGGCGGCAAGCTGCGTGAGGCCAGAGGACATCAACTTCATGGCGCGCTACGGGCGCGGGCTGATTTGTCTCACCTTGACCAAGGAGCGCTGCAGGCAGTTGCGCCTGCCGCTGATGGTGAGCGAGACCGACGGGTTTCACGCCACCAATTTTACCGTGTCCATCGAAGCAGCCGAGGGCGTCACGACCGGCATTTCGGCTTACGACCGTGCGCATACCGTGCGCACGGCCGTGGCGCCGGGCGTCACGCCTGAACATCTGCGCCAGCCGGGCCATATTTTTCCGCTGATGGCGCAGCCCGGCGGCGTGCTGACCCGCGCAGGCCACACCGAGGCCGGCTGCGATCTGGCGCGGCTGGCCGGATTTGAACCCGCGGCCGTGATCGTGGAAATACTCAACGATGATGGCTCGATGGCGCGGCGCGCGGATCTGCAGTCCTTCGCCCGGCAGCATGGCCTGAAGATCGGCACCATTGCCGATCTGATCCGCTACCGCTTGAAGAACGAGCGAACCGTCGAACGAATCTACGACGGTTCGGTGGACACCGAGTTTGGCGCATTCCGGCTGTGCTGCTATGAGGATCACGTGCATCGCCATGTTCACATCGTGCTGGTCAAGGGCGATCTGAATTCCGAGGTGCCTCCGCTGGTGCGGGTGCACCTGAAGGATACCTTTCGCGATCTCGTGGGCGTGCAAAGCGAAAGCCTCGGCTGGCCGCTGCGCTCGGCCATCGCGCGCGTGGCGCGCGAGCCTTCCGGCGTGGTGGTGATCCTGCAGCCGGAGGAAAACCCGCGCGATCTGATGGAGGCGGTCCGTCAGCTGCATGCCAAACCTGCGCACGCGGCACAGGAGGGCGCAACCGTCGTGCGGACCTACGGCATCGGCGCGCAGATTCTCAAGGATCTGGGGCTCACGCGCATGCGCGTGCTCAGTGCGCCGAAGCAATTGCAGGGACTGTCGGCTTTCGATCTGGAAGTCTGTGACTACGTCGACGGCAGCGACGGTCTATAATTGAAGCCATGTCCAAACATTCAAGCGTGGCTGCCGGTCGGCAGCAGGCATTGCAGGGCGAGCGCCAGGCGCAAGGGATGCGCATCGCCATCATCGCCGGCCGGTTCAACGAATTCATCGTCGAAGCGCTGCTGAGCGGCGCCGTCGACCTGCTGGAGCAGCATGGCGCGGACCGCGGTGCCGTCAAGGTGCTGCACGTGCCCGGCGCGTTTGAACTGCCCTTGGTCGCACAAAAGCTCGCCGCATCCGGCCGCTTCGATGCGGTGATCGCGCTCGGCGCGGTGATCCGCGGCGATACGCCGCACTTCGAATTCGTCGCCGGAGAGTGCGCTGCGGGACTGTCGCGCGTGGCGCTGGACACCGGCGTGCCGGTGATTTTTGGCGTGCTGACGACTGACACGATCGAGCAGGCCAGCGATCGCGCCGGCGGCAAGCACGGTAACAAAGGCGCGGAGGCGGCGCTGACCGCAATTGAGATGGTGCGATTGTTGCGCGACGCGTCATGAGCTCGCATCCCGAAAAGCGCGCGCGCAGCCTGGCGCGGCGCCTGGCGCTCCAGGCCATGTATCAGATTCAGATCAATCCGCGCACCTGGCAGGACACGCATCAGCAATTCGACGCCGACCCAGAAGCCGAGCGCGTCGATCGCGATTATTTTCGCGCGCTGATCACGGCCATTGCGCCCAATCGCGAGGCGCTGGATGTGCAGTTGGCGCAATTCGGCCAGATACCGCCGGGCGAGCTGGATCCTGTCGAACATGCGGCGCTGTGGCTGGGGCTGCATGAACTGCAGGAGTATCCGGATCTGCCGTATCGCGTGGTCCTGGCTGAAGCGGTGCAGCTCGCCAGGCAGTTTGGCGGCACCGACGGGCACAAATACGTGAATGCGGTTCTGGATCGCGCCGCCCGTGAAATCCGCGCGGACGAATACGGCCTCTGAAGTCTGTGCGCATGATCGGCCCGCGCAAATGAGCCTGAGCGAGTTTGAGATCATCCAGCGCTTCTTCACGCGCTCCGGAGGCAGGACTGCGCTGCAATCCGGCACGCGTCTGGGTGTGGGCGATGACGCTGCGCTGCTGGCCGTGCCGCCGGGTTGCGAGCTGGTGGCCGCCATTGACACCCTTGTTGCGGCACATCACTTTTTGCCCGATGCCGCACCGCGCGCCATCGGGCACCGGGCGCTGGCGGTGAACCTGAGCGATCTGGCGGCCATGGGCGCAACGCCGGCCTGGGCGCTGCTGGCGCTTACCTTGCCGCAGGCGGATGAAGCGTGGCTGAGCGAATTCTCCACAGGATGGTTCGAACTGGCCGATTGCCATGGCGTGGATCTTGTGGGCGGCGACACCACGCGCGGACCGCTGACCATCAGCGTGCAGATTCTCGGCACTGTCGAACAGGGCACGGCCCTGCGCCGCTCGGGCGGGCGGGCAGGGGATTGCATCGTGGTGACCGGCAACCTGGGCGATGCCGGCGCCGGCCTTGCGATCGCGCGCGGCGCACACGGGCATGCCATTGCCACGGCCAGTCTGGCGGCCATCGACGAGCTGCGTTCGCGCTTCGAGTATCCCGTCCCGCGGGTCGGGTTTGGGCGAGCCGCACGGGGCATTGCCAGCGCTGCCATGGACCTGTCTGACGGGCTCGCGGGCGATCTGCCCAAGCTGGCGCAGGCCAGCGGCTTGGCCGCCCACATCGAGGTGGAGCGGCTGCCACTGTCCGCGGCCCTGTTGAGCTTCGCCTCGCTGCCGCAAGCCCGCGAATGGGCCTTGAGCGCCGGCGATGACTACGAATTGCTGATGACCGTGCCGCGGTCGCGTTATCAACAGCTGCACGATCTGGCGGCCGGTTTCGGCCTGCGCCTCACCCGGATCGGTGAGCTGCGGGCGGGCGGCGGTGTGACCTGGTCGATGGATGGCGCAGACATCCGCGTCGCGGCGGCGGGATTCGATCACTTTCGCTGACGCTGCGGAACCAAGTCACAGTCTGCCCCCGGCAGAGTTAAGTATGCTGCCCGGCACGTTCAATCCCAACAGATCATCCGGCGCGCAACTATCGTGACCAACCTTCGATCCATGAATTCCCCGAAAGCCGGCGTGCCGCGCCCTGCGACGCCGGAGAAGATCGGCAAGTACGCGATCATCAATGAAGTTGGCCGCGGCAGCACCGGCATCGTGTATCTGTCGCACGACCCCTACTACGGACGCGACGTGGCCATCAAGGTCTACAACGTCGATGCCAGCGGCGATGAGGACCGCCGGCGTATCGCGCGCAAGATGTTCCTGTCCGAGGCGCACATGGTCGGCATGCTGCAGCATCCGAACATCCTGCCGATCTACGACGCGGGCGAGGAAAACGGCCGCTGCTATATCGTCACCGAGCACGTGCACGGCGCGCGTACGCTGGCGGCCTATTGCCGCCCGGACAATCTGCTGCGCGTCGATGACGTGGTGGAACTGGTATTCAAGGCCGCGCGCGCGCTGCACTATGCACATTCGCGCGGCGTCATCCACCGCGACATCAAGCCCAGCAACATCATGCTCACGCTCGACAGCGATGTGCGCATCATCGACTTCGGCATTGCATTGGTCGCGGACTCCGAGATCTCGCGCATCGAAGGCATCGCCGGCAGCCCCTCCTACATGTCGCCTGAGCAGGTGCAGTCGATCGAACTCACCAATCGCTCGGATCTGTATT
>JANXOV010000097.1 GCA_025357635.1 Pseudomonadota bacterium
GGGAATTTTCATGGCACGCCTGATGCTTAGCTTGGATGGTCAAATCCTCGCCGAATACAACATGAACAAGGAGCGCTACACGATCGGACGCCTCCCGGATAACGATATCCGCATCGACAATCCGGCCGTGAGCGGCCACCACTCGCTCATCATCAACATCCTCAATGACTCGTTCCTGGAGGACCTGAACAGCACCAATGGCACTTACGTCAACGGCAAGTTGATCAAGAAGCACGCCATGCAGCACGGCGACGTAATCACCGTCGGCCATCACCAGCTGCGCTTCGTCGACCAGCAAGATGGCGACAATTCGCAGGACGAATTTGAAAAGACCATGGTCATCACCACCAGTTCGCAGGGCGAAGACCGCATCCGCCGCGTCGGGCAGGCCGTGGATCAGGCGGCCAAGGCCGTGGCGGTCAAGCGTGGCCCGAGCGTGCCGGACACCGCGACTGCGTTGCCCAAAGCCAAGCTGCAGGTGCTCAGCGGCGCCTTCGCGGGCCGTGAACTGGAATTGACCAAGGCGCTGACGACGCTGGGACGACCGGGCATTCAGGTCGCGGCCATTACGCGCCGCTCAGAAGGCTATTTCATCGTTCACGTCGACAGCGGCAAGGAAAACGATTACCCGCATGTCAACGGCGTGCCCATCGGTCCCCAGGCCCGCCGCCTCAACGACAATGACGTGGTGCAGCTGGCCGGTGTGAAAATGGGATTCTTCGAAAGTTAGGCGCTCCCGCCTCACCGGTTCAAACGACCTGTGAGGCGACTCTCTGGCTGATCCCGCACAGCAACTCATACGGAATGGTGCCGGCGCAGGCGGCGATTTCCTCCACCGGCATCCGCTCACCCCACAGGATGACCTGCGAACCGGTTTCGATGCGCTGCAGATCCGTCACATCGATCCCGATCATGTCCATGGAGACCCGGCCTACCAGCGGGGCACGCATCCCATTCACCAGAACGGGCGTCGCAGCGGCGACGTTGCGGGGGTAGCCATCCCCGTACCCCACCGCCGCGATCGCAAGCCGCGTGGTGCGCCGCGCGGTCCAGATGCTGCCGTAACCCACGTGCTCACCCGCCTCAATGCTCTTAAGGGCGATGATGCGAGAGGTCAGGGTCATGACCGGCTGGAGGGCGTAGTCGGAACCTGTGGATTGGGTGAATGGCGAGACTCCGTACAGCGCCAGACCCGGCCGTATCCAGTCGCGCTGTGCATGAGGAAAGGCGAACAAGGCGGCGGAATTGGCGATGCTGCGTTCGCCCGGCAAACCGGCCGTTACCTTGTCAAAGAGTTTGAGCTGCTGCGCGGTGCCCGGATGCTCGGGCGTATCGGCGTTGGCCATGTGCGTGAACAGCCGCACCGGAGCGATGACGTTGGGGAGCGATTCCAGTGCCGTGCGCGCCTGCGCAAACTGATCGGCCCGCAGACCCAGTCGGTTCATTCCGCTATCCAGCTTCAGCCAGACGACGAACTTCCCCATCGCGGTTGAGGCACGCAGCAACTGTATCTGTTCAAGGCTGTGCACCAGCAATTCAAAGCGTGCCTCGGCGGCCACCGCCAGCTGCTCCTGATCGAAAACCCCTTCCAGCAGCACGATGGGCTGGGTGATCCCCGCCTTGCGCAGCGTCAGGCCCTCCTCGAGCCGCGCCACGGCGAATGAGTCGGCCTGATCCAGCGCCTGCGCCACCGCGGCAAGACCATGCCCATAGGCATTGGCCTTGATGACCGCCATGACTTTGGAAGCCGGCGCGCGCTGGCGGATGATGCCGAGATTGTGTCGAAGCGCAGCGGTCCGGATCGTCGCGCTGACCATCGCTCTCACCGGAACACGCCCTCCGCGTACGACTCCGGCGCGAAATTTTCGAACTTGGTGTACTGGCCCAGAAAGGTCAGCTGCACATCGCCGATTGGCCCGTTGCGCTGCTTGGCGATGATGATGTCGGCGATGCCTTTGCGCGTGGTGTTGGGCTCGTACACTTCTTCGCGATAGATCAGCAGAATCAGGTCCGCATCCTGTTCGATCGCGCCCGAATTGTGACTGACGATCCCATCGGCCAGCCAACTGGCCGGTCCGGGAACCGTCAGATCGAATACTTCTTCTTCTCCGGCAGCTTCTACGCTGACCACACGGTCCCAATAAATCTCCGAGTTCGCAAATACTCGCAATTGATCGCTGTCGAGCAGCTCAGCGTACGATCCGAGCGTGGCACGCGAGGGCGAAAACTGGAAATGGCTGCTTCCGCCATACCGTGTTCCGCGCATTGCCGCCATCTGCCGGGTCGAAACGCCTCGCAACCGCATCAAAGCCCGAACCTCGCTGAAAACTTCCTCGGGCAGTGTATCCACGTTGGGATTTGAAATCGTCGAGGCCAGCTTTTTGGCCAATCGTTGTGCGACCACCGACCGCGGACCAAATGCACCCACACGCGCAAGGAAGATCGACTGTTGCTCCGCCCCACTGACGTCAACCGAATAGACCGGGCGGCCCGTTCGTTGTTGCGTCAGACGAGTTCTGGCGACAATCCCCAATCTGAGCAATAGTGCGGCCACATCGGCCGCCAGTCGATTGCTGCACGTGCTGAAATACACTCGCGCCGCGCCTCGTTGACCCGGGCAACGAAGATGAATGCAGCCGTCGGTCGCCCACAGATGCTTCAACAGCAACCCGACTTGAGCGTCGTCAAACTGAAACACGCTGGCCGGCAGATGCTTCTCGTGCGACCGCTGGTTGAAAATGCCCAGATTCTTGAGCCATGCGCCGACGCCGCTGGCATGCCACCGATTCCCGTTGTTCGAAATGACCAGCTGATGCCAGTTACCGCGTCCGGCATGCCGGTTGACCGTGCTGCCCATGGCCATTGCGCAGCGCGAAACGATGTTGCTGTTCTCTTCCGAAGCGGTTGTATAGCGTAGCGGCTGGTGCGTAAGGTAACTGCCGACCCCGACCAGATGGCCCAGGAGGATGATTTGCTCTTCGCTCCATCTAACCGGATCAGCAATCCCCGGAAACCTGCGTGCCAGGGCCATGCGATCTCCCGGCCCGATGTCGCCGACCGTCTGCCAGCCATTGCCTGTAAACAGACGATGATTCGCGGTGGCGCGCAGGCTGCGGCCGCTTGCCAGCGTGACACGAAACACCGGACGCACTCCGGTTGACCAAACCATGTCGCTTTGCGCTGCAACGATCTTCTGATCCGCACTCATGGCCCACACGGCCGGTGTCTGACCGACGAGATCGCGGATCGGAACCCGGCTTCCGTCCGCGAGCAGCACCGGCGTATCGCCGGTGACGCATTCCCTCAAATCCGACATCACCGGCTTCTTCTCCACGCGCTGCTCGACGCCGCGGTTCAGCTGCGACAGCGCGATGACCGGCACCGACAGTTCCTTGGCCAGCGCCTTGAGCGAGCGTGAGATCTCGGAGATTTCGGTGGCGCGATTCTCCTTGGTGCCCGACACCTGCATGAGCTGCAGGTAGTCGACGACGATGAGATCCAGACCGCGCTCACGCTTGAGCCGGCGCGCGCGCGCGCGCACTTCGGTGGGCGTCAAAGCCGGCGTCTCATCCACGTAAAGCTTGGCGTTGGACAACTGCGTCATGGCCGAGTCGATGCGCGGCCAGTCATCCTCGGTCAGCCGTCCGGATCGCAGATTGGATTGGTTGATGCGGCCGAGCGAGGAAATCATGCGCAGAGTGAGCGATTCGGAGGACATTTCCATGCTGAAGATGGCAGCCGACTTGCCGCTGCCCAAGGCCGCGTTCTCCGCTATGTTGACCGCGAGAGTCGTCTTTCCCATCGAAGGGCGGCCGGCGACGACGATCAAGTCGCCTGCCTGCAGACCGGAGGTCATCTCGTCCAGCGCTTTGAAGCCCGTGGAAATGCCGGTCATCTTGCCGTCGGAGTTGTACATCGTGTCGATGCGGTTGACCACCTCGGGCAGAATGCTCTTGACCGAGCGGAAACCCAGCTTGCCGCGCGAGCCGCGCTCGGCGATTTCAAACACCGCGCGTTCCGCGTCGTCGACGATCTCGCGCGCCTCCCGCCCTTCCGGATCGAGCGCGTTGGTGACGATGGAATTGCCGGCAGTGATCAGCTGGCGCAGCATCGAACGCTCACGCACGATATCGGCATATGCGCGGATGTTGGCGGCCGTGGGCGTGTCGCGCGCCAGCGTACCCAGGTACGAAAGTCCGCCTGCCTGCTCCAGCTGTCCCTTGCTTTCCAGATGCTCCGACAGGGTGACCGCATCGCAAGGTTGACTGCGTTCGATCAGGGATGCGGCGGCTTCGAATATCAGCCGATGGTCGTGACGGTAGAAATCGTCGGAATTGACGCGGTCGGCGATCTGATCCCAGGCCGTGGATTCGAGCATCAGACCGCCGAGCAGAGACTGCTCGGCTTCTACGGAATGCGGCGGAAGCCGCAGTTCTTGCGCGGCTGACCCGGAACGGTTGTTGGCGCGGCTAGCCATGTGCCCACATTTTCCGCAGGCGCGGCTAAGGTCTGCCGTTAGTCTTCGGCGACGATGGTGACCGCGAGGGTCACGTCGACGTCGGTGTGAAGATGCAATTGCACCTGATGCTCGCCGGCGAGGCGAATCGGCCCCTCGGGAAGACGCACTTCGCTGCGCGACAAGGCCTGCCCGGCTTTGGTGGCCGCCTCGGCGATGTCGGCAGTGCCGATGGATCCGAACAGCTTGCCTTCGGCGCCGGCCTTGGCCCGCAGTTCCAGCTTGAAGCTGCTCAAGCGTTCCGCGCGCGCCTGAGCCGCCTTCAGCTCCTCCGCCGCCTTGTGTTCCAGCTGCGCACGCTGCGCTTCGAACTTGGCGATGTTCGCCGCGGTGGCCATGGTGGCGCGCCCCGTCGGAACCAGGAAGTTACGGGCATAGCCCGACTTCACTTTCACACGATCGCCGATCTGACCCAGATTGGCGACTTTTTGCAGAAGAATGATTTCCATGATCTTGCTCGGGTGTCGACTTAGTGCTGATCGGTGTACGGCAGCAGCGCCAGGAAGCGTGCGCGCCGAATCGCCAATTGCAACTGGCGCTGATAGTGAGCGCGGGTGCCGGTGATGCGGCTGGGTACTATCTTGCCGGTCTCGGTGATGTAGCCCTTCAGGACGGCCAGATCTTTGTAGTCGATCTGCTTGACGTCATCGGCCGTGAAACGACAGAACTTCTTGCGACGGAAAAAACGTGCCATACCTTAACTCCTAGCGTCCGCCCATGGACATGTCATCATCATCGCCTTCCATGCCGTAATCGTCATGGCGGCGGGCGTTTTCATCGGGCGGCCGGGACATGGGCGAGGCCTCGGTGACAGCTTCATCCATTTTGACAACTAGGTGTCGTAACACCGCGTCACTAAAGCGAAAAGCGGCGGTAAGTTCGGCCAGCACTTTGACGTCGGTTTCTATGTTCATGAGCACGTAATGCGCTTTGTGAACCTTGGCGATCGGGAAGGTCAACTGACGGCGGCCCCAGTCCTCGAAGCGATGCACCACGCCGCCACCGGCAGCGATCATGCCCTTGTAGCGCTCAACCATGGCAGGAACTTGCTCGCTCTGATCCGGATGGACCAGAAACACGATTTCATAATGCCGCATGTAAGGCTCCCTACGGTATAAGCCTCCCGTTGCGAGCGGTGAGGCAAGGAGTGAAGCCGGTTTCCCGGCAAAAAAGAGCGCGAAGGATACGTCGGCAGACGCCTCAGGTCAACCGAAGCCTGCCGGCGGGAACCGCGCCATCGCCTCCAGATCGGGCAAGTCCTGGTCATTACGGATGTAAAGCCGGCTGGCATCCCGCACGGGCTGGAAATCCCAGGGTTCATAGCGCCCCTGGCGCAGCGCCTCGTACACCAGATGCCGCCGCCGCTGGCTGAGCAGCACCGCCTCGTGCAACGCCTTCAAATCCCAGCGCCGGCCAACCTCGGCGCGAAACGCCGCCGCCTGCCCGGCGTGCCGGGGATCCTCCGCCAGATTGTGCCGCTCGTCGGCGTCGGCATTCAGATCGTAGAGTTGATCCGGGTCCACCGGCGAGTGCACAAACTTGAAACGGCCGCGGCGGATCATGACCAGCGGCGCGATCGCACCTTCAGCCAGGTATTCGCCGATGACCTCATCCTCAACGGCCCCACCCTCACAGGCCTGGACCAGACTCCGGCCGTCAAGGTCCGTGGCATAGCGTGCCGCGGCGGGACCGGCCAGGTCGCACAAGGTAGGCAACACGTCGACCAGCGATGCATTGGCGCCGATGCGCCTGGGCGCGAACCGCCCCGGCGCATGCACGATCAGCGGGATCCGGCAGGCCGGTTCGAAAAAACTCATCTTGTACCAGAGACCGCGCTCACCCAGCATGTCACCGTGATCGGCGAGCACCAGCACGACGGTATTCTCACCGAAGCGCGTGTCCTTGAGCGCCTGCATCAGGCTGCCGATCTGATCATCCACGTAGGACACCGCGCCGTAGTATGCGCGGCGCGCAGCGCGTGTCTGCGCCTCGGTGACCGGCTGCAGATCCAGACCGCACACATGCCGCAAGCGGCGCGAATGCGGATCCAATTGCCCGATCGGCATCTGCACCCGCGGCATGTCGATGGCGCTGCCTTCATAGCGATCCCAGTAGGCCTGTGGGACGACGTAAGGGTCATGCGGGTGGGTCATTGAGACGACCATGCAAAACGGCCGCCGGTCTTTTGAGCGCGCCAGATCGAACAACTTCTGGCGGGCGCTGAACACCACTTCATCGTCGAAGTCGATCTGATTGGTGCGCGTGCAGGCTCCCGCCTGCGTCACCGAGTTCATATCGTGATACCAGCTAGGCCGTTCCTGGAAATTCGACCAGTCCGGCGTCCAGCCGAAATCCGCCGGATAGATGTCGGTGGTCAGACGCTCTTCGAAACCATGCAGCTGATCCGGGCCGCAAAAATGCATCTTGCCGCTGAGCACGGTCTGATAGCCGGCGCGGCGCAGGTAATGCGCGAACGTCGGCACCTGCGCAGGCAACTCAGCCGCGTTGTCATAGGCGCCGATCTGCGAGGGCAGGCGGCCCGCCAGAAAGGAAAAACGCGACGGCGCGCACAGCGGACTGTTGCAGTAGAAAGACTCGAACACCACGCCCGCCTTCGCCAGCGCATCGATGTGCGGAGTCCGGGCCACCGCGTTGCCATAAGCGGGCAGCGCGCCCGCCGTGAGTTGATCGGCCATGAGAATCAGCAGGTTCGGTGAACGGGCGAGACCATGCATGAAATCTTCCCCTGACAGGCTTCAGCGAACGGAGGGCGCGCTGCGCGCAAGCGCGCCGGCGGCGCGCTGCGCCTCGATGTGCAGCGTCTTGATGTCGTTCAATATCACCAGCGGCTGCAGAAAGGCCAGGGTGTAAATCTCGCGCACGTCGCCTTGGGCATCGATCAGAAACATCTTGAGCATATGGTGCATGGTGCGGGTGGGCCTGCCCTTCTCATCGGTTTGCACGCTCACGTCCTGCCCCAGGTCCTCCAGCAACGGCAGCAACTGCGCCACAGACTGCGCCGTCAAGAACCGCCATTCCAACTGTCCATCAGCGCCAATGGCTGCGGCGTAACGGGCCAGAGCCTGCGGAGTATCGTTGCCTGGATCGAAGCTCACGCTGACGAAACGAGTCGCCGCCGCGAGGCGGGAGTCCTTGAGCAACCCCGCGCGCACCTGCCGCAATGTTTCGCGCGCATAGGGGCAGCCCAGCGGGTCGGCGCAGTAGGTGTAGAAAAATGTCAGCAGCGTGATTTTGCCGCGGCTGTAGCGCTGCAGCCGCACCCGCCTGCCCTGCGCATCGAGCAGCTGCGCATCCGGTGTCCGCTGGATGCGCAGCAACTCGTAGGTCCCGGGTTTCAGCGGCTCGTACTCGAGCCGCGGAATGGTGGCAGCACCCGGGTCGGTCGTTGCGCTCGCCGCCAGGCACATCCCCAACGCAAGGAGCGCAACGCAGTACCGCATCATCTGGCCGCGCTGAACTTCATGTGATGCGGGCGCCCGAGCTTTTCAGCTGCGAAATCGATCTGAAATGCCTGCGTCAATTCGTGCCCGTCCCAATTGAAGGCGCGCAGAAACTGCTCATTGTCCACGCCCTTCTTGTCCCAGCGCGACAGCAGACTGGAGGTGAGGTAGACGCGGCGGCCGTCCCAGCTTTGCGAGACCATGTTGACCTGGCTGCCGGTCTTCTTCTGATAGGTTTCCTTCGGCGCTTCGGGATTGGTCATATCGAAGTAGTGCGTGGTGCCGTCCATGAAGGTGTTGACCCAAAGACCTTTGCCGTCGGCCGTGATGGAAATGTCCACGGGCAGCGGGATCTTGCTGGGATCGCCGATTTTGGCCACGTCCTTGGCCACCCAGGCGCCGGCGGCATCTTGCTTGATCAGGTAGATCTGCGAGGTCAGCGCAGTTGCGGTCACCGCCCAATTCTGGCCCGGCGCCAGTCCCCAGCGGATCTCGAGCGGGGCGCCCGGAACGCTGAGAATCTGCGTGGGCTTCATGGACTTGAGATTCCACACCACCATGGTGTTGCCGAAATTCTTCATGGCAGCCGGATCGTTCACGACCTCGCCCAGATCGCGCATGTAATTGTTCCAGCCGGTGAAACTGGAACTCAGCATGACGTTCTTGGCGGGATTGACCGCAAGATCGTAGCCATAGCCATCGCCTTTGACGCCGCCGATCTGCGTCACCGGCAGGTCATACTTGCGGATCAGATCGCCCTTGTTATTGTACAGCGCCATGCCAGTCACGCCACCCTTGTCCTTGGTATTGGACAAGGTGCCGATGAGCATGCGTCCGGGCAGTGCATAGAAGGTATGCGGGCCGATCAGCGCCGTCTTCTGCGGCAGATCCTTGATGGTCTTGATGAGGTGCGGATGTGCCGGGTTGGTGCCGACGTCGAAGACGAAAATTTTGCTGTCATCGAGATTCCCGGCCCACAAATAGCGGCGGTCATCGCTGAACCCCATGTGGTGCGCTTCGCCCTGTCCGCCGACCGACACGCTGTCGATGACCTTGCCGTAGCGGGCGGACTTGGGATCGGCATCGACGGTGACCAGTTTGTCGGAAGCATCGCCCAGCCCGGTCACACCGAGTGTCCAGACGTGAACGTAGGATTCCTGGCCTTTGATCAAATTGCTGATATAGGGCGAGTTGCAGGTTTCATCGGCGGATGCCGCCAACGAAAACGACAGTGCCGCGGCCGCGACGAGTGCGCCGGCGCGCGTGCAGCGAATGACTTTGTTCATCGTGTCCCCCTGATGCCGTCGAACGAAAGAGCCGCAGTGTACCCCCGCGCAATCGCCCAAATCCAGATCAGAGCGGCATGGGCTTAGATGCGCTCGGCATTCGCTGTCGCAATGCATCGAAAAGTGCGATCCCGGCGCAAACGGACAGGTTCAGCGACTCGACCTGGCCGGCCATGGGTATGCGGACCAGAAAATCGCAGCGCTCGCGGGTCAGCCGGCGCATGCCGCTGCCCTCGGCACCGACCACCAGCGCCAGAGCGCCGGTCAGATCGGCATCGTACAGGTTCTTCTCCGCCGCCCCATCCAGGCCCACGACCCAGATATTGCGCTGCTTGAGGGACTCGAGCGTGCGTGCCAGGTTGGTCACCGCCGCGACCGGCACGAATTCCGCGGCACCGGCCGCCACCTTGCGCACCACGCCATCGACGCTTGCGGACCGATCCTTGGGTATCACGATGGCATCCACGCCGGCGGCATCCGCCGATCGCAGGCAGGCGCCGAGATTGTGCGGATCGGTGACGCCGTCCAGCACGAGCAGAAACGCCGGCCGGGTCAATTGGTCCAGATGCGCAAACAGCTGATCCTCGCTCCAGGGCGCCAGCGGACGCAGCGCCGCAGCGACCCCCTGATGCGCAACCTCACCGGTCAATTTTTCGAGCGCTGCTGGCGCGACGATCTGCACGCTCACGCCGGCGGCCTCGGCCTGCTCTTTGATCTGCTGTGCGCGGCTGTCGGCGCGAGGCTCCTTCAACCACAGCTCGAGCACCCGCTCCGGGGCGCGACTCAGCGCCGCGGCGACGGCATGCATGCCGTACACGACATGGCGCTGCGCGCCGCGTCCCGCATCGCGGCCGCTCTCAGCCACGGCGGCGTCTCGGACCTTGATTCTTGCGCTGCGACTGCTGACGCCCCGCGCTCGGGTGTGTGTGCTTTGAAGGCGCGCCGGCTGCGACCAACTCGAAATCGATCTGCCGCTGCGCCAGATCCACACGCACCAGACGCACGCGCACCTTGTCGCCCATTTTCCAGCGCTGTCCCGTGCGGCGGCCGATCAGGCCCATACCGCCACGATCCAGCTCCCAGTAATCGCCGGAAATCGCCGAAATGTGCACCAGTCCGTCGATGGGCATGTGGGTCAACTGCACGAACAAGCCGAATTCCAGTGCGCTGGATATCGTGGCGTCGAACTCCTCGCCGATGCGGGACTGCAGATACAGGCATTTCAGATACGCCATGACGTCGCGTGAGGCATCGTCGGCGCGGCGCTCGCGCTGCGAGGTCTCATGACCCAGCACCTGCAGTTCCTTGAGTTCGTAGCGATGCCCCGCCGCGCTGCGCTCGAGCAGCGCCGCTTTCAAGGCGCGATGCACGATCAGATCCGGATAGCGCCGGATGGGCGAGGTGAAATGCGCATATTCCTCGAGCGCCAGCCCGAAGTGCCCAATGTTGGTGGACTGATACACGGCCTGCGCCAGTGAACGGATGACCAGGCCTTCGAGCAGCACGCCGTCAGGCCGCGCCGCCAGCCGCTCGACCAGTTGCCGGTACTCGCGCGGTGTGGGTTCTTCGGAAAATTGCGCGCCCACGTTCAACGCCGTCAGCACTTTCTGCAGCTCCGTCACACGCTTGTCTTCGGGCAGTCCGTGCACGCGGTACAGGCCGCCGGCCTTGGCCTTGCGCAGCGCCGCCGCGGTCTCTACATTGGCCGCGATCATGCACTCTTCGATCAGCCGGTGCGCATCGTTGCGCAGCGGGGCATGGAATCCGACGATTACGCCATCGGCGCCGATGCGTGCCTTGGTTTCGCTGCCACGAAAATCCAGGGCGCCACGCGCATCGCGCGCTTGCTTGAGCGCGTGATAAATATCCTGCAGCGCATCGAGCGAGGCGCGCACGTCGCCCGCAACGGTTTCCCTGGCAGCGGCCGGATCCTTGAGATAATCCCAGGCCGCATCGTAGGTCAGGCGCGCATGGGATCGGATCACCGCTTCGTAGAAGCGCGACTTGCTGAGCCTGCCGCTCTTGCTCACGCGCATGTCGCAGACGAAAGCGAGCCGCTCAACCTGCGGCATCAATGAGCACAGGTGATTCGACAAGCGCTCGGGCAGCATCGGCATGACGCGGTCCGGAAAATACACGGAAGTGGCGCGATTGCGCGCTTCGTGATCGATGACGCTGCCGTAACGCACGTAGTGGCTCACATCCGCGATGGCCACCACCAGCCGCCAGCCGCCGCCGCGCACCGGTTCACCGAACACGGCATCGTCGAAATCACGGGCGTCCTCACCGTCGATGGTGACCAACGGCATTGCGGTGAGATCCTCGCGATGCGCTCGGTCGGCTGAACGGACCTCTGTGCCGAATTTTTCCGCAGCCCGGACCACTTCCTGCGCAAACTCCTGCGGCAGATCGTGACGCAGAATCGCAAAGCGCGCCGCCAGATCCGACGGACGCATGTCGGCGAGAATCTCCACGACGCGGCCGTGAGCCGGCGTGTCGCCATGCGGGCGCTTGGTGATCTCGACCACCACGTAGGCGCCCTCCTCGGCGCCATGCCGGTCCTTGGCTGCGACGTCCACGACGTACCAGTGCCCGGGATCTTCCGGCTCGACCCGGCCGCGGCCGTGGCCCGATCGCCAGATGCCGGCCAATCGCTTCGGCCCCTCGCCGACGCGGCGAATCAGGCGCGCCACACGGCGGCCGCGCTCGTTGGTTCCCACCGCGCGCACCTCGACACGGTCCTGATGCATGAGCGTGGCCATATCCGCGCGCGCCAGCGCCAACGGCGCGGAACCGTCTTGCGGAAGCACCATGGCCTCGCCGTTGGCGCGGCCGCGCACCTTGCCCGATATCAGTTCTTCGTTGCCGGCAGCGGAAAAGCCGTGCTCATGCAGGTCGATCTGACCCTCGCGCACCATCGCTGCCAGCCGTTTGGCCAGCGCGGCGCGCTGCGCGTCCGTCTGCATTCCCAGCCGCTGCGCAATTCGCGCGGCGCTCAGGGGTTCAGAGGCTTCAGTGAGATGATCCAGCAGCAGTTCGCGGCTGGCGATGGGGTCGGAATATCGCGATTGCTCGCGCTCCAGGTTCGGATCCTGCGACTGCCACGGACCGGCAGATTCTTTGCGAGCCGCCTTTTTGGGTTTTTTTGGTTTAAAAAAGGTCATTAAATAGGTTTCTTTGTTCTCAATAGGTCAAGTTTGGATCAAGTTTGATTGACAGCGGTGAAGTGTGTGCGTAAATTTCCGCGCCTTGCAGCCCCATCGAGCCCAGGTGGCGGAACTGGTAGACGCGCTGGTTTCAGGTACCAGTGGAGCAATTCGTGGAGGTTCGAGTCCTCTCCTGGGCACCAATTGGCAACTATGCGTGCGGCGCATACACCGCCGCTTCGCAAATAGGTTCTGCACGGTGCGCATGACGCGCTGCCAATCTACTCCTAAAATCAGATAGTTGCAGTATTTTTCTCGACGCGTTGCGGCACTAATTGCGCATCGCGGCGCTGAACATCACGTAAGTGGTCCGGCCCGGCGCCGGCTCGAAAAATCGCGAGTTGCTGTCATTGACGATGACGCTGCCCACGTAGCCACGATCGGAAAGATTGTCGACCCGGAGGAACTCGCTGAATTTCCATCGCGCGGAAGTTTGCTCCAATCCGATGCGGAAATTCTCAACCCAATAGCTCGCGGCAGAATCGCTGTTGCGATCATCCACGAAGATGCGCGCACGAGCCTGCGCCTCCAGTGTCGCCGTCAAACCCAGCGGCGCATGGTTCCAGCTCAAGGACGCGTACAGGGAATTGCGTGGCACGGCGGGCAGGTAGTTGCCTGCATCCACGGTTGCGGACCGGCATGGCAGCCCCACGCAGGTTGCGTACGTCTGCGAAGTCACCGCACGGATATGCGTGAAGGCGACGCGGCTGCTGAACCCTCCTGCCAGCCGGGCATCGGCCGCGAATTCGACGCCACGGCGCGTGGTCTGCCCGATGTTCTGGAACACCGAGCGGCCACCTGAATTCGCCAGGACCGCCAGCTCGTCCTCGGTCTTCACGTAGAAAGCGGCCACAGTGGCGCGCACTCGCGCATTGCCGGCCTTGATGCCGAATTCGGCGTTGTCGCTGCGCGCCGGCTTCAATCCCAGATTCAATCCGGGCACGCTGCCGTCCGTGGATCGATACGCCAGATCGTTGAGCGTCGGGGTTTCGAATCCACGGCCGTACGAGGCGTACAGATTCAGCGCCGGCGTCGCGCGATAGGTGATGCCGGCCACCGGGTTGA
>JANXOV010000123.1 GCA_025357635.1 Pseudomonadota bacterium
CTGCCGGTCGCCAGCAACAACCACGCCACACCGACCCCGTAAAGAATTCCCACCAATCCATACGAGGCGCCGACGAGGACCGCGACGGCCGCCGTGGCAAGGCTGACCCAGGTCAGCGCACTGACCACGACCAGCATGCGCGCAGAACCGCATGCCGTGGTCACGGTTGTGGCAAACCCGGACCACACTTTGATGACGCCGACAATGATGGTGGCGACGATCAGGCCGATCTCGTA
Source organism: Pseudomonadota bacterium (assembly GCA_025357635.1). Taxonomy (GTDB): domain Bacteria; phylum Pseudomonadota; class Gammaproteobacteria; order Steroidobacterales; family Steroidobacteraceae; genus TMP-86. The sequence goes on from JANXOV010000123.1 coordinate 237, forward strand.
TTTGAACTTGCCTTGCAGCAGCGTATTGAACACGAACGGCGCTGCCAGCATCACCACGATGCTGGAGAACACCGACACTGCAATGGCAGTCAATGCCTCGCGAACCAGCACGGTGCGCGCCGCTACCGCACTGTCGACCGCGCGCAACCGCGGCAAAATTGTGAAAGCGTTGCCCATTTCGATCATGCGAAAAGGCGATCCGGCCACCGCCGCCAACACGGCGTAAGTGCCGAGCATTTCCATCGACCCGACCTTTGGAATCGCCAGGCGTTCAAACTGCATCATCATCTGCACTCCCACGCCAACACCGAGCGCAGCCAATCCTTCTTTGAAAGCCAATGCAAGCTGAATCTCCTGACGCGACTCATTCACCGAGCGATGCGCCAGCTTCCATCCGATGGCGGACGAGGTGAGGTAACTCATCGTCATGCAGCTGACGACGAACACGGAACTGGTGAACGACAGCGCGATCGCAAGCGCAGCGGCGCCCAGCAGAACGTAGTTGGAGACTTGCGACAAGACCATGGCCGCCTTGAGCCGGTGTTCGCCCTGAAAAAGCGACACGCACACTCGATTGGTCGCGCTTCCCACCACCATCGCCAATAACAATGCAGCAATCCAGATCGACAGCCCGTAATAGAGGCTGGCGACCGTGGCAGCGATCACACCGGTAGCAAGTGCAGTGACCAGGGCATAGAGGGCGAGCCGGCGGCCAACCCGGGGACGGTGCCGATTGGCGACCACTTCCAGGCCAATGGGGCCGAAGGTAAGCCCGAATTGGTTCAAAGCCAGCACGAGCGCCACAATGCCGAACTGCTCCGGCGTCATGACACGCGCCAACACGATGTTGCCGACTGCAAAGCCGGCGCCACCGGCACCGAAGCCGATGGCGGAGCGCAGCGACTCCGATTTGAACAGGCGTCCGATCACGAGCGCCCGCGCCTCAGGCGGCAGGACGAATGCAAGTGGCCGCGATCTTTTTGCTGAAGAGCTTGTTGTTCTTGCCGTAGAGGATGTAGCACGCGCGGAAAAGGAATTTCAGGGTGGCCGCCGCCGCCATGGCCACATAGTTGAACGGATTGGAATAGAACACGTACAGATTCAGATCGAATACCTTGACCTGATCGAAGCCGCTGTACTGCAGAACCTGATTGAATGTGTACTCGGTGAAGGTGTTCTGGTGGTCGAAATTCTGCGCCAGGGCCTCCGCTCCGGTGACGGGGTTGGCGCCATTCAACGCAAAACTGATCAGGCGGGCCCCGGGCTTGAGCTTGCGCTTGCACAACTGCAGAAAGTCCAGGATCTCAGGTTTGGTCAGATGATTCAGTTCCTGTTCCACGAAAATCAGGTCGTAGGATGCGTCCGCGCTGTCTTCGAGAAAGTCGAACGCGTAGGCCGTCTTGCAATTGAGTTTGCGCTTGAGGGCATGCTGGATTTTGTCGGGGAAGGAATCCACGCCCAGCACCTGCGTGTAGCCCAGGTCGTTGAGCAGGGACACGCCATAGCCGGGGCCGCAGGACACACACAGAATGTTGGCCGACTTGTCAGCCGGGAAAAATTTGCCGTAATTGTCCTTGTAGAACAAGTGAAAGCTGCGATATCCCTTTTCGATGTCCTCGGGCGCCTCCCAGAACGAATCGAAGGGCTCGATGGTGGCCGTAAGTTGTCGGCGTCGCATGACCTGACGTATCTCCTGCAAAAAATGCACGTTTCGAGTCGAGCAGTGTACGTTAAAATGCGGCCGCATTTATGACCCAACCTACGTTTAAGGAACCGGCGCACGACGCGACCGCGAAGCCAGTTCGCACTCGTCTGTACATTATGTTCGTGCTGCTGGCGGCGCTGGGCGGCTACCTGTACACACTGCGAGCGGATGCTGTGTTTTCCTGTCCGGCGAGGGGCTATGGGCCGGATCAATACCTCGCCTACTGCCATGCCCCGCAATATGGGGACTACGATCACGGCGCGTTCTGGTTTGGCCTGGAACCGGGCATCCGCGACTACGTGACGCACGCCCAGGTGCTGTTCCTGGGAAACAGCCGCGTGCAGTTTGGTTTCTCTGGACAAACCACTCGCGATTGGATGGCGGCGGCACCGGCCTCATACTTCCTCATGGGCTTTGCCTATTGGGAAAACTACACCTTCGAGCGCGCGCTGCTGCAGAAAATCCGACCCACCGCTCGCTTCTATGTCGTGAACATGGACGACTTTTTTGAAGAAAAGGAAACCGAACCCGCCAAAGCCGTGATGTACAGCAACGATCTATTGAACCACTATGGGGCCAAGCGACTGTGGCAATGGCCACACCGGCAGATCTGCGCACGCATACCCAGCGCATGCGGCGGCAATGAGGCGTTTTTTCGATCGTTGAAGACCGGCGATTACGTGCGCTTCGCCGATAAATCCGGCCGCTTTCCCGTGGCCTATGACTCAAGCATTGATCATGCGGTGGTGGCGGATTACGTGCCGCGCGCCAGGGTTTTCTTTGCCACCCTGCCCGCCGACAAACGCTGCGTGCTCATCACCATGGTGCCGAGTTCCAAGACCAAATCCGGCACGGCGCAGGCATTCGCCGATGCGCTGGGATTAACCCTCATTGCCCCCCAACTCGACGGGCTGACCACCTTCGACCAGTCCCATCTGGACGTGCCCAGCGCGCAGCGTTGGTCAAAGGCATTTTTCGACCTCGCCGGGCCCCGGATTCGCCAGTGCCTGGGGACGGCCGCACTCGCGGCGCGGTAGCCTGTCATGCAATGGTTGCCCCCTGCTCCGTCCTTTCGTGATGCGCTGCGTGCCGCGCAAGCGGAGAGCTCCCCGGCCGAACGGCTGGCGAAACTCACCGCGCTCAGTCAGCATCGACTGAGCTATCTGGAACTCCTCCAGCTTGATCGGGCACTTACGCAGAGCGCTGCGGACGGTGCTGCTGGATTCGATGCCGTGAAGCTTGCGCTGCTGGCCTCCTCGACCGTGGACCATCTGCTGCCCGGCATCCGCGTCGGCGCGCTGCGCCGGCGCCTGCTGCTCAAGACGCATATCGGCAGCTATGGCCAATACCGGCAGGAGCTGCTGGATTCCCACTCGACGCTGCACGCTTTCAAACCCAATGTGGTGCTGTTCAGCATCACGGCGCGGGATGCGATTGCATCCATCCCCATGACGGCCTCGCACGAGGAGGCCGAGCAGGCTTTGCAACAGACCGTCGCAGAACTGCAGTCCCTGTGGCGCGCGGCGCGCGAGTCGCTGCGAGCCGCAGTGATTCAGCAAACCTTCCTGAACGTCGCAGAGCCGGTTTTCGGCAGCCATGAGTCTCTGG
>JANXOV010000132.1 GCA_025357635.1 Pseudomonadota bacterium
GCCACGGTTCGTATAATACACATTCAGACTGGTCGGAACCTAAAGCCCGCGCCGCGCCGCGCGGGAGTGTGCCGTAAGATCATCCTGCGGACCATAACCAGGCGCCAATAAATTGGAGCAACGACGATGGATCTAGGCCTACGCGGCAAGAAGGCGATCATCACGGGTGCGACCGGCGGCTTGGGTCGCGCCGTGGCGGATCTGCTGGCCGACGAAGGCGTCGACATCGGCTTTTGCGGCACGCAGATGCAGGTCGAGGCAACCGCCGCGGCGCTGCGCGCCAAGGGTGTCACCGTCGTCGGCGCCGGCATCAGCGTGCGCGAGGGCGAGAAGTTCAAGGCCTGGCTGGAGCAGACCGTTGTGGCGCTGAGCGGGTGCGACATTTTCATCGTCAACACCGGCCTGGATTCGGGCATGGATGAGGAAAAGTCCTGGTCCAGCAATTTTGAGATCGAGGTCATGCACACGGTGCGCGGCTGCGAAACCATGACGCCGCACTTGAAAACCAGCGGCGGCGCCATCGTGATCATTGGCGCGAGCGGCACCTCCGCAGATCCCGCGCTCATGTCTTACTCGGCCTTCCAGGCCGGCCTCGTCACCTACTCCAAGCAGCTCTCGCAGTTCGTCGGCCGCGATTCCATCCGCGTCAACCTGGTGGCACCCTCGCCCGCATCGGGTACGCCGGCGGAGATTGCAAAAACCGTGGCCTTCCTGGCAAGCCCCGCATCGAGCCTGATGACGGGCGCGTACGTGGTGCCGGGAGTCAACACGCCGCGATGAGCGTCGATCCGAAACAAGACCCGCTGCTCGCCGCCTCGCTGACGCCGGCGTATCGCAAGCTGCGCCGGGTCGCGCCCAAAGACAGTCCGGTAACGCCGGCGGACAAGGCCCCGGATCCACAATTGGGAAGCAAACTCATTCCCAAGGAACGCTACACCAGCGCCGAGTTCATGCGGCTCGAGTGGGAGCGCATGTGGACCAAAGTGTGGCTGCTCGGTGGACTTGTGAGCGATCTGCTCGAACCGGGCGACTACATTGCCACCGACATCGGGCGTGAATCGGTGCTGATCGTGCGGCAGGCGGATGGCGGCGTGCGTGCGTTCTACAACGTGTGCCTGCATCGCGGCAACCGCCTGCGCGATGCCGGCATCGGCGGCGCGCAGTCCTTCAAGTGCCAGTACCACCATTGGGAATACAACTGGGACGGCTCCTTCAAGCGCATTCCGGATCTGGACACCTTCGCGCAGGGCGCGCCCCCCTGCCGCGGTCTGACCGAGCTGCCCTGCGCCACCTGGGGCGGCTTCGTCTGGTTCAGTCTGAACCCGGATGTGGAGCCGCTGGAAAAATACCTCGCGCCAGTGCATGAGCATCTGGCGTCATATCATTTCGACAAGATGGTGCTGACGCGCGACATCACCGTGGAATGGCACTGCAATTGGAAAGCCTCGGTGGACGCATTCAACGAAAGCTATCACGTGCAGGCCATCCATCCGCAGTTGATGTGGTACCTGCACGATCTGGACATTCAGATCGACTGCTACGAGCGCCACAACCGCTACCTCATTCCATTCGGCGCCTTGAGCCCGCGCGTGCGCAAGCCCAACACCATTCCGGAACCGATCAAGGTGATCATGAAGGCTGCGGGCATGGATCCGGCGGACTACGATGATCCGATCGAGAACATCCGCCGCGACGTGCAGTTGTGGAAGCGCAAGCACGGCGCCGCGCAGGGCAAGGATTACTCGCAGCTCAACGACGATCAGCTCACCGACGACTACCACTATCTGATCTTCCCCAACATCACGCTGAACACGCATGCAGACGATCTGATGCTGTTCCGGCAGCGACCTCACCCCACCGATCCGGACAAGATGTTTTACGACATCTGGATGCTGGAGTTGCTGGCGCAAGGGGTGGAGCGCCCCGAGCGAGCGCAACACAAACATTACAAGCACGGCGAAAAATCCATCGGACTGGTGCTGGATCAGGATGCGGCCAATCTGCCGGGCGTGCAGGCCGGCATGCATTCGGCAGGCTTTGCGGGCCTGTGGATCGGCACTCAGGAATTGCGCATCCGGCACTTTCACAAAGTGCTGGAAGACTACGTTTACGGGCCCGGCGCGGCCTGAGGGCCGGGCCGCCGGTTCAGGCGGCGCCGTGCAAGACGAAGCGTGCAGCCAGGACCTGCGAGCGAGCGCGCAGGTCATCGCTCATCGCGCCGGACAACTCGATCCACAACAGACAGATGTAGTCGTACGCACCGCTCAAGACCTGCAGACGGCGGCGCTCCGCGGCCTGCGGCACGCGCTGCAAATAGGCTGAGAGCAGCTGCTCGGCCGCGGCCGCCGGCAGATCGCTGCAACTCACCCAGCCGGCCAGATCCCAGTAAGGATCCCCGACATGCGCGTATTCCCAATCCAGCAGCACGAGTCCGTCGTCCCCGAGCACGATGTTGTGGCGATGCAGATCGCTGTGGCACAGGCAGGCGATGCAAGGTTCGAACGCGGCGTACTCATCCAGCAGCCGCTGCGCCCGCTCATTCCATTCCCGCAGCATCGATCGCCGCGAATCCTCCAGGCCGGCGCTGCTGAGCGCATCCAGATACAGATCGCGCCAGCGAGCGGGGTTCATGGCTCGACCCGGCTGTGGCGCCGGCACGCCATGCACGGCGCGCGCCAGCGCCGCCACCTGCTTCGACACCGCCGGTTTCGATGTCTGCGCAGCACTCCAGCTCTCGCCCTCGACCCATCGCGTCACCAGCACGCCCTGCGCCGGCAGGCAAACCACCATCGGTGGCGCCAGCTGCGCGTCCGAGACGCGTTCCAGTACGCGCCGCTCCCAGTCGCGATCGACGCCCGGCGCCTCGCCGCCCGCTGCGCGCAGGCGCAGCGCGAAATCCTGTCCGTCGCGGGTGACCCGATAGCTGGCATTCACCAGGCCGGACTGCAGCGCAAGAAGGCCAGGCTCACCGCGTCCCGGCACGAAGCGCCGCGCCAGCGCGCGAACCGCGGCCTCATCCATGTTGAGCCGCAAGCAGCATGCGCCGCCATTCGCGCATGCCCACCACGATCAGCACCAGATACAGCGCGAACAGCGACATGGTTGCGTACAGATGACGCGTGTAATACAGGTACAGCGCCGCCGAATCGATGATCAGCCACCAATGCCAGTTTTCATACACCCTGCGCGCCACCATGAACGTGGCGAGCACGCTGGCCCAGGTCACCAGCGAATCAACGAACGGCCATGCCGCGGCTGTATGCGATCGAAGCAGGTTTGAACTGAGCAGCGATGCGAGCACGACGCCGGCCAGTCCCGCCGCATGCCAGCGAAGCGGCCATCGGCACACGCGCGGCAAGCCGCTGCCGGACGCTGCACGCCACTGCCAGAAGCCGTACACCGCCATGCCGGCGTAGAACACATTCAGCGCCGATTCCATATAAAGCTTTGCGCCGAACAAGACCACGACATACAGACACGAACTGACGAAGGCCGCCAGCCAGCAGCCGATGTTCTGCCGGATGGCGAGCACCAGGTAGAGCAGCGCGAGCGCCACCGCGGCCCCCTCCACCCAACCGGTGGACTGCCAGGCCGCGGCGAGCTGCGTCCACCAGGACTGGATCACGGCGGGGCAAGTCCCGGAATCACCTTCATCACGAACACCAGCCGCGGCCCGGTCTGCGCAGACGCCGCCATTTCCTGCCCGAGAATCGCCATGAGGCGCTCGAGCGGTCCGAACACCTGCGTGCTCATCGAGTTGGTCTGCACGACCAGTTCTGCGTGGGTGTTGAGGCGCTTGATGAAGGCCTTGATGTGCTCGATGTAAGAAGCATCCAGGGGATACAGACTGATCTCGACGGCTGCACGCATATCGTTGACTCCTTAGAAGCGATAGGACCCGGTCAACCCGATCTGGCGTGGATCGCCCCAGCGGACATAGACCTTGTTGGGAAAATCAGGCGGCTCGTCGCCGAAGAAGAATCCGCGCACCGCGTAGCGGCGGTTGAACAGATTGCGCACCCAAAGGCTCGCCGACCAGCGTCCGCGCTCCACACCAGCGCGCCAGTTGAACAATTGATACGCGCTGGAGCGCGCGTCGTTGCTGGCGTCGAAATAGAATGCGTCTTTGCCGGACCAGTCCATGCGCGAGAACCAACCGGACGGATGGCGATAGGTGGCGCTGAGGGAAAAATCGTAGCGCGGCGCATGCGCCTGATCACGGCCGCTGAGGTCGCGTTCGCCATACAGATAGTTCTGATACTGGGTGCGCAGCAGCCCCAGTGTCCCGGCGAGCTGCCAGTCGCGGTGCACCTGCCAGCGCAGCGCCGCTTCGGCTCCATAGTTCAAACCGCCGGCGGCATTGTCCGTGTAGTAAATGAAAGACAGCGGGTCCACGCATACGGATCCGTCAGGGTTGCGCGAACCATTCGGACAGATCGGCGAGGGCGCCTGATAGCTCGTGCTCACCTGCTGGCTGCGCCGCTTGGCGTAGAACACGGTGATATCGCTGGCGAGCGTCGAATCCAGCCAGCTCTGGCGAACGCCGATTTCGGCATTCCACAAATACTCCGGCCGGAAGCTGCGCCGCGACGAATCCAGATCGGCACCGATGTTGAAGCCGCCGGCCTTGTAACCGCGCGACAGACTCACATAGCCGCTGGACTGCGCCGACCAGGCGTAGCGCAGCGCGAGCTGTCCGCCGAGCATGCGGTCGCGCGGGCCAAAGGACAGCGAACTGCTGTCGGAGTAATGCGCCTGCCGTTGCTCCACGCGCAGGCCGGCGGACAATTGCAGCGCCGGCGCCAATGGCGCATCGAGCTGCGCGTACGCGGCCAGATTGGTGGCGCGATAGCGGCTGCTCAGGCGATTGTCGAGCGGGTCATAGTCCAGGTACTGGCCCTGGTCGTGCTGCACATTGTCCTCGCTCAATCGCAAGGCATACAGCCCGGCAACCCAGGCAAACGCCTGATCGCCCGGCTGCGACACCAGGCGCAGATCCTGCGCGAGCGTCTGTCGCCGCCGCTGCGTCTGCGAAAAATATTGATACGGCGCGTTCGGCGCCCAACCCGCATTGTTGCCCCAGTCGCCGTCGAAACTGCTGAGGATGTTGGAGCGTGCGTAGGAGCTGATGCTCAGCACTTTGGCGGCCGTCAGCGCCTGCCATTGCACACGCAGCGCGCCGGCGGCGGAGCGCTGCGCGTCTCGTCCTGGTTGATCGGATTGCGTATTGAAGGAGTTGTCGATGGCGAATGCGTCGTAGCCATTGTCGATGTCCACGAGCATGCCGGTGAGCTTGACATCGAGCGCATCGCCGGCGCGCCAATGCAGCTTGCCTCGATAGGTGCTCTCGTCACGTCCATTGGTGTCGTTGCGGCTCAAGAACACATCGCGGCGGAAGCCCTCGCTTTGCTCACGCTGCGCGACCAGCCGGAAGGAGAGCGACTCCTGCCCGCCCAGCGGACCGCCGATGACCGCGCCCGCGCCGCGCACGCCGTCATCGCCAACCGTGGCTTCGCCGCGCAGCAGCCACTCGGGCGTGGCGTCCTCGGTGTTCACGGCAATCAGCCCAGCCAGCGCGTTGGCGCCGTAGCGGGTGCCCTGCGGGCCGCGCAGCACTTCCACCTGATGCGTGTCGAACAAGGTCGCCGGCATGCCGACACCGCTGAAGTCGATGTCATCGATGAGAAAGCCCACTGACGGATTGGGCGCGCCTTGATACTGGTCCAGCTCGCCGATGCCGCGCAACTGGAAATAACGAGGCCTCGAACTGCCGCCCGACCAGTTCAGGTTGGGAATCAACGGCAGAAGGTCCTCCAGGTGCTGTACCCCGGCATCGTGCACGGTGCGCGGATCCAGCACGGTGACGCTGGCTGCGGTGTCGCGCAGAGGGGCCGCCCGCAGACCCGCAGTGACGATGATTTCCGAGAGCACGTCGAGGGCAAAGGACTTCCCCACGCACAGCGTTCCAAGAAAAAAGGCCATGATGAATCGACCCGAATGCATGTCACCTGCTCCCTACGCCGGTACTAACCGGATCAGGTTCAACGGGTTTGCAGGTCGAGCCCGCATCTCAGGTCTGTCAAAGACCACCCCAAGGTGCGCACAGTGTAGCCGTCCCTGCGTGCGCGTGCAAAGATGGCGGGCATGCAGATATTTCAAGTCGACACGTTCACGACCAAGCGTTTCACCGGCAATCCGGCCACCGTGATTCTGGGCGCGGAGGGCCAAAGCGATGCGAACCTGGCCGCTATCGCGCGCGAGTTTCCGCATGCCGAGACGGCATTCGTACTGCCGCCCGACGCCGCTGACCACGACCTGCGAGTGCGCTTTTTCAGCTCGCGCAAGGAAGCGCTCTTTGTCGGGCACGCAAGCCTGGCAGTGCACGCGGTGCTGCTGAGGACACAGCAGCGCAGTCCCGGAATCGCGCGGCAGAAATCCGGCACCGGCATCATCGAGGTCAAGGCGCAGACAGGCGAGGAACTGCAATCGCCGTTCATTGAGTTCAGCCAAAGCGCGCCGCAGATGGGAAACCCTCTGCGTCTTCAGGACGCGCTGCGAGTGGCTCAGGCACTGGGAATTCCTGGCACCTGCTTGCACGAACAGTTCCCAGCGCGCATCGCGCGCAAGGGCAGCAGCCGGCTGCTGCTCGCGCTCGCCAATCCCGACGTCCTGGACCTGATTCAGCCGCGCTTCGATCAAATTCTCGCATTGGGTCGCGAGTTCGACGCCGAAGGACTCTTTGCCTTCGCCCTGGTGCGCGCCGCCACAGGCACCCGCACCTACTCGCGCATGTTCTGCCCGGCCCTGGGGATTCCCGAGGACCCGGTGAGCGGCAACGCGCACTCCATGCTGGCCGCGTACCTGTGGGATCTACAACAGTTGAATGCGGCGCAACCGCGCTTTGTCGGTCACCAGGGCACGCAGATGCAGCGCCCGGGCCAGGTGCATGTAAGCCTGGAAATCGAGGCAAATGCGATGCGCGCCGCACGCATCGGCGGACATGCCGTCATCGTCAGCGACGGCCGGCTGCTCTAGCCGACGAACTCATAGAACTGCAGATCCATGTCCTGATCCAGGCAGGCCAGAATCGGCGGCACCAGCCGCGAGTGAAAATCCGTGCCCTGATGCAGGTCGAACGCCGCCTGATCCTTGAAGCGCGCATACACAACGTATACGCCCGCACGGTCGCGATGCCGGATCACATCGTAAACGTGGGTTCCGGGTTCGGAATCGTGCGTCAGCTTGGACAGCTCCTGCTGAAGCGACTCGAAATCCTTTTCCTTGCCTTTTTTTACATGCAGCGTTGCGACGAAGATGATCATCTTGTTTCCTATGTGAGGGCGTCGAGGTATTCACGTTCCCAGGTGCCATCGACGCAGTTGACGATGGGCTGTATGACTTGTGCAAGAATGGAGCCGTTCATGTGCGCATGCTCGGCCTCCTCGTTGGGGAAGGACTCCAGCACGGCATAGCGGCGCGGTTCGCGCAATTTGAAAAATTCGAAATAGACGATGCCGCGTTCTTCGGCGTTCACGCGCTTCTGCAGGTCTTTGACGATGCGCTCGAAATTCGCTTCCTGGCCGGCCTTGATCGTCATGCGCGAAATGAAGGTGATTCTGGCCATCGAAGACTCCCGCAGTGACAACACAGCACGGATACTAGCATCCGCGCCTCGACAATATAAACAGTCAAGCCTGTTTCTTATCGTCGCGATCTGATAGCGTTTTACCCATGCAAGAGCCTGAATTTCACCGTATCGCAAGCGCTGCGCAGATCGCCGAAGGCAAGATGCTGGAGGTCGAGCTGGAGGGCCGGAGCATTGTCATTTGCCGCACCAGGGACGGCTGGCACGCACTGGACAATGTGTGCACGCACGCCTATGCGAAAATGCACGAAGGCCGGCTGCGTGGCAATCGCCTGATCTGCCCGCTCCACGGGGCCTCGTTCGATTGCCGCACCGGCGCCGTACTCGGTGCGCCGGCCATCACGCCACTGAAGACTTACGCGGTACGCTGCGTCGGCGATGACGTCGAAGTCGCGCTGCAACCGCCGTCCTCAGCCAAATGAGGCCGCGTCGATCTCAATGATCAGCGGCTGCCGGGCAGCGGCAAACTGCGCCAAGATTTGCGGCAATGCGCCGCGATCGCGCACGTGCCGGTATTCCAAGCCGTAAGCCTGTGCCAGCAGCCGCAGATCCGGGGGCCGCAGGTCCACTGCCGCAGGCTCAACACCGGCATCGAGCATCGCGGTCTTGATCTCCCCGTAGCCATCATTGTTCCACACGATGACGCCGACCCAGCCGCGCAGATCTCGCAGCACGCCCAGGTCCGCAAGCGTGAACTGCAGGCCGCCATCACCCTCCAGTGGATTTGGAACCCTGGGCTACGCGCTGCCCGCGGCCAACGGCGCATGGCTGGCGCAGCCGCAGCGTCCGGTGCTGGCACTGGTGGGTGATGG
>JANXOV010000137.1 GCA_025357635.1 Pseudomonadota bacterium
CGCGGAAAAAACCGCGCAGGCACTGGATGCGCACGGCTGGTTCCACACCGGCGACATCGGTTCCCTGGATGAGAACGGCACCATCATGTTCCACGGCCGCTTCAAGGACATGCTCAAGGTGGGCGGGGAAAATGTCGCGGCGGCGGAGATCGAAGCGCTGCTGGGTCGCCACGCGGCGGTGAAGCTTGCACAGGTGGTGGGCATTCCCGATCCAAAATACGTCGAAGTCCCAGCGGCGTTCGTCGAACTCAAGCCCGGCCAGAGCGCCAGCGAGAAGGAACTGATCGATTTCTGCCGCCAGGAAATCGCCAGCTTCAAGGTTCCAAGACTGGTGCGCTTCGTGACCGAGTGGCCGATGTCGACCAGCAAGGTGCAGAAGTTCCGGCTGCGCACGGCGCTTCTTGAGGATCTGGGTCTGACGGGCTGAGCGCCACTGTCTCGGCCTGACTCTAGTGCGCGCCTTCGGCGCCGCGACTGCCGAACGGCGGCTTTGCAAGCCACACGGCGGGAATCAGGAATACGAACAGGATGCTGAAAAGATAAAACATGTCGTTCGCGCCCAGTGTCAGCGCCTGCTGGGTGAGCACCTGATCCACATATTGCAACGCGCGATCGCCGGAAATGTTCAGCGACTGCAGCTTCGCTTGCAACTGGCTCCAGCCATAGGCGGAACTGCGGATGTGCTCGCCCAACACGGTGTGGTGAAAATCGGCGCGCCGGTTCCACAGCCACACGCTGACCGCCGTGGCAATGCTGCCGGAGATGGTGCGGAAGAAGCTGGAAATGCCGGTTGCCGAGGCCAGCTCATCCGGCTTGACCGAAGACAAGGTGATCTGATTCAGCGCAAGAAAGAAGGCCGTAACGCCCAGCCCCTGCCAGAAGCGCGGCGCCGCAAGCTGCAAGAATGTCGCCGATTGGTTCAGCTGCGCCATCCAGTACATCGTGCACATGAACACGAAGAACGCGCCGCTGACGACGATTCGCAGGTCGATGCGATGCATGTTCTTGCCCAGTATGGGAGCGATGACGAGCGCGAGAATTCCCACCGGCGCCACCGCAAGGCCGGCGAGCGTCGCGGTGTAGCCCAGATTGGTCTGCAGCCATAGAGGGAAAATGATGTTCGAGCCCATGAAGGCGAAGTACGCCACGGCCACGCAAGCGGTGCCGACTCGAAAGTTTCGCCGCTGAAAGAAATGCAGATCCACGATCGGATGCTTGTCCTTCAGCTCCCACGGAACCAGAAACACCAGACTCACTGTGGACACCACCGCCGCCGCGATGATGATGGGCGAGCCGAACCAGTCCAGTTCGTTGCCGTTGTCGAGCATGTATTGCAGGCTGCCCACACCGATCACGAGCAGCCCGAGCCCCACCGCATCGATGGGCAGCTTGACGCGCTTGGACTCCCGCCCTTTCAGGATGCTGGCGATCATCGCCGCCGCGAACAAGCCCACGGGAATATTGATATAGAACAGCCATGGCCAGGTGAGGTGGTCGGTGATCAGCCCGCCCAGAATGGGCCCGAAGATCGGCGCGACGATCACCACCATGCCCCAGGTCCCCAGCGCCACGCCGCGTTTCTTGATCGGGTAGTTGCGCAGCAGCAGCGCCTGTCCCAGCGCCATGATCGGACCGGAGACGAGCCCCTGCATCAATCGGAACACGACCAGCATGGGCATGCTGGTCGCAAAGCCGCACAAGGCCGAAAACACCATGAACAGGACGATGGAGGCGATGAAAGTACGCACCTCGCCGAAGCGCCGCCCGATCCACCCCGTCAGCGGCTGCATCACGGCCGAGGCCAGCTGATACGAACTCACCGTCCACGTGCCTTCCGTGGTGCTGACGCCGAGACTGCCCGATATGGCCGGCACCGACACATTGACGATGGTCATGTCGAGAATTTCCATGAACGTCGCCAGCGAAATGGCGATGGTCAGCAGAAACAGCGGCGTGCCCGACAGGGGCGGCAACTCGGGCGCAGGAGCGGGCTGAAGGTCGGCGCTCATCGTCTGCGGATCAGCGGATCACGCGCTGATTGCCGGCAATGATCGCATCGGCCGCCACGCCGGCCTGCGCAAGGTCCCGGGAATACACATCGGTGTCCGAGATCGGCTCAGTGCCCGGCGCGGAGGCCAGCACACTGCCCGAACGATCGTGGGTATCCACCTTGACCGTGGAGGACAGTCCGATACGCAGCGGGAATTTTTTCAAATCATTCGGATCGATCTGAATCCGCACCGGCACGCGCTGCACTACCTTGATCCAGTTGCCCGAGGCATTCTGCGCCGGCAGCAGCGAAAATGCGGCTCCCGTGCCGGCCGCCATGCCGACCACGCGGCCGTGGAAAATCGCATCGCTGCCGTACAAGTCGCTCTTGACGGTGGCAGGCTGACCGATGCGCAGAGTGCGCAATTGCACTTCCTTGAAATTGGCATCGACCCACAACGAATGCAGCGGCACCACGGTCAACAGCGACTGGCCGGGCGCGACCCGCTGACCCAATTGCACGCTGCGCTCGGCAACGTATCCGGTGACCGGAGCCGGGATCGCGTTGCGTTTGGCCGCGATCCAGGCGTCAACGTAAGAGGCGCGCGCCTGCAGCACCGCCGGATTGCCGGCGACGTCGGCGCCTTCGACCAGCGCCCGCGCGGCCTCGGATTGACTCGAGGCTTGTCGGAGGGCTGCGCGCGCCAGCTCGACGTTGTCGCGCGCATGCCGAATTTCCTCCGGCGCGATCGCCTGTTCAGCGAGCAGCGGCTCGCGCCGCTGCAGATCGATCTGTGCGCGCGCCAGCTCACGCTGCCGGGTGTCGATCAGCGCGCCATACTGATCGGCCGTCGCCGATTGCTGTCGGACCTGCCGCACGGCTTGCGCCAGCGCGCTGCCAGCCCGATCCAGCTGCGAGAGGGCATCCGTCGGATCCAGCTGCACCAGCATCTGGCCCGCGTTGACGAGTTGCGTATTTTGCGCGGCGATGGCTACTACCGTGCCCGGGACCTGCGATGAAACGATCACCTTATCGCCATCGACGTAAGCATCGTCGGTGGTCTCACGTACCGACAGCACCAGCAGCCACCAGACCCACCACAGCGCGCCCAGGGCAAGAAACACGCCCGCAATGATCCACATGATCTTGCTGCGGTTGCCGTTGGATTCGGCGGCCGGTTGATTCTCTGCGGTGGCATTCATGGCGTGTTCTGCGTGGGGGTTGAAGGGTTCGCAGGCTGCGCGGCAAGCCTGGCATCCGCGCCGTAGCCGCCACCGAGCGCGCGCTGCAGGGCGATGTCGACCGACAGCGCCGCGCCTTGCAGCTGCAGCAATACATCTGCCTGGGCAAGCTCGTCTTGTTCCGCATCCAGCTGTGGGCGCAGATCGGTGACGCCGGCGCGCACCCGCGCCTGCGTGGCGCGGCGCAGTGTCTGCGCCGAAGCCAGGGCGAGGCCGCGTTCTTTTTGCTGCGCCAGCAATTGCTGCCGGGTGGAGGCTTGCGTCGCCACATCACGGACAGCGCCATTCACCGCATCGTCGTAGTCGGCGATGGCGCTCTGCAATTGCGCACGGGAGAAGCCGTAGCGCGCCGACAAGCGGCCGGCATCGAACAAGGGCAGATGCAGCGCTGCGCCCACCGAGGGCACGCCGCTTCCCGCTTCGAGCAGCTTGCCGAGCGTCAGACTCTGCAATCCCGCCAGCGCTTTGAGGCTGACATCGGGATAAAAATCCGCGCGAGCGGCGTCGAGCGTCTTTTGCGCCGACTCGACGCGCCAGCGGCTGGCGGCGATGTCCGGACGACGCGCGAGCAAATCGGTGCCCACATCATCAGGCAATTCCGCCGCCATCGGCGGCAGGGGCCTGGGCGCCAGCAGCGGCAATTGCGCGGCGGGACGGCCGGCCAGCGCAGCCAAGGCCACGATTCGCAGGCGCGCCGACCCTTCGAGTACGGCCACCTGTTCGTGCGCAGCGCCTGCCAGCGCATGCGCAGAGCTCAGACTGTCGGGCGACTCGAGTTCGGCCTTGATGCGCGCCACCGCGATGGCTTCGAGCCGCTCGGCATTGGCGACGCGCTGACGCGCCAATTGCAGGCGTGACTGGTCCACCTGCCAGCCGAAGTAGGTGTCGACAATGGAACTCACCAGGATAAGCTGCGCAGCGACGCCTTCGGCCTCTTTCGCGCGCGCCTCGTCCACCACCGATTCGATGGCGGCGCGCTGCTTGCCCCACCAATCAAACGTATAGCTTGCCTGCAGACCCAGATCCGCCTGGTTGTACCAGTTGAATCCCAGAAACTGCGGCGGAAACAATCCGTTCTCGCTCAATCGCTGCCGGCTGTAGCTTGCCTCCAGATTCACCTGCGCCCCGACATTGGCGCCCGCTTCGCGCACCGATGCGCGCGCGCTGTCAAAGCGTGCACGCGCAATGCCCAGTGAAGGCGCGGAGGCAAGCCCCAGATCCACGATGTCATTCAGCACCGGATCGCTGTAGCGCTTCCACCACTGCGCATCAGGCCACGCCGCGCCGGTGCCTGAACCCAGATCGACACCGCCCAGCGGTGCGGCCGCATTGAGCGTTACGGGCGCAAGTTTGTCCGGCACATGCGCACACGCTGCCAGCCACGCCACCGGGAGCATCATCAAGAGGCGGTGCGTCATGATCCGCCCTCCGGTTCGTGCGTTGAACCCGCAGCGTCCAGCGCGGCGGCCACCTGCTTGAGCTGCGCCGTGATCTGACCCAACTCCTTGCGCGACAGGCACGCGAAGGCTGCCCGCGCCAGAGCGGAAGTCACGGGGAGGACCTCGTGCAACAGCGCCGTGCCCTTCGGCGTGATCTGCAGCACCATGCGCCGCCGGTCATGCTCGCTCAGCACGCGAGTGATAAGGCCGCGCTCCACGAGCGCGTCGCTGATGCGGGTGATATTGGCCGGACTCTGCGCCATGGCGGCGCACATGTCGCTGGGAAACGCGCTGCCGTCTGCCTGTGAGAACAACGCGGCAAGCACGCGAAAGTCGGCCTCTGTCAATCCATGCGGCCTTAACAGTCGATCGTAACTTGCTGAAATATCACGGCCCAGAAAGACGATCAGCCGGCTCAGCAGAATCTCATCGATGGGCAGCCCAGGCAGGTGAGCCTTCACCCGCTGGAGGCCGGACTCCACCCGTTCTATCTGCGATTTGATCATGCCCTTCGCCGCTAATTCAGTGGAATATAATTTACCACTGAAATATATTCAGCGAAACTATTCTGGTTACCCTACCGGTTACCCTACCCACCTGTCAGCCAATCAGACGGAATCCCGTGCCGTGAACGGTATGAATCAGCTTGACGGCATGCGGCTGATCCACTGCCTTGCGCAGCATGGATATATGCGATCGCAGCAAGTCCCGCTCCGGCACGGACGCCCCCCAGATCTCAAACTCCAGGCGTTCCCGCGAAACCACCCGCGGCGACTCGCGTAACAACAGGTGCAGCAGCCTGCGGCTGATGGGACCGAGCTTGATCCGGCGGCCGGCGCGCTGCGTCTCACAGGTGCCTGGATGATGCTCAAGGTCAGCCACTCTCAGGACAGCAGCGACGGGCGCGGATTGCTGCTGACGCCGCCAGATCGAGCGCAGACGCGCCAGCAGTTCCTGTGGGTCAAAGGGCCTGACCAGATAGTCATCGCAGCCGGCCGCGAACGCGTTCAGCTTGTTGTCGAGACTATCCACGGCGCCGATCACCATGATCGGCGTATCCAGGCGAAACTCATTGCGCAGGCGCGCACACAAGTCCACGCAGGTTTTGTGCGAGGGCGCGCTGTCAATGATCATTGCCTGGGTTTGCCGGAGTGCGTCGGGATCCAGCGGCAGGGGTCGTGCGCAAACCAGGCGCGACGGAATCCCAGCGGCATGCAATGCCTCACGCAGCTCGGCTACCCATGGCTGGTCGTCGGCGTACACCACTATTTGCATTTAGCCATTGGACGCCCCGTGCGGCGCGATTCAATCGCGACGCGGCCTGGCGTGCGCACGGCGAATGGCGGATCCCACGGATTTGTCATTTTTTGCGATTGACAAGCAGAGTATCCTGCGTCAAACCTTGCATGATTGACCGCCTTGCAATCGGAGTGCTTGTCTTGATGCCGAGCCGCAAGACGGTTGACGCAGATCCCTTGTGGCCCTACTGGGCGCCTCGCTACTGGCACACATGGCTGGGTCTTGGGGCAATGTGGCTGATGAGCCGGCTTCCCAACGCCGCACAGCTGCGCTTTGGCCGCGCTCTGGGGTCCCTGGTCCGCCACCTGCCATTTTCCTATGTGCGCATCGCGCAAAGAAACATCGACCTGTGCTTCCCCGAACTGAGCGCCGAGCAGCGCCAGGAATTACTGCGCCGGCAATTCGACAACATCGGCATCGCGATTTGCGAAACCGCCAACACGTGGTGGGCGTCAAATGAACGCATCGCGGCGATGACCGATGTGGTGGGCAAGGAACACATCGAGCAGGCGCTGGCGGGCGGACGCGGCGCCATCATGGTGGGGGCGCATTTTACCACGATTGAAATCGCCACCCGGATCCTGGGATCGCTGACGCCACTTAATGTGCTGTACCGGCCCACCAAGAACAAGCTGCTGTCACGCTTCCTGCTCAACAACACCGCACGCCACGCGCGCCGAGCCATTGCGTACGACAACATCCGCGCGCTGGTCAGCGCACTGCGCGCAAACGAGGTGGTCTGGTACGCCCCGGATCAAAGCTACCGCAACAAGGGCGCCGCGCTGGTGCCCTTCTTCGGCATACCGGCGGCGAGCACCACCGCGACGTCGCGCCTGGCGAAGATGACGGGCGCGAAGGTGCTCACCTATCTGCCGGAACGCCTGCCGAACGGCCGCTACCGCGTCACCATCGGCGCACCGCTTGCGGACTACCCCAGCGAGGACCCGGTCGCGGACGTGGTGCGATTTCACGCGCTGATCGAGGCGCACATCCGCCGCATTCCGGATCAATACCTGTGGATCCATCGCCGCTTCAAGGGCCTGGATGCCGACTATCCCAACTACTACGGGCGCGATGCACGGCAGCGCGCGCCGCGTCCGGCCGTCTAAGGGGCTGCGCGTGCACGAAGAGGACCTGCAGCTGGCGCGCAAGCTCATGTCGGGCGACTCCGGCACGTTCGCCCAGTTCTTCGAGGACTACTTTCCGCGATTGTTTCGATTCATTCTTCGCCGCACCAACCGCGATACCGAAACGGCGCGCGATGTGGTGCAGTCGGCGCTGCTCAAAGGGTTGCGCAACCTGGGGTCCTATCGCGGCGAGGCGTCGATGTTCACCTGGTTCTGCCAGATAGCGCGGCACGAATGCTCCGACCAGCTGGCGCGCCAGCAGGCGCAAGCGCGCACGCTGGTCGCACTGGAGAACGACCCGTCCGTGCGCGCAGCGCTGGAATCAATGCAATGGGCCGCGGATTCAGAGCCCGAAGAAGTCATGCAACGCGAGGAGCGCCACGAACTGGTGCACGCAGCGCTCGACTATCTGCCTGCACGCTATGCGCGGCTGCTGGAAATGAAGTATGTGCAGGAACTTCCCGTCGAGCAGATCGCGCAGAACATGGGCGTGACCGCCATTTCGGTGCAGTCGCTGCTCGCGCGCGCGCGCGCCGCGTTTCGAGAGGCGCATGACACGTTGAGCGAGGGACTCGGCGAGTTGAAGGCGCGCGCTTGCCGCGATGACGGAGGCGCGAAGACATGAGCGCGCAGGATCAGGACCCGATCGCGAGTGCACTGGCCAGCGCCGGGGCGCGGCCGGGAGTTCCCGCCGATATCCAGGACCGCGTTCGCACAGCGGTGGAGGCGTCCTGGCGAGCCGAGGTCGATCGCCGCAAGCACACACAGCGATGGCGCCGCTCGTTGCTGGCGGCCGCCGCCGTGCTGGCGAGCGCCGGTCTGGCGCTGCTCGTCAATTGGCAATTGCAGCGCAGCGCCGCCGCACCGGCGGGCATCTTCCTGGCTTCACGCGGGTCCGTCGATATCCGCGCTCCGGGCAGTTCGCAGTCTGCGCTGGGCGGCAAGACGCTGCTGTCCGGAACGCGCGTGCAAACCGGCATCGACGGCATGGCCCTGCTGGCCATGGGCGATGCATCGGTTCGCATCGGTCCGGCCAGTGTGGTGACGCTGCAGCGCGCCGACCGGCTCGAATTGAAGCGCGGCCGCATCTACCTCGACTTCGGCGCCCACGAGACGCGCTTGCGCGAATTGCGTCTGGAAACGCCCCTCGGAGCGATCGAACATCTGGGCACGCAGTTTCAGGCGCGAATGGATGCGCATCGGCTGAGCGTGAGCGTGCGCGAAGGACAGGTCCGTCTCACGACCGCACAAGGCGAGCAATTGCTGGGCGCCCGGGAATCAGCCGAGGTGCAGGAGGATGGCCGTACGCGTCTGCGCGCCATCCAGCCGTTCGGCGATGAATGGGCATGGACCAGCCAGTTGGCGCCGGATTTCCCCATCGAAGGACAGTCACTGGCGCAGTTTCTGGACTGGTTCGGCCGCGAAACCGGGCAGCGCATCGACTATGCGACGCCGGTGGTGCGCATCGCCGCGCAGCGCACACGCTTGAGCGGCAGCATCGAGGGGCTGGCGCCGCAAGATGCGCTCAAGGCCGTCATCGCCGCCACCGATTTCGACTATGAAATGCTGGCGAACGGCGATCTGCGGCTGACGATGCATGCGGCGCAGCATGCTAAGCTTCCGGCCGATGGCACGGAGTGGCTGGCAACACGATTCTCGATGCACGATTGAGGTTCACCACCGCCGGCCGAACCGCCTGGCGCTGCTGGCGCTGATTTTCGCCTCGGCGCACGCTCTGGCGGCGATCCATGCGGGGGATTCGCTGATCCAGACGTTGCGTTACTTTGAAAACGCAGGCACCCGGCTCATTTTCTCTTCGCAAGTCATCACCGAGGACATGCGCGTGCTCGCGCCTCCGACGGGTGCGACCGTGGAGCAGCAACTGCGCTCATTGCTCGCGCCGCATCATTTGCAATTGCGTGCGTTGGAGGCCGGCGGCTGGGTCATCGTCGCACAGCCGCCTGCGCAATCCAATCCGCCGGCGCAGTCGGCGCAGGCAGTTCCGGCGGCCGGACGCGCGCTGCGGCTGGACGAAATTGTGGTCGAAACCAGCCGCTACGGATTTGACCGCAGTACGCTCAGCGCCAACATCCGCATGGACCGGTCACGCATCGAGGAACTGCCCGGCACCAACGAAGACGTGGCGCGTTCGTTGCAGCAGTTGCCCGGCACGGCCGCCGGTGACTACTCGGCGCGTTCTCATGTGCGCGGCGCGCGCGAAGATGAGACCTCTTTCCGGTTTGACGGCGTGGCCTTGATCGACCCGTTTCATCTGAAGAATTTCCAGGGACTGTTCAGCGCCATCGACCCGGCCGTCACCGATTCGGTGACGTATTGGACCGGCGCGTTCCCCGTCGAATTCGGCGGCAGCATCGGCGGCGTGGCGGACATCACGCCGCGGCGGCCGAAGGCGCTCACCGCCGAGGTCGGTGTGTCGATGCTCAATACCAGCGTGCTATTCGGCACGCCTTTTGCAAATGATCGCGGTTCGATTTTGCTAAGCGGCCGCCTCAGCAATCTGTCGCACGTGGCGCGGCTCCTGGACCGGGATATAGGCGAGCCCAATTTTCATGATCTGACCGCGCGCGCCACCTGGGCCCTGAGCGAGAAAACCGATCTGGCAGCGGGCCTTCTGGGATTGGACGACGCGGTCGATCTGTCCACGGAAGATCCGCTGCAATTGGCCAGCGCCGAATATCGCGATGCGTATGCATGGTTCAAGCTGCGGCACGAGTGGCAACCGGATCTGCACAGCGAGACGCTGCTCTCCTCGGGCACGCTGGATGCCACCCGAGACTCCCGGGTCGAGCGCCCCGGCATCAACTCGGGCCGGCTGACCGAGATGCGCAACTCCTCGGTCCTCAACCTGCGGCAAGATGCGGAGTGGGTGCCGGCGTCGACCCTGTCCTTGCGCGGAGGTGCCGAGTATTCGCATGCCGTGAGCCATGCCGTTTTCGACAGCAGCGCCGCGTTCGAGGCGCCCTTCTTTCCTGGCATACAGGCGGCGGCGCGCATCGATCGCAACCTGGACGTGCGCGCCCGCTACTCCACGCTGGCGCTGTACAGCGCGGCGCGCTGGCAGATCACCGACGACTCCATTGTCGAGTTGGGCATGCGCCGCGACAGCCAGCACTTCCAGGCCGAAGAGGAGCGAGCGCAGTGGAATGCGCGCATCAACTTCTGGCAACGTCTGCCGGCGGATACGACCCTGCGCCTGGCCTGGGGCCAGTATTCGCAGCCGCAGGCGCTCAGCCGGTTGGATGTATCGGACGGTATCGTGGATCTTGCAATGGCGCGGCGCTCGACGCAGGCGAACATCAGCGTGGAGCGCGCCTTCGCCAACGGCGCGCTGCTGCGGCTCGAGGCATACGACAAACACGAGCGCAGCGCGATGTCGGCCTACGAGAACGCGTTCTCCCCGCTGGTGCTGACGCCGGAAATCGAAGTCGACCGCCTGCTCGTCAACAGCAGCAGCGCGCGCCTGCGCGGAGTGGAATTGTCGGTGCAGTCTGACCGCGACCGGCCGCTCAGCGGCTGGGCCTCGTATACGTATTCACAGGCCTACGATCGCATCGGCGGCGCCGACGTGCGGCGCAGCTGGAATCAGCCACACGCCGTTCAGGCCGGCGCCTTGTGGAGACGCGGCGCCTGGCAGTTCTCGGGCATTCTGAACTGGCATTCGGGCTGGCCTTACACACCGCTGATCGCCTCTGCCACGTCCTGGCAGGATCCGGCCAACGTCTCGCTGACGCTGGCGCCACGAAACAGCGCTCTGCAAGAGAATTACCGATCCTTGGACCTGCGCATCAGCTGGACGCGGCCGCTGCGCGTCGGAAGCCTCGAAGCCACGCTGGAAATCAAGAACGCACTCAATTCCGGCAATGAGTGCTGCCGCAGCTACGCGGTTCAGCGCGATGACGGCGGGGTTTCAACGCTGGTGGAGAATTCACGCGACTGGCTGCCGTTTACGCCAATCCTCGGCGTAAAGTGGCGGCGGTAGGAAGGATCAGCGGGTTCGAGGCCCCAGCACGATGAAGATCAACACGGATTCGGCCGACGGCGGCGTCATGCACGCCTCGGCGACAATGGCGCTGACGGTGTTGACGTGCATCAATCTGTTCAACTATCTGGACCGCTACCTGGTCTCGGCCCTGGCGCAGAGCCTGAAGAATTCTCCGCTCGCACTGACCGACTTCCAGCTTGGACTGCTGATGACGGGATTCCTCGTGGTGTACATGCTGGCGGCGCCGGTGTTCGGCTCCTGGGGTGACGAACGCTCGCGACCGCGCCTGATCGCAGCGGGCGTTGCCTGCTGGAGCATCGCGACCGCGCTGTCCGGCGCGGTGTATACGTTCTGGGCATTGATGGCCGCGCGAGCAGCCGTCGGCATCGGTGAAGCCGCCTATGGCACCATCGCGCCGGGAATGCTGGCCGACTATTTCCGCCGCAACCAGCGCGGCCGCGTCATGGCCGTCTTCGTTTGCGCCATCCCGGTGGGTTCGGCGCTGGGGTACATGGTTGGCGGGCTCGTCGACAAGCACTTCGGCTGGCGCATGGCCTTTTTCGTGGCGGGTGCGCCAGGGCTGCTGCTCGCGCTGCTCGCCGCGCTGCTGCCCGATCCGCCGCGCGGCGCGACCGAGGCGGGAGCGGCCGCGACGCGTGTCGTGCCCGAAGTACGGCAGTGGCAGCGCATCCGCAACATCATCTCGCGCAAGTCCTACAACCTCACGGTGCTGGGCTACGCGGCCTATACGTTTGCGATCGGCGCGCTGGGATTCTGGATGCCCTCGTTTCTGGAACGCGTTCGAGGCATGCCGCGCGCCGAAGCCACCGTAAGCTTCGGCGCCATCGTGGCAGTGACGGGTTTCATCGGCACGTTCGCCGGCGGCTGGGCCGGCGACTACCTGACGAAGTATTCCCGGCAGGCCTACCTGTGGCTGTCGGGCGCCGCGACGCTCCTCGCCGCGCCGCTCGTATGGCTGGCGCTGACCACCGGATCGAATCGCCTCTATGCCGTGACCATGGTCACGGCGCAGCTGTGCCTGTGGCTGTCCGCCGGTCCGATCAACGCGACCATCGCGAACCTGTCATCGCCGCTGGAGCGCGCCACCGCCTTTGCGCTGTGCATTCTGGTCATTCATTTGCTGGGTGATGTGATCTCACCGCCTTTGATCGGACTGATCTCCGACGCGAGCTCCCTCGCCCAGGCCATCCAGATCGTGCCGCTGGCCATCATCGTCGCCGCGGTGCTGTGGTTCCTGGCTGCGCGCGCGCAGGCTCGCGAAGATGTCGATGCGGCGCGCGCATGACAAACGAAACACCGCGCCGTCGATCGTAGCCTGCGGCGTGCGCCGAGTGATGGTAGGCTCTGGATGATGAATGTCCGATCGGCATTGTGCGCAATTGCAGTTTCGCTGCTTGCGGCCGGCAGTCCGCGCGCGCAGGACGCGGGCCTGCTGCTCGAGCCCAACCTCCCCGTCCCGATGCGCGACGGCTTGATGTTGCGCGCCGATGTCATGCGGCCAAAAACAATCGGTGCGGTTTTCCCCGTCCTGGTCTATCGAACACCCTATGGCAAGGACGCGGCGCGCGCGGAATACAAGATCTTCGACAAGGCCGTAGCGCGCGGCTATGCCGTGGTCATCCAGGACGTACGCGGCCGCTACGCCTCGGAAGGCGAGTTCCGTCCGTATGAAAATGAGGGCCGCGATGGGTTCGACACCATCGAGTGGGCCGCCCGTCAGCCGTGGTCCAACGGCTCCATCGGCACGTTTGGCCTGTCCTATCCGGGCGCCGTGCAATGGCTCGCCGCCTTGCAGAGCCCGCCGCATCTGAAGGCCATGGTGCCGGCCATGACCTTCTCAAGCGCGCAGAACTTCTTCTTCGCCGGCGGCACCTGGGACATGTCCTGGATCGACTGGATCTGGTTCAACATCGCGCCTGATGTCCGCGCGAAGCGCAACCTGGAAGGGCCGAAGACGCTGGAGCAGGCTGCGGCGGCCTGGGATTCCGAAGCACCGGCGATGCGCGGGTATCTGCCGCTGGCGCGCATGCCACAGCTGCGCGACACCGCACCGTACTACTACGACTGGCTGGGACATCCGGCGCAGGACCCGTGGTGGGATTGGGCGGAGCTGCGCGACAAATACGATCGCAATCATGCCGCGGTGCTCAACCTGTCGGGCTGGTACGACGACAACTACGGCCCGGAAGGCGCCACCACCAACTTTCTCGGGACTCAGAAATCCCGCGCTCATCAACCCCGCAAAGACAACGCGCTGCTGATCGGCCCCTGGGTGCATGGCGTGGACAGCACGCGCCAGCTAAAGTCCGGCGAGCGTGAATTCCCAGCCATTGCGGCCATCGACTACGACGAGGTGGTGCTGAGCTGGATGGACTACCACCTTCGGGGCATCGCCAACCGCGTCGCCACCGACAAGCCTGTGCGTTACTTTGTGATGGGTGCGGACGAATGGCGCGAGGCGCAGAGCTGGCCGCCCGCCTCGCGTCCCGCCACGATGTACCTCACCGCTGGTGCGGATGGCCGCTCGGGCGTGCTCGCCTCCGCCAAGCCGCGCTCCAGGACGGGATTCAGCTCATTCGTATCCGATCCCGCCAATCCCGTGGTGAACGAGTACGCCAGCGCCGGCGCGCACGATTATCGCAAGCTGGCCGATCGCACCGACGTGCTGACGTTCGACTCCGAGCCGCTGGATCGTGACACGGAAGTGACCGGACCCATCCGGGCGCAAGTCTTCGTGTCCTGTGATTGCCGCGATCTTGATCTATGGGTGCGCGTGCTGGACCGCGCAGCCGACGGCACGGTGTTCAATTTGATGAGTCCCGGCCTGGATGTGCAGCGAGCCAGTTATCGGGACCTCACCCGGGGACGGCAGTGGCTGCAACCGGGCCAGATCTATCCGATCGAGTTGAACAATCTCATCAGCAGCAACACCTTCCTCAAGGGACATCGGATCCGAGTACAAATATCGGCCAGCTTCCATCCGAATTTTTCGCGCAATCTGCAAAGCGGCGAGTCCGAGGTGCTGTCCGCGCAGTTACACAAGGCCACCATCAAAGTGCACACCGATGCACAACATGCCTCGCGGGTCATCCTGCCGGTGATCCGCCGGTAGACCCGATGGCTGCGGCAGATGCCCGCATGCGCAGCGGTGGACAGGCGCAAGCTGATCGCTCATCCTTCGCCCCTTCAAGGGCATGGGCTCAAGGGCTGCTGGAGATAAAGTTGCGCGGAGTTGTTGTCGTTGCGGGCATCGTTGCGGCGATGCTCGCCATCCGATGCGAGGCATCGGGTTTCTTCGATGCCGACCAGGATGCGGTGCGGGCCGATGTCGAATACCTGGTCAATGCGGGCGTACTACACGTTCCGGTGTCGACCTGGCCGATGCCGATCGATGAGGTGCATGAAGCGGTCGCAACGGTCGACGAGGTGTCATTGAGCGCGGGCGAATCGGCGGCGCTCGCGCGGCTCAAGCGTATCCTTGACATTTACGACACGCCGGACGATGACGCGGTGTCGGCTGCGGTCTCCGTGCATCCGACCCGGTTCCGTCAGAACCAACCCCTGCCGCGTGAAGACGCCCGCATCGGCATGACCGCGGGGCGCGACCATGGGCGCTTCACCGTGCACCTGTCCGCCAGCCTCAACAGCCGCGGTCCGAAGGAAACCTTGCCTGTGGACCGGCAGCGATTTCGCATCGACGGCAGCTACGCGTCCATGCAGACGGGCAACTGGATCTGGAGCGTGGGAGAAATGGCCCGATCCTGGGGGCCGAGTCAGCGCGACAGCCTGATCTTGTCGACGAACGCGCGGCCCATTCCTTCAGTCGGACTGGACCGGCTGTCCTCACGCGCCCCGCAATCGCGCTGGCTGCGCTGGATCGGGCCTTGGCGTCTGAGCGGGTTCCTCGGCTCGCTGGAGCACGATCGCGATGACATCCGCGATCCGCTGTTCGTCGGTGCACGCGTCACGTTCAAGCCTTTGCGGAATCTCGAACTGGGTCTGACCCGCACCTCCCAGGTTTGCGGCCGAGGCCGGCAATGCAATTTGAAGACATTCAAGAACTGGCTGATCGGCAACACCAACACGGGAACTTCCGCCGGCATCACCGCCGCCACCGATCCAGGCAACGACATGGCGGGGTTCGATATGCGCTGGACGTCGCCGATCGGTCATCTACCCTACGCGATTTATGCGCAGATGATCGGTGAGGACCAGCAAGGCGGCGTGCCGTTCAAGTACCTGGGTGAATTCGGCGCCGATACCTGGAAGGCATTCGACTCCGGTAGCGTTTTGCATCTGAATCTCGACTACACGAATACGGCCTGTTCGTTCACGCGGCAGGAGCCCATATACGGCTGCGCCTATCGACACTACATTTTCAACCGGGACGGCTATCGCTATAAGGACCGCATCATCGGCTCCACCTGGGAAGCCGATGCGCAAGTCATCACCTTCAACATGCGATGGGTGCGCCGTTCAGGGGACGAATGGCAGTTGCACGCGAGGCACGGGCAACTCAATCGTGGCGGCGTCACCGACCCCTACAACGTCGCCGCGCCGACGAAGCGCGACCTGGACGGCGTCGATATCGAATACCGCTATTCATCTGCCTCATGGGGCGACCTGCGGACCGGGATAGGCATCGACCGCATCAAGGATCCGGCCGCCGGCAAGACCACCGACACGGGCCGCTGGTACCTGATGTGGCGGCACCGGCTCTGAGCGTGAGCGAAACACTGCAGGTTCGGGATGCCGTACGCGCCGATCTGCCGCAGATCCTGGACATCTACAACGAGGTGATCGCGAACACCACCGCCGTCTACAGCGAAACGCCGGTCACGCTGGCGGACCGCGAAAACTGGTGGCGCTCGCGTCTGGCATCATCCTATCCGGTGCTGGTGGGCATGGATGACAGCGGCGTGGCGGGCTTTTCCTCGTTCGGGGGCTTTCGCGCCTTTCCGTGCTACGACTCGACGGTGGAGCATAGCGTGCATATTCGCGCGGACCGCCGCGGCGCCGGTCTCGGCGCGCAACTGGTAAGGCCCTTGTTCGGCCGCGCCGCCGCTCTGGGCAAGCACACCATGATCGCGGCCATCGATGCGCAGAATGAACCCTCGTTGCGGCTGCACGCGCGGCTGGGATTCGAACGCGCCGGGCTGTTCACCGAGGTGGGCAGAAAGTTCGGCCGCTGGCTGGACGTAGTGTTCATGCAGCGCCGGATCGAGGTATCGGAGCCGTCGGCGTCGAGTTAAACCACGCACTGCGAGTCAGGCGCGCCGTTCCGCGTCCATGCGCGCGAGCACCTCGTTGATGTCGGCACGCGCGGCAATGTCCTCGATGTCGAGATCCAGCTTGCGTTGCCAGTTGGGATATTCCCAGTACGTGCCCGGCACGTTCACGGGCTCCGCCATGCCAAGCAAATCCTCGATTTGCACGGCAACCAGCGCGGATGAGGATCGCGCCAGATAGACATGGATGCAGGCGGCCAGCTCCATTGAAAACGCATCGGTGCTCTGGCGTGGATAGCCAGGAAGCAGATTTTCCGCCTGCAGCGCGGCCAGCAGTTGATGACGGTCCTGCTCGCGCTCGTTCATGACGCGTTCGCGCGTTTGCGCATCCGGATACAGATTCAGCCGCTCGCGCAATTCGATGTCACGCCCTTCCCAGTAACTGCACAGGGTGGGCATGTCATGGGTGCTCGGCGTCGCCAGCGCGCTCGGCTCGAACTCGCCGGGACGGCGGAACCGCCCGTGGTGCTTTTCGAACAGCAATACTTTGTAGTGCAGCAGTCCGTACTGTGGCATGGCGGCCCGGATCTCCTCGGGCACCACGCCCAGATCCTCGCCCACGACCAGACAGCGATGCCGATGGCTTTCCAGGCACAAGGCGGCCATCAGTTGTTGCATGGGGTAATGCACATAGCCGCCGTTGGCCGGCGACTGCCCGCCTGGGACCCACCATTGCCGGAACAGCGCCATGACGTGATCGAAGCGCAATGCACCGTAGTAGCGCATGTTGCTTTTGAGCAAGGTGATGAACGAGGCAAGCCGTTCGGCCTGCAGCGCCTGCGGATCCTGCGGCGGAATACCCCATCCCTGCCCTTTCAGCGCCAGCCTGTCCGGAGGCGCGCCGATTTCGGCGCCGAGACGAAACACCTGCTGCCCGGTCCAGACCTCGGAACCGGAGGGATGTGCGCCGACGGCGAGATCGCCATACAATCCGATGCGCATGCCCAGCGATCGCGCCAGCGCCTGCGAACTCAGCAGCTGCTCATGCGCCAGCCACTGCACATACAAATGAAACTCAACCGCATCCGCCTGCTCGTGCGCGAAGTTCTTCACCGCGATCCTCTCCGGTGTTGAAAACTGTTGCGGCCACTGCTGCCAGCCCGAACCACCGCCGCGAGTGGCCATGCAATGAGCATCGAGCGCGTCGAACAGCGCATGCAGGCGCAACGGCTCCCCGCCGGCGGCGGCGAACGCTCGAAACTGCAGCGCACGCGGGGAATCGCGATCGAGGTGATTCTTGCGAAAGTGCGCATACAGAATCTTCAGCAGCGGCAATTTCAGGTCCGCTACGCCGCGGTAGTCGACCAGATCGAACGCACGCAGTTCAGCGGCGCGCGTCAGGAAATCATCCGCGGAACGGCGCTCCCGGGCCGCGGCGCATTCTGGAAACTCCGGAATCAGCTCGACCGCAATGTAGAGCACATTCAGAAAATTACGGTTTGACGCGCTGTAGGGACTGCACCGCTGCGGATCGCCCGGCGCCAGCGCGTGCAGCGGATTCAATGCGATGAAATCGGCGCCACGGGGCGCCAGCCAGCGGATCGCAGCGTTCAGGTCTTCGAAGTCTCCCATGCCAAGATTGCGCCGGCTGCGCAGGGTGTACAACTGCACGGCCACGCCCCAGACGCGGCTGCCGCGCTCGATCGGCGCCGGGAGAAAACAGCGCATCGGCGCGACGATGACCCGGCAGCGGTGCGCCGCGCCGCCGGAAATACGCGCCTCCAGATCATGCTGTCCGGCCGGAATGTCCTGTGGCAGTTCCAGCCGGCGTCTGGTCATCCAGGCGCCGTCCACTTCCCCGCGCCAGGTCTCGCGCAACTCGGTTGTCGAGATCACGCCTTCATGCTGCGCGCCACCCTCCAACAACAGCCGCCAGATCAGGCTGCTGCCGAACTCGCGCGCGGTGACGGTGACATCCAGCTCCAGCTTGTCACCGCGCGAAACGGCGATGTCGGGCAGCAGCCTGCGCCTCTGACGGGCCTCGATTCCCGCAACCTGCTCAAGCAGCGCCGCATCGTCCTCGATGTTGCAGCCCATTGCGACGAGCAAGTCCGCCTTGGTCTGCAGGCTGAAATAGCGCAGCTCCCCGCGGTAGTCGTGGTAGGCATCGCCAATGCCGCGCAATGCAGCCAGTCGTTCGATCAGAGCGGCATTCAAGACTCAAGCCTCCAGCAAAGCCATTGAGTGCGATTCGAGCCGATAAACATCGCGGATGCAAGCAGCGGTTTGGCAATTGCCGGCGCCGGGGTCAAGCCGCGCGGTATCGAACAGCACACGCCACCCATCGGCCGAATCGGGCAGCGGAAACTCCCGCGTTTCGAAGCCGGCATTGACCAGCAGCAACAGCGTGGACACCGGGCCCTGCGGCACGGCGAACTTGATCCCCAGCACGCGAAGCCCGGGCTGCTGCCAATCGGCATCGCCCATCTCCCCGCCATGCACGCTCAGCCAGCTGACGTCCTTGGAGCCGGCGCGACGCGCACCGCCTTTGAGAAATGTCTCCCGCCGGAACACGGCGTACGCGCACCGGATCCGGGACAGGCGCTGCACGAATTGCAGCAGCTGCGCATGCCGTTCAACGAAAGACCAGTCGACCCAGGAGATCTCGTTGTCCTGGCAGTAGGCATTGTTGTTGCCCGCTTGCGTGCGCGCGAATTCATCGCCCGCCTGCAGCATGGGGACGCCTTGCGACAGGAACAGCGTGGCCAGGAGGTTCTTCATCTGCCGCAGCCGCAGCGCCTGAATGCCGGCATCGGTGCTGTCGCCTTCGACGCCGCAGTTCCAGCTCAAGTTGTGGCTGTGGCCATCGGCGCCATTTTCCAGGTTGGCGGCATTGTGGCGGTGGTTGTAGCTCACCAGGTCGCGCAGCGTGAAGCCGTCATGCGAGGTGATGAAATTGACGCTGGCCGAGGGCTTGCGCGAGCGGTGCCGGAAAACATCGCTGGAGCCGGCGATGCGCTCCGCCAGTTCACCCATCCGGCCCGTATCCGTGTTCCAGAATGCGCGGACGTTGTCGCGGTACCGGTCGTTCCACTCCGACCAGCCGTTGGGAAAGGCGCCGAGCTGATACCCGCCGGGCCCCACGTCCCACGGCTCGGCGATCAACTTGACATAGGCAAGACTGGGCTCAGCGCGAATCGCGGCGAAGAAAGCGGACTTTGCGTTGAAGCCATGGTCATCGCGAGCAAGCACCGGAGCGAGGTCGAAACGGAATCCGTCCACGTGCATTTCCTCAACCCAATATTTGAGGCAGTCGATCAGCAGCGCACGGACAACGGGGTGCTCGCAGTTGAGCGTATTGCCGCAGCCAGTGAGATTCTCGTAGCGGCCTTTGTCCTCGCGCTGCAGCCGGTAATAGATCGAGTTGTCGAAGCCGCGCAGACTCAAGGTGGGCCCGGATTCGTTACCCTCGGCGGTGTGATTGAAAACCACATCGAGAATCACCTCGATGCCTGCGGCATGCAGAGCCTTCACCATGGCCTTGAATTCGTTGACCGGATCGTGCATCGCGTATTGCGCCGCAGGCGCAAACCAGGCCAGGGAATTGTACCCCCAGTAGTTGTCGAGCTTGCGCTCGCGCAAAAAATCCTCGCTGACGAAGGCCTGGACGGGCAGCAATTGAACCGCGGTTACGCCGATGCCCCGCAGGTGTTCGATCACCGGCTCGCAGGCAAGCCCCAGATACGTGCCGCGCATCTCCGGCGGCACTTGCGGATGCAGGCGGGTGAAACCCTTGACGTGCAGTTCGTAAATCAGCGAATCGCGCCAGGGTATCGACGGCGGCCGGTCCGCGCCCCAATCGAAGGATGCGTTGCGCACGCGGCCGCACAGCGGTTCGGACAGAACCAGTTCGTGCGCGTAAGGGTCGATCAGCAACCTGCCCGAGTCGAAACGGTGACCTTCCTCCGGGCGCTGCGGACCGTGCACGCGGTAGGCATAGCAGGTCCCCGCCGTCGCGAGGTCCGCAGCGAGCGCGATGTGCCAGATATCGCCGCTGCGGGCGCTCACCGGGTGGCAGGAAAGCTCTGCACCGCTCGACGGATCGAGCAGACACAACTCCACGCGTTCGGCGTGCGCCGAGAACACCGCAAAATTCACGCCCTGTCCGGTCCAGGTCGCACCCAGCGGATGGGGCGATCCAGGTGAAATAGTGGTCATCGCTTGCTTACAACGAGAAAAACATCGCGCCGAGGGGCGGCATATTCAGGCGCAACCGCCACGGCGACTGATCATCTGAGCGAACCGCATCGACCAGCCCCTGGCGGTTGAAATCACCGCCACCGTAGCGATGCGCGTCTGAATCCAGGATCTTGCGGTAGCGGCCGGCGAACGGCACGTTGAGCGCATAGTCGGGACGCGGCACGGGGGTTGCGTTGAACGCGCACAGAATCGGCGGCGCCTCGGAGCTGCCGGGGCTCCGGCGCTCAAACGCCCACACGCTTTCATCCGCATTGTGCAAATCCACCCACCGGAAACCTCCCGGATCGCAGTCGCTCTGAAATAATTGCGGACTGCGGACATACAGGTGATTCAAATCGCGCACGTAAGCCTGCAGGGCACGGTGCGGCTCGTTGGCGAGCAGATTCCAGTCCAGCTGATCGTGGTCGCGCCATTCGCGCCATTGCCCGAACTCAGAGCCCATGAAATTGAGCTTCTTGCCCGGGTGGGCCAGCATGTAGGCCAGCAGCAGGCGGAAATTGGCGCGCTTCTGCCATTCATCACCGGGCATCTTCGACAATAGCGACGCCTTGCCATGCACCACCTCGTCATGCGAGATCGGCAGCACGAAATTCTCCGACCATGCGTAGACGAACGAAAAGGTCAGCAGGTGATGCAGGTAGCGCCGATGCACCGGATCCGCTGCCATGTACTTCAGGGTGTCGTTCATCCACCCCATGTTCCACTTGAAGCTGAACCCCAGTCCGCCCTGGCTCGTAGGCCGCGTCACGCCATCGAAGGAGGTGGATTCCTCCGCAATGGTCAGCGCCCCGGCAAACTCGGCGGCCACCGCACCGTTGACGTGTTTGAGGAATTCGATGGCTTCCAGGTTTTCCCGTCCGCCGTGGCGGTTGGGCAGCCACTCGCCCGGATTGCGGCTGTAGTCCAGATACAGCATCGAGGCCACCGCATCGACGCGCAGTCCGTCAATGTGAAACCGGTCAAGCCAGAACAACGCATTGGCGACCAGAAAATTGCGCACTTCGTGGCGGCCGTAGTTGAAGATCTTGGTGCCCCAGTCGCGGTGTTCGCCCAGGCGCGAATCGGCGTGCTCGTACAAGGCTGTTCCATCGAACCATCCCAGGCCGTGGTCGTCGCGCGGAAAATGCGCTGGCACCCAATCCAGGATCACGCCGATGCCGGCGCGGTGGCAGCAATTCACGAAGTGCATGAAATCCTGCGGCGACCCATGGCGCGAGGTGGCCGCGTAATATCCGACCACCTGATAGCCCCATGATTCGTCCAGCGGATGCTCCGCCACCCCCATGAGTTCCAGATGCGTGTAGCCCATCTCCTGCACATAGGGAATGAGATGATCCACCGCTTCCCGCCAGCTCATGAAGGGCGGCGTGCGCGCCTCCCACGGCCGCTTCCAGGATCCCAGATGCACCTCGTAAACCGACATCGGTTCGCGCAGCGGATCGCGCCTCGAACGCGCGCCCATCCATGACGCATCGTCCCACTCAAAGCCATCCAGCGAAGCGACCAGCGAACAGTTCCCGGGACGAAGCTGCATGGCCACGCCATAGGGATCGGATTTCAGCAGCAGCGAGCCGGTGGATGTGCGGATTTCATACTTGTAGGCCGTGCCCGTCCCGACGTGCGCGATGAATCCTTGCCAGATGCCCGAGTTGCCCACGCTGTGCAGCGGATGGGTTCGTCCGTCCCAGGAATTGAAGCCTCCCACGACACTGACGGCCGCGGCGTTCGGCGCCCAGACGGCAAAGCGCGTGCCCGGCACGCCGTCTTCTTCGTCCAGATGAGCGCCCAGCTTTTCATAGACCCGGTGGTGCTTTCCCTGCCCGAACAGAAACAGATCGAATTCAGTCAGCGCCCGCGAGTGCATCAGATGACCGGCCGAATGGACCAGATCCGATCGGCGTACTCGCGGATGCTGCGATCGCTGGAGAAGCTGCCCATCGACAGGCAATTGATGACGGCCTTGCGGCTCCATTCGTCGCTTTGCCGGAACAAGGTGTCCACTTGCTCCTGCGCCGCCGCATAGGCGGCAAAATCGGCGCAGACGAGAAACTGTTCGCCATCGCCGCGCAACCGATCGACGATACCGCGCGCCTCCTCGGCGCGGTCGCGGGAAAAATGTCCCGAGGCGATCAGATTCAGCGCGCGCTTCAAATCGGCATCGGCTTCGATGAATTCACTGGGCGCGTAGCCGCGCGCGCGTTGCGCCGCCACCTCCCCCGCCGTCAGTCCGAAGATGAAGATGTTGTCGGCGCCCACCCGGTCGCGGATCTCGATGTTGGCGCCGTCCAGCGTGCCGACGGTCAGCGCGCCGTTGAGCGCAAGCTTCATGTTGCCCGTGCCCGACGCTTCCATGCCTGCGGTGGAAATCTGCTCCGACAGGTTGGCCGCCGGCATGATTTTCTGCGCCAGCGACACGTCGTAATCGGGCAGAAACACCACGCGCAACTTGCTGCGCACCAGGGGATCCTGATCGATGACCGTCGCCACGTTGTTGATGAGGCGGATGACCGCCTTTGCCATTGCGTAGCCGGGCGCGGCCTTGCCGGCGAAGATGACGGTGCGCGGCACGATATCCAGACTGGGATTGTCGCGAATGCGGTCATAGCGTGAGACGACATACAGCAGGTTGAGCAGCTGTCGCTTGTACTCGTGTATGCGCTTGACCTGAACATCGAACAGGGTGTCAACGTCCACGCTGAGTCCGGTCCGGCGCAGTATCTCGTCAGCCAGGCGCTGCTTGTTGAAGTGTTTGATGAGCCTGAAGCGGCGCCTGAATTCAGGATCATCCGCGGCCGCGCTGAGGCGGTCGATCTCCTCCAGATCGTTTTCCCAGGCGGAGCCCAGGTGCTCGGTCAGCAACGCCGACAGTCCGATGTTGGACTGCTTGAGCCAGCGGCGCGAGGCGATGCCGTTGGTGACGTTGGTGAAACGCTCGGGAAACATTTCCGCGAACGGCGCGAAAATCGTCTTGCGCATCAGATCCGAATGCAGTTTGGCCACGCCATTCACGCAATGGCTGCCGATGACGGCCAGATGCGACATGCGCACGCGCCGCTCGTGGCCCTCGGCGATGATGGACATGGCCTGCTGGCGATCCACGTCGCCCGGATACTTCTGCGCAACCTGCGCCAGGAAGTCCTTGTTGATGAGGTAGATGATCTCCAGGTGTCGCGGCAGCAGCCGTTCGAAGAAGCTTACAAACCAGGTCTCGAGCGCCTCGGGCAACAGCGTGTGATTGGTGTAGGAGAAGATCTTGCGCGTCATCTGCCACGCCTCCACCCAAGGGATCTCGTGCTCGTCCACCAGCAGACGCATCAATTCCGGGATGGCGAGCGTTGGATGCGTGTCGTTGAGCTGCAGCGCAACCGACTCCGGGAGCGTGCGCAGCGGCCGGCCTTCGTGCATGTGCGTGGCGAGTATGTCCTGCAGACTGGCGCTGACGAAAAAATACTGCTGCTTGAACCGCAGCTCACGCCCCTGCGGCGTGGAGTCGTCCGGATACAGCACTCGCGACAGATTCTTCGCATCGATCTGCTCCTGCACCGCGGCCGCGTAGTCGCCGGCGTTGAACGCTTCGATGTGGAACGGCATGATGCCGCGTCCGGACCACAGACGCAGGTGGTTCACCGTCGGGCCGCGATTACCCGGAATCAGCTGGTCGAATCCGATGGCGTAGATATTGCGGGTGTCGACCCAGCTATGCCGCCCGCGTCCATCGTCATCGGTCGTGGGGACACTGCGGCCGCCAAAGCGCACGGTGTAACGGACATTGCCTCGCGGAGTTTCCCAGACGTTGCGCAGGCTCAGCCAGCTGCTGGCCACTTCGCGCTGGCCGCCTTCAGCATCGATGACCTGCGTGAAAATGCCGTAGTCGTAGCGGATGCCGTAGCCGACCGCCGGGTACTGCAGCGTCGCCAGCGAGTCCAGAAAACAGGCCGCGAGCCGGCCGAGGCCGCCGTTGCCCAGGCCCGGGTCCACTTCCTGCGCCGCCACGTCGTCCAGATCCTTGCCCATTTCTCGCAGCACATCGCGCGCCTCCTGCACGAAATCTCCGTCCAGACTCGACAGTGCATTGAGCAATGAGCGCCCGGGCAGGTATTCCACCGACAGATAGCAGACCCGCTTGACCCGCGCCCGCGCCACGCGCTGCTGGGTCGCGAGCCAGCGCAGGGTCAATTCTTCGCGAACCGCCAGGGACAGCGCATCGTAATAGTCCCGCAACGTGGCGGTCTGCTGATCCTTGCCCAGCGCGCGCGTCAGACGGTCGAGCAAGGCAGCGCGCAGCATGCCGGGTTGAAGCGCCGTGCGGCGCCGGGAGGTGGATTGTGTCGCGGTCGAGTTCATAGTCGCTTTGCTTTGCCCCTGGTCGGTGATCCAAACTAGTTTAACGGTATCATAGCGATCTTAAGCCAACAGCAAGGTGGAACATCCGTGAATCAAAGCTCTCAAGCGATTGGCGTGGATGTCGGCGGCTCCTCGATCAAGAGCGCCGTGGTGGACTTGCGCAGCGGGGAATTTGCGGTGGCGCGGCGCAGCGTTACGACTCCGGCGCAGGGCCCGATCGATGCGATGCTCGATGCCATCAGCGACGTGGTGTCGGATTTCGACCGCCGCTTGAACGTGGGTATCGCGTTTCCCAGCGTCATACGCGCCGGCATCGTCGAGACCGCCGCCAACATCAACAAAGCCTGGATCGGTCAGCCGCTGGCCGCCCTGGCTCACAAGCGCCTGGACCGCGAAGTCATCGCCATCAATGACGCCGATGCCGCGGGGCTGGCGGAAATCAAATGCGGCGCGGCGCGTGACGTGAAGGGCCTGGTGCTGGTGCTCACCCTGGGGACGGGCATCGGCAGCGCGCTGTTTCTGGACGGGCATTTGATCGGTAATTCCGAACTCGGTCATCTGCAAGTGGACGGGCAGGAAGCCGAACAGCGCGCCTCAGGCAGGGTCCGGGTCGAAAAAAATCTGAGTTGGGATCAGTGGGCGGCGCAGTTGAGCAGGGTGCTGCAGGAATACCAGGCCCTGCTGTGGCCCGATCTCATCGTATTGTGCGGCGGCATCACCGACGATGCGCCGCAGTTTCTGGACAAACTCGTCTGCCGCGCACCGCTGCGCATCGGCAAATTGCGGGCGGATGCGGGCATCGTTGGCGCCGCGCTGGCCACCGCGTCAACCAGGCCGCGTTGATCAGCGCCCGCGCCGCGGCCTTGACGCTCTGCGCGTTGCAGATCGTCGGTTGCGCGGCCCGGCCGCCGCGCGCGCCACCGGCACCGGCACCGGTTGCAGACGCCATCGCGCGATCCTTCGTCGACGCCGCCATGAGCATGCAAGGCCAACCGTATCGATTCGGCGGCGCCGCACCCGGCGGGTTCGATTGCAGCGGTCTGGTGGTCTACGCTGCGAAGCACGCAGCCATCCTCGTGCCGCGCACGGCGCGCGAGCAGCTCAAGAGCGGCGTTTCGATCGACAAGACGCAGGTCGTGCCCGGCGACCTCGTGTTCATGCAACTCAAAGAGGATCTGCACGTGGGCATACTCACCGCACCGGGCCAGTTCGTGCATGCGCCCTCCTCCGGCGGCCGTGTGCGCATTGACCGGCTGGACGCCGCGCCGTATGCGCAGGGATTCTTCGCGGCGCGCCGCGTCACGCCCTAGGCCGCGGCAACCACAGCGATTTCCACCTTGAATTCCGGCGCCGCGAGCCGCGCCTCCACGGTGGCGCGCGCCGGCGTGTGCCCGGACGGCACCCATTTGTCCCAAACCGCGTTCATCTGTGCGAACGTGTTGATGTCGGCGAGCCAGATGTTGGCGCTCAGGATGCGTGTCTTGTCACTCCCCGCCTTGGCCAGCAGCGCATCGATCTTGACCAGAATGGCCTCGGTCTGCTCACCCACCGAACCCGGGTGATCGGCTACCTGCCCCGCCAGGAAAACCAATGATCCTGCTTTCACCGCCTGGCTCATGCGCGGACCCACCCCGATGCGTTCGATGTTCATTGCTGCGTTCCTGTATGTGCCGATTGACCCTGCGATGATACTGCGAACAAAATGGCCGATGAAAAAAACTTGGGCAGGCGTATTCCCCGCCGTCACCACGCAGATGCATCGCGATCAGTCGCTGGACCTGGATTCGACAGCGAAGCATGTCGAGGTGCTGATCCGCCACGGCGCCGCCGGACTGGTCATGCTCGGTTCGCTGGGCGAGAACGTGGCCTTGACCCGGCCGGAGAAGCACGCCGTCATGCGCGCCGCGATCGAAGCGGCCGCCGGTCGGGTTCCGGTGCTCTCCGGCGTGGCCGAGTGCAGCACCGCCGCCGCCATCCAATACACGCGCGAGCTGGAAACCCTCGGCGCCGATGGCCTCATGCTGCTGCCGGCGATGGTCTACAAATCCGATCCTCGTGAAACGCTCGCGCATTACGCATCCGTGGCGCGCGCCACCGGACTGCCCATCATCTGCTACAACAATCCGCTGGCGTATTCGGTGGACATCACGCCGGCGATGTTCGAGCAGCTGGCGGGCATCCTCAATTTCGTGGCAATCAAGGAATCCTCCGGCGACGTGCGCCGCATCACCGATCTGATCAACCTGCTCGGTGATCGGTACACACTGTTCTGCGGCGTCGATGACTTGGTGCTCGAAAGCGTACTGCTGGGCGCGCGCGGCTGGATCGCCGGCGTTGGGCTTGCGTTCCCGCAGGAGAATCAGCAATTGTGGGAATGGGCAGTGGCCGGCGAGTGGCGCAAGGCGCGCGAACTGTATCGATGGTTCATGCCGCTGCTGCACCTGGATACTCCTGTCAAGTTCGTGCAATACATCAAGCTGGCCATCCAGGAGGCCGGACTGGGCCGCGAGTGGGTGCGCGCGCCGCGGCTCACCCTGCAGGGGGCCGAGCGCAAACGCATTCTGAAGGTGATTAACGCCGGCCTGGACTCGCGCCCCCTGCGCCGCGCAGCGCGCAGGCGATGAGCGATTCACGCTATCGGCGCGTGCGGGTGGTGGATTCACACACCGGCGGAGAACCCACGCGCATCGTCATCGACGGCGGGCCGGCGCTGACGGGTACCATGAGCGAGCGGCTGCAACAGTTTCGTGACGCGCACGATGCACTGCGCTCGGCCATCATCAACGAACCTCGCGGCTCCGATGTGCTGGTGGGCGGCCTGCTGATGCCGGCCGTTTCCGCCGGCGCCGCCGCCGGTGTGGTCTACTTCAACAATGTCGGGTATCTGGGCATGTGCGGTCACGGCACCATCGGGCTCATCGCCACGCTTGCGTACCTGGGCCGCATCGGACCCGGCGATCACGGCATCGACACGCCGGTCGGCCTCGTGAATGCGCAGCTGCACCCCTCGGGGGACGTCACTGTGCGCAACGTACCCGCCTACCGACATGAAAAACGCCGCACCGTCGAGGTTCCGGGGCTGGGACGGATCAGCGGCGACATCGCCTGGGGCGGCAATTGGTTTTTCATCTGTGAAGACCATGGCCTGCGGCTGACGCGGGACAACATACCGCAGCTGCTGCGCGCGACGCGGGCGATTGCGCAGGCGTTGCAGGAGGCAGGCGTATGCGGCGCCGGCGGCGACCTCATCGACCATATCGAGCTGTGTGTGCCGAGCCTCGTCGCGGACAGCCGCAATTTCGTATTGTGCCCCGGCGGTGCCTACGACCGCTCGCCCTGCGGCACCGGCACCAGCGCCAAGCTTGCCTGCCTGGCCGCCGATGGCCATCTGAAGCCGGGGGAAATCTGGCGGCAGGAAAGCATCATCGGCAGCGTCTTCTTGGCACGCTATGAGCGGGAGGGGTCTGTCATCCATCCCGCCATCACCGGCCGCGCATTCATCACCGGTGAAGCAACCCTGTTGATAGATCGCGAGGATCCGTTCGCCCATGGCATCGCCGGTTGACCTGGCCATAGTCGGTGCCGGCGTCATCGGCACGGCGCTGGCGCGTGAATTGCAATTGCGTGGCATGCGCTGCCTGCTGATCGACGGCGGTGCGCCCGGGCACGGCACCTCGTTCGGCAATGCCGGGCATATCGCCATCGAGCAATTGAGCCCGTTATCGCAACCCGGCGCCTGGCGCGAAGCGCCGGCACTGTTGCTGGGCCGTGGTGCTGCCAGTCTGCGCTGGCCGGACGCGGCCACGGTGCTGCCATGGGCCATGAAGTTCCTGCGCAGCTGCCGCAAAGCGCAATATGAAATCAACGATCGTGCGTTTCACGCGCTGCAGGCCAGCACCGGCACCGACTGGAGCGCATTGGCGGCAGCGTGTCCGCGAGTGGCCGCGCTGACACAGTTTCTCGGGCACGACGAAATTTTCGAATCCGCCGCCGCCCGCGACAAGGCGCACGCCGCGCTGCTGGCACAGCGGGCTGATGGCGTGAACTGGCGCGATCTGAGTGCAACGGAGCTCGGCGGGCTTCGCGCGGTGGCGCCGCGCGCCATCGCCGGTGTCCGCTATCTGGACAGCGGTTACGTCAAGACGCCGCTCGGCATCGTCGAGGCGCTCTACGCTGATTTTCTCAGCAAGGGCGGCCGCTTTCTCACGGCGCAAGTTCGCTCGATCGCGCCGCACGACGATGCTTTCGTGCTGAACAGCGACGGTGCGCCGATTCACGCGCAACGCGTCGTGGTGGCGGCGGGCGCGCGCAGTGCACGCCTGCTCTCACCCTTGGGTCTGCGCGCGCCGCTGATCGCCGAACGCGGTTACCACTTGTCCTTTTCCCGTCACCTTCCTGGTCTGCTGCGCCCGCTGCTCCTGCGCGAGCGATCCGCCGTGCTGACGCCCATGCAATTCGGATTTCGCTGCACCAGTTTCGTCGAGTTTGCGGCGCCCGGGTCCGCACCCACGCCCTCCAAATGGCGCACCCTGAAGCGGCATCTGCAAGAATCGGGCATCTTTCTGCCAACCGATGAGCCCAGGCTGTGGATGGGGGAGCGGCCGACGCTGCCTGACTATATGCCGGCCATCGGGGCAAGCCGGGCGCACCCTGGCCTGTTTTACGCCATCGGGCATCAGCATCTGGGCCTGACATTGAGCCCCACGACCGCACGGGTGCTGGCGGATCTCATCGCATCGGACAAGCGGGCGTCGTTTTTGGACGCGTTGGACCTGCGCCGCTTTGGCTAGCAGCCTGTCGGATTGGGGCTTTGTGTGATCAGGAAAACGGATAAAGCGCGCAGGTTCATCTCGATGTTGCTCGATATTGAAGGGCGAAGAAATCGCGCAGCGGCCTCAGCAGGCCTGCAGGGCGAACATGCGCTTGATGTTCCAGCTCATCGTCACCAGATTCCACTCGCCTTTGACGTTTTGCAGTCCCCGCAGCAAGCATTGGCGATAACCCATGATGGATTTGATGATGCCGAACACCGGTTCTGGGGTCTGCTTGCGCAGAGCGTACAGTTGCTTACCGCGTGGCGTGCGCAAGCGATACGCCATCTTCTGCAGCGCCGTGGCCGAGTCGGGTGGGGCTTTGGGCGCCGGGGCGAAACGCTGCTGCCAACTCAGGTGATGCGGGCAGCGCCCCAGGGCAATCAACGGCTCGATGCCCGCCGCTGCGCATTGCTCCACGTTGGCCTCGCTCATGTAGCCGTTGTCCGCCAGCATGATCTCGGCGCGGCCCAGTTCCTCAGGCAGCGCCAGGAGCTTGTCGATCATGGGCACCAGTTGCTCTTTGTCGTTGGCCGCTTGGGTGACTTCGCTGGCCAGGATCAGCAGGCTCCCCGTCGCCACCACGGCTTGGGCGTTATAACACTGCTCAAAGCCGCCCCCGGCGACTTTCATGATGCGCGACTGTTCATCCGTCAGATTGACTTGGTCCTTGTCCTTCACCCCGCCAGTGGGTGGTTCAGGGGGATGGCCACCGGGCTTTTTGCCCGTACGCTTTTCTTTCTCCGCCCGTGCGGCGAGTTTACTTTGATGCTCGCACTGCTCGCGTGCCAAGCGCTCCGCCGCCCGTGTCTCGATCTTGGCCTTCGCTTGAGCGATCGCCGCGAGGCGCAACTCGCGCCGTTCCAGCTCCTCAGGGATCGACATCCCGTCAGGGATATCCTTGGCATCGGCCCGCTCCGCCAGACGCAGCAACTGCTTGACCTCGCGCTGCA
Source organism: Pseudomonadota bacterium (assembly GCA_025357635.1). GTDB lineage: Bacteria > Pseudomonadota > Gammaproteobacteria > Steroidobacterales > Steroidobacteraceae > TMP-86. The sequence goes on from JANXOV010000137.1 coordinate 30,717, forward strand.
GCTGTTTCTCGATCTTCTTCGCATGCCCGTAAGACAGCGCACTGTGCCGGCTCGCATTGGCGTGCAGCTTCGTGCCATCCAGCGCCACGGTGCCCAGCTGGAGCATCCCCAAAGCGCGCGCCAGCTTCAAAACCTCCAGAAACAAGGGTCCGAGTTGGCAGATGAAGCGCTTGCGAAAGGCCGCGATCGTGTCGTGATCGGGATGCTCATTGCCCGCGATATAGCGAAACGCCACCGAGTCGTGCGTAGCACGCTCGATCGCGCGGCTGGAAAACACTTTGGTCGCATACCCGTACACCAGCAGACCCAACAGCATCGCGGGGTGATAAGGGGCAATCCCCGACCCGCGGAAGGCCTTGACCAACGCAGACAAATCCATGCCCTCAATCACTTCGACCACAAAGCGCGCCAGATGCCGCTGCGGCAGCCACTCATCCACCGAGGGGGGCAACAAATATCCGGTGTCGCGGTTGATCGGTCGAAAGTTGCTCATGGGCTCGCCGTTTAATGACAGGAACTGCCATGATTATCGCCTATTTTGTCCGATTAAATCCGACAGGCTGCTAGCATACGTGATCGCGACCGTCGGGAATTGAGCCGATACGCGCTACGTACGAATACATGGTTTCCGCCACCAGCAGACATTGTCAGGGAGTTCATGAATAGTGGCAGGTACGGTGGGTCCAGCTTAGCGCAGGCGCGCACGTCTGCAACTACATATGAGGGGAAACTACCGCAACGGCGGGTGACGCACGAATTCCG
>JANXOV010000152.1 GCA_025357635.1 Pseudomonadota bacterium
CGGATCGAAGTTCTTGTAGACGCGATGACCGAAGCCCATCAGCCGCACCGAGTCGCTCATGTCCTTGACGCCGGCCAGGAACTTTTCGATGTTGCCGACGTTGCCGATGCCGTCGAGCATGTCCAGCACCGCCTCGTTGGCGCCGCCATGCGCGGGGCCCCACAGCGCCGAGACGCCGGCGGAAATGGCAGCGTACGGGTTGGCGCCGGTGCTGCCAGCCAGCCGCACCGTCGAGGTGCTGGCGTTCTGCTCATGGTCGGCGTGCAGAATGAACAGCAGGTCCAGAGCCTCGGCCGCCACTGGATCGATGGCATAGGGTTCGCAGGGCACGGCGAAGAACATGTTGAGCATGTTCGAGCAGTAGCGCAGGTCGTTGCGCGGATAGACGAAGGGCTGGCCGAGAGAATGCTTGTACGCTGCCGCGGCGATGGTGGGAAGTTTGGCGATGATCCGGTGCGCAAAGATCTCGCGATGCCGCGGGTCGTTGATGTCGGTGGTGTCGTGATAGAACGCCGCCATCGAGGCAACCACGGCCGACACCATGGCCATCGGATGCGCGTTGTGATGGAAGCCCTGGAAGAACCGCAGCAACTGCTCGTTCACCATGGTGTGGCGCATGATGGAATTCAAGAAAGCGCTGAGCTGATCGTTGGTCGGCAAACTGCCATACACCAGCAGATTGGCGACTTCGAGGAAGCTGGATTTTTCCGCCAGCTGCTCCACCGGGTAGCCGCGGTACAAGAGCACGCCGGCATCGCCGTCGATGTAGGTGATCTTGCTCTCGGTGCTGGCCGTGGCCATGAACCCGGGATCGAAGGTGAAGACGCCCTGATCCTTGTTCAGATTCGAGATGTTCAACACATCTGGTCCGATCGTGCCCGATTTTGAGTCCATCTGCGACGTCTTGCCGCTGCTCAGATTCTTAAGTTCGTATTTCGTACTCATGCGATTTCCCGGCCGGATCTGGACTAAGTTTGCCTTGCTGCTCGGCGCAGCCTTGCATGCCCCTCATGCGAAAATCAAGGGTGGTGCGCACAGTACGCACGCACGCAAGCCGCAACGACTCACTCGATGGTCTTGATCTGCTCGCCGGCCTTGGGTTCCTTGGCCGGATATAGATCATTGATCAGGCGCAATGCCTGAGTCGGATACTCGGCGATCGGAACATTCTTGGCCAGATCCGCGATGCGCGTGTTCTCAGAAGCCTTCTGGATTTTGATCCGGTACGGTTCGGCGAGCGGAAATTCCACCGTGCGCATTTTTCGAAAGGTCTCCATGACGGAGATGAAGACGCGGTCTGAGGCTGGAAGCCCGCCCTCGTTGGAGCGGCTGGCCGCCAGGAAAACATACACCGATTTGCCCATCGCAATGGCGCCGATACGCATCGGGGCCGAGCCAAACGGCGTATTGGCACTCGCCACGACCGCGCTGTAACCCTGTATGCCGCCGGCGAGGTTGAGGATTTCTCCGTGATCGAGCGCCGAGCCGCTTCCCTTGACCGCGCGGCGCACGAAATCCTGCGGGGTTTCGTTGTCCTTCAACTGGTCGGTGGTCATGCGGATGACCGCGTCCTTGGCGCGTGACACCGCCAGCAGCTGTTCACGCTCGTTCTGAACCCGCCAACCTTTGGGGAAGGCCATCGTGATGCCCAGATCGGCGTGATAAAAGCGATTGTCGCGCACCATGCCCTGCTGGCGGCTGCTGCCGAAGGGCAGGCCATCGATGCGCTTCAAGTACTCATCGCGATTGACGACGCCGCCACCGGCAACCTGCGATCCGGCCTTGCCCGCCGCGACGATGGCCTGCTGAAAGCGCGTGTCGTTGTCCGGGTGCGTGGCGAACACACCATGGTAAATGTTGGGTTCGCGCCCTTCCGCCTTGGCGCGGTCGCGCTCGAAGGTTTCCTGGTTTTTGAGCGTGCCCACGACCCAGATCATGGCCTGCGGGTTATAGCCGGCGCGGGCGATGTATTGGGCGCCCAGGCCATCGGCCTGCAACTCCATGTCGCGCCCATAGCCGCGCAGCAATGCCTCGCCGCCGATGTTGGCAAGGTCGGCGACCGCGCCTGAACCGGTGAAGATGGCTGCGCCCATGCCCAAGATGTTGGTGATGGCGCTTTGGCTTTGCTGCTTGATCGAATGGCGCGCGGTCACATGGCCGATTTCATGGCCGATGACGCCGGCAAGCTCAGCCTCGGAATTCAGATAGGCCATGATTCCGCGCGTGATGTAGACGTAGCCGCCCGGAATCGCAAAGGCGTTGATCTCATCGCTGTCGATGACGGTGAAGTGGAACTCCAGCTCGGGCCGGTGACTGAGCTTGGCCAGCCGCTGGCCGATGCCATTCACGTATTCCTGCAGCGCCTGGTCTTCGTAGACGCCGTAGGCACGAATCACCTGCTCGTGCGCGCGGCGGCCCTGCTCAATTTCGCCTTTTTCCGAGACGAAGGTGACGTCATGACCGCCCGTGACCGGATTGGTCGAGCAGCTGCCGAGCAGAACGCCGGCGCAAATCAGAGCGGCGGCGAACGTTTTTTTCACGGGGTTCGCGCGCACTCGAGTTTCGCTGCTTACTTGGCCGCGGGAGCGCCGTATTTCTTGCGGAACTTGTCCACGCGTCCGCCCGAATCGACGATCTTCTGCTTGCCGGTGTAGAACGGATGGCAGTTAGAACACACTTCGATGTTCAGGTCCTGCGTACCCGTGGAACGGGTTTCGAAGGTGTTACCGCAGGTACAGGTGACCTTGATGGCTTTGTACTCGGGATGGATATCAGCTTTCATGGTGAGCCTTTGCAAAAAGTTAGGTGCAGAATCCGCGTTCAGGGGCTTTACGCAAACCTCGCGGCCACGCAATCAACGAGATCGAATCGAAAAAGGGCGCGAAGTGTAGCCCGCACATGGCTCCTTAACAAGCTTTGTGGCGTAAGCCCTTCTTCGATAAGCGCTTGCCCGGTTTGTCCACAATAACTGTGGATAACTCTGTGGATTTCAACTCCCCGCAGCGGCTGGCACTGCAGTAAATTCGCATAAATGTGAACATGATCAAAAAATAGGCAAGTCTCTTTTTCTATACATTTCATCAAGTTACGACGGTCACCTTACATATCGCTGGCGCAATGTGCTGTAGGTGCCCCGCGACACGAGGTGAAATGTCCGGTGTGCATAAGGTCAGGGAATGAAACCGGCCTGCAGATCGTTTAGGAAGCGCCTGCCCAAATCCGTGGCCAGCCACCCTTGCGCCGAAGGCTGCAACAAGTCTCTTGACTGCGCCCGCAGCAAAGCCGGCTGTAAATCGATCAATGTGAGCCCCGTCCGGCGCTCGTAGTCCTCGCTGCGAAACCCCTGGTTCAAGCGCAACGCATTGAGCATGAACTCAAAAGGCAGATCCGCAGGCTCCACCCGCCGGCGCTCGCCGATGGCCTGCTGCGCCGTCTCGGTCTGCTGCTGGTACTCGCGCGGCTGCTTGGGTTTGGCGGTGCGCAGAATGCGCTGCGGCGCCAACGCCGTGATCTTGCCGTGCGCGCCCGCACCAATGCCGACGTAGTCGCCGAACTCCCAATAGTTGAGATTGTGGCGGCAGCGCGCGCCTGCCTGCGCATAGGCGGAGATCTCATACTGCTCGTAACCGTGCGCGGCCAGCATCGCCTGACATTCGTTTTGCATGGTCCACGCCTGCTCATCATCCGGCAGCGGCGGCGGACGCGAGTGGAAAACGGTGCCCGGCTCGAGCGTGAGCTGATAATGCGACAGGTGCGACGGACCCAGCGCGCAGGCGGTGCGGATGTCCGCCAGCGCCTGCTCGACACTCTGCTCGGGCAGTCCGTACATGAGATCGAGATTGAAATTCCCGATGCCCGCGGCGCGCAGGTCGGCCACCGCACGCTCGGTGTCCTGTGCTAGATGAATCCGGCCCAGACGCTGCAGGGCCGATGGCGAAAAACTCTGTGCGCCGAGCGACACGCGGTTGATGCCCGCATCGCGGTAGCCGGCGAATGCGCCGCGCTCGATGGCGCCGGGATTGGCTTCCATCGTGATTTCGGCATCCGGTGCAAAATCCGCGCGCGCGCGCAGCGCGTGCAACAGGCGATCGAAATCGGCCGGCGAAAACAAACTGGGCGTACCGCCGCCGAAGAACACGGTTTCGATGCTGCGCTCCTCGATGCCCGGCAGTTCAAGATCGAAGTCGCGAATGAGCGAGTCGATGTAGGTGCTGCTCGGCTGTGCGGATTTGAGCTGATGGGAGTTGAAGTCGCAGTAAGGGCATTTGCGCACGCACCAGGGCATATGCACGTACAGCGCCAGCGGCGGCAGCCTCATTGCCGTGCCTGCAGCAACGAGCGCAGCCTGCGCATCGCCTGGCCTCGATGGCTGATGAGATTCTTGGTGGCGGCATCCAGCTCCGCCGCCGTGCGCTGCAAACCGGGGAGCCAGAAATGCGGATCGTAGCCGAAGCCGCCGCGGCCGCGAGGCGTGGCGACGATCTCACCCTCCCACAGGCCCTGCGCAATCAGCGGCTGCGCATCATCCGCACGCAACACCCACGCCAATACGCAGCGGTAGCGCGCCGTGCGCTGTCCGGCGGGAATACCGAAAAGCGCGTGCACGAGCCTGGTGTTATTGGCGGCATCGTCGGCCTGTGCGCCCGCATAGCGCGCAGAATAAATGCCCGGTGCACCGCCCAGCGCGTCGACTTCGAGGCCCGAGTCATCGGCAATGGCCGCCAGACCCGTGCGCTGGGACGCATGACGCGCCTTGAGCAAGGCGTTCTCCACAAAGGTGGCGCCGGTTTCCTCGATGCCGGTCACGCCGAGCGCGGACTGGGACAGCAGTTCCAACCCCAGGCCCGCCAGCAACTCGGAGAGTTCCCGCAGCTTGCCCGGATTGCCGGTGGCGACGACCACGCGCATGAGTGAGGACCGGCCGCGCGCTCACGGCCGGCGCGCAGCAAGCTGCGCCGCATGCAAAACATCGATGCCCTTCGCCGCCAGGTTCAGCAGTTCATCCAGCTCGTTCCGCCGGAACGCATGGCCTTCCGCCGTGCCCTGAACTTCGATGAAGCCGCCGCCGCTGTTCATGACCACGTTCATATCAGTCTCAGCGTTTGAATCTTCCACATAGTCCAGATCCAGAACGGGCATGCCATCGAAGATGCCCACCGACACCGCGGCGACCTGCCCGTGCAAGGGGTTGGATTGCAGCGCGCGCTTCTTGAGCAGCGCATCGATGGCATCCGACAGTGCCACGAAGCTGCCGGTGATTGCCGCGGTGCGCGTGCCGCCGTCGGCCTGCAGCACATCGCAATCCAGCGTGATGGTGCGCTCGCCCAACCCTTTGAGGTCCACCACCGCGCGCAGCGCGCGGCCGATCAAGCGTTGAATCTCCTGTGTGCGGCCCGTCTGCTTGCCGCGCGCCGCTTCGCGCGCCGAGCGCGTATGCGTGGCCCGCGGCAGCATGCCGTATTCTGCCGTGACCCAGCCTTGCTGCTTGCCGCGCAGGAATCCCGGCACGCTTTCCTCGACGCTGGCGGTACACAGCACGCGTGTGTCACCGAAGCTGACCAGCACCGAGCCTTCGGCATGGCGCGTGAAGTTGCGCTCGAAACTCACCTGCCGCATCTCATCCGGCGCCCGGCCGCTGGGTCGGTTCTTCATTGGCCCAGCCAACGCAGCACGGCGGCACTGGTGTTGTCGCTGTAGGGCGCGGAGGCCTGCACGGCCCGCTCGCCCAGTTCCATCAGCGCATCGCGCAACGACTTGCCGGGAACTGCGAACTTGCCAAAATCCTCGTCTTTGAGATTGGCCCACAGGCCGTCCGTGCACAGCAGCATGACATCGCCGGGCTTCAATTTCTTGCGCAGGGAAATGCTCATCTCCGGCAACGCATTGTCCCCACCCAGGCAGCATTCAACATAATTGCGCATCGGATGGCTCTGCACTTCTTCTTCGCGGATCAAGCCTTCGCGCAGCAGCACCTCGACGTGACTGTGATCGCGGGTGCGCAGATGCACCTGGGTCTGGCGGATGTGGTAAATGCGAGAATCTCCTATGTGCGCCCAGTAGGCGGCGGAATCTTGAACCAGGACCACCGCGCAGGTTGCGCGAGGCCGTGCCTCGACGTTCAAATTGACGCCGAGTTTGACCACTTCTTCATGCGCACGGCCCAGCGCCAGATGCAAGAATCCCAGCGGATCGAAGATCGGGTGCGGCACCTGCCAGAAGGCTTCCAGAATGGAGGCGCGGGCAGTTTCAGCCGCGCGCGCGCCTTCCGCGTGCCCACCCATGCCATCCAGCACGACCAGCAACACCGCATGTTCGCCGGCCGCCACGGCGACCCGGTCCTGATTTTCTTCCCGATGGCCGATCAGACTTACGTCGGCGGTTTCTATTTGCAAAGGCAGCTCCAAGGCTCTGCTACACTAATTTTTTTCCGCAAGGCGCGGCCATTATCGCCGGACAGGCAGTTTTTACATGATTCGCAGCATGACCGGTTTTGCGCGCCAAGAGCAGCAGTTTGCATGGGGCCAGCTCGCCTGGGAACTAAAAACGGTGAATCACCGCTATCTGGAGATGAGTTTCCGGCTGCCGGAGGACTTCCGCGCCGCAGAAGGCCAGTTCCGGCAAAGCATTGCCGCGGCTGTACGCAGGGGCAAGATCGAATGCGGTCTGCATTTCCGCCCCGCCGTCGCCGCCACGGCGCTCGAGGTCGACAACGAATTGCTCGAGTCGGTGATGCGCACCGTCAAACACACGGCCGATCGAGCCGGGGAACGCGCACGCATCAACGTCGTGGAATTGCTGCGCTGGCCGGGCGTGGTGCGCGACAACACGCGCGACATGCAACCCATGCTGGCGGCAGCGCATTCGGTGCTGGAACAATCGCTGGCCGAGTTGAGCAAGTTCCGCGACAGCGAAGGCGGCCGGCTGCGCGACGCGCTGGAGCAGCGTGCAGGGCAATTATTCGGTTTGTCCAACCGGGTCGAGGAACGCCTGCCGGAAATCCGCGCGCGCATGCGGGCGAAGCTGCTCGAGCGCATCGAACAACTCGTGAAGGAAGTCGATCACAATCGCCTGGAGCAGGAATTGGCCATGATCGCGCAGCGGCTGGATGTCGATGAGGAGATCGACCGGCTGCGCGGACATCTGACCGAGGTGCGCAAGACATTCGCGGGCTCCGAACCTGCGGGCCGGCGCCTGGATTTTCTGATGCAGGAATTGAATCGCGAAGTGAACACGTTGTCATCGAAGTCGCAGGACATCGAGACCACGCGTGCAGCAGTGGATATGAAGGTGCTGATCGAGCAGATGAGGGAGCAGGTGCAGAATATTGAATGATGTTTTTTGTCGTCTTCGGCTGTCCTGCCTCATCGCGAGAACTGCGCTTAAACCCCTATAAAACAAGCGTCTCGTGATCGTTCCTGTCTCGCGTCGTCTTTTGTCATCCCGACTGGCGTTGTAGCTACCGTTGTAGCTATTGTTGTAGCTGGAGCGATTTGCTCATCGAATTAACTCGGAATTTACGCCAGCTACAACGCTCGTTTCCGCGAGGAAAGAAACCAATGACGGAACAACGCCTTACCGCACTTATGGTAGCTCGTACGCACAGCGCCGCGGGCCGTGTTTTGTTGAGTGATGGCGATGGACTGTACTTGCGCAAGCAATCGGTTGAGCACTCTACCTGGACGTTGCGCTATCGATTTGCTGAGCGCGATCGGTGGATGCTGCTCGGACATTTTCCGGCAATGAGCCTTGCGCAAGCACGTATCGAGGCTCGCGCGAAACGCGTGCTGCTTGATCGGCAACGCGACCCGTTGGATGAGAGGCGTGCCATCGTCACGGCGCGAAAAGCTGAAGCGGATCGCTCACGATCTTCGTTCGCGGCTCTCGCCGAGGATTGGTACAACACTGAAATCGCGGGGCGACTCAAGCACCCGCAGGTACCTCGACGGTACTTGGACAAATACCTGCTGCCCGAGTTTGGCGCCCGACCGCCCGCGGATATTTCTCCGGCCGAGGCCTCGCGACTCCTGGGGCGTGTGAGCCGTACTGCACCAACGGCGTCGAATGATCTATTGAGATTCTTGAAGCGTATCTTTCGCTTCGGCGTCCGCCGGCGTGTGCTGACGGTCAGCCCGGTCGCAGATTTCGATCTGCGCGATGCTGGCGGGCAGGAACGCCACCGCCAGCGCGCGCTGACCCAGGATGAGTTGGTAATACTGTTCAAGGCAATGCGCGAATCGGCGGCCTTCGGTGGGCTCAACTATTTGGCGGTCAAATTGTTGCTCGCGCTCGGTGTTCGTAAGGGAGAGCTGATCCGCGCTACGTGGGATGAGTTTGACCTTGACGGACCGAGCCCCGTTTGGAGATTGCCCGCCAGCCGTACCAAGACCCAGATGCCGTTGAAGATTCCGCTGGTCCCGGTCGTCGTGGAGTGGCTCAGAGGGTTGCAGGCGATTGCAGGCAGTAGCAATTTCGTCTTGCCTTGCCGCCGTCGGGACCCCCGGCAGCGCGGCTTGCACCTAGGCCTCGACACCCTCAATGCCGCCATGGTGCAGCTTGACCATAAACTGGAACATTTCACCCTTCACGATTTGCGGCGCACCATGCGCACGTAGCTTGCCGCCTTGGGAATCCGCAGCGAGGTGGCCGAGCGGTGTTTGGGGCATCAGTTGCGCGGCGTGGAGGGCATCTACAACATTCACGACTATTTCCAGGAGCGGCGTGCGGCGCTGGAGGCTTGGGCGAACTTGATTGTGGATATCGAGAACGGAGTACAGAAGGTAACGCCTATCCGTCGAGCCACTGCTCGCTGAGAAACCTGCGTTGATGGCGGCACAGCTTTGGCGCTTGCGCTTCTGGACAGCTACGTCTTTTGCATTTGCCGAAATTGATCGACCAGCACAGACATATCCGTATCCGGAACTATCGCGCCGGTCGTCTGCAATTCTCGCTTCAGCTGCAGTGACCATTGGCAAGCCCGATCCAGTCCCGCTGCCGTCTTGGAAAAAATATCGCGATCATTCTTTTGATACTCGGGCAGATGATTCTGAATCGCTTGCTGTACCTCGGCAGCATTTCGAAATGGACGCGCGCAATATTCGAAGTGAAGCAACAGCCAGAATTCAAAACACGGGGTACTGGCAATGATTTGCACCTGAGTGTCGACGCCAGCGGCATTGCGAAGCGGTCTCGCTGCCAGCGCCCGCGCATCGATGAGCCGTTCGGAGTCACCATCGCACACGATATAGACCCTGTCGAAGTCGCGATCGCCCTTGTACCGCTGCTGCGCCTTGCGGACGAGACCGAGGGGATCGGTTACGGAGTCTCCGGCGTCGATGCGCACAGCCGCGGCGTTCACACGCAGGTAATCGCGCAAACCGTCGATATAGTTTTTCTCGGTTTCGCGACCCTCGCAGATGATCAAGATTGAGGGCAGGCCCGCTCGAGATGCTTTCGCACGCGCCAGACGCCGCTGCTCTTTGCGGACCTGCCGGTGCTTGGGCTGATTGCTGCGCATCGGTTCAATTCAGATGCGTACGCGCGATGAACGGAACGCCGCCATAGCGCGCACGCAAATAGCTTTTTTCGAGCGCTTCTCCCTTGCGTGGACTGAAGTCGGTCAGCGGAGAGAGTCGGCTCGCCTGGCGATCATCCTTGTCCATGAACCAGACCTGATCACGCCTCAAAATGTCTGTTTCCAACAGCGAGGTGTCGTGCGTCGTCATCCATAACTGGGCGCCGCGCTTTGAAACCTCCGGATCGTGAAACAGGCCAAGCACGAACTGGACCACCATTGGGTGCAGGCTGGAGTCGAGTTCATCGACGACGAGGAGCTTTCCGGCCTGAAGAGCGTCCAAGATCGGACCTACGTAAGACAGTAAGCGCTGTGTTCCCGCCGACTCGTAGCGGCTGTCGAAAGCCACGGGGTCTTCGCCTTCCAACTGGTGAACGTATTTCACCGATGGCACGTCCTGCGGGCTTGTCGACATCTCCGGGGCTTTGCCGGTTTCGATCTTGAGAGCGAACTGATGGCCCGGAATGTTCTCCACCTCGATATCCGCAATGTGTAAATCGGCTGTGCGCAGCAGCCTGAGCGCCTGCGCCTTGAATGCCGGATCCTCCATGCGCTTCAGTGTCTGGCCGATCCCGAAAGCACCGGGCCAGTTCACGACAGCGAGGCCGTCCATAAACCAGTTCCAAAGTGGCTTGAGCTGCTCGTTATTGAGCTGAATGGCGGTAGTCAGAAATAGGGAACCTGGCCGCGTTGCCTGCTTCCAAATTTCCTTCGATCCGGAGAAGTAACTTGAGAACGGTGCCCACTCATGCGTGCTCTTCGCATTGTTCCAACGACGCTCGAACCATGACTGGCCCTTCCCCGACTTGTATACGATCAGCCATTCGTCACGAATTCGCTGTGTGTCATACGAGAATCCGTACTGGTAGCGGATGCCGTCTATCAACAGGACGATCTCAAACTCTGTGGGATCTCCCGCGCTGCTGCGCTCCAAACGATAGGGTGTGTACTGGTCTGCTAACGCGGCCTCCAGCATTGACATCGAATTCAAGACGAGGTTGCGCATGGTCGCCATGGCAAAGATCAAATTGCTCTTGCCGCTGGCATTAGCGCCATAGATGACGCACGACCGGTTGAGCCGCGGCACGCTACGCGCCCCCGTCTCAATGGTGTGGGTCAAGAGATGCGCTCGGTCCGTGCTAGAAACCATAGTGAGCGTCTGTTCGGCCCGTAACGATCGGAAATTCCGCGCGCTGAATTCGACAAACATTTTCGCTCCTAACTACATATGGAGAAGATTTTCGACCATATTATGCAAAATATGTGTTTATTTTACCTCACGATCTGTGAATTGCCTACTAAATTGCCGCGCCGAGAAGTGGCGCAGTGCGATGTTGAATCATGCTGGCACAACGTATATTCGCTATTCGCGAATAGCGGATGCCACGCATGAAACGATCCATCAACCGCTAAATTTCCCTCAAGCCCCAAGACCTATTGGTAGCCCTGAAGTTGGCCGTACTTGGCCAAACACCTGCGCCCTATGCTGAATTAGCCATGGCGCTGGGCATGTCTGGGTCCGAAGTCCACGCGAGTGTCGGACGCCTGAAGGCAGCGCGCCATGCCGTGATGGAGGAAGACCGGCCGGTGGTGGTGAAGGCCGCTCTGCAGGAGTTCGTGCTGCATGGAGCCAGGTATGCGTTCCCTGCCACACTCGGAACCGCCACCCGCGGTATGCCGACGGGCTATGCGGCTGCGCCGTTGTCCGCGATGCTCACACAACCCGATGATCTTCCGCCGGTGTGGCCCGATGCACAGGGGAGCCGGCGCGGCGTTGCCTTTTACCCTTTGTATCCCACGGTACCATTGGCAGCGCGTAACGACCCCAAGCTCTACGAAACTCTGGTGCTGCTCGATGCGCTGCGCGGCGGAACTGCACGCGAACGCCAGATAGCCATCAAGCTGATGGGCGAGCGTCTTGCGTGAAACCGAGAGTCGCCAATCTTCCGCTTCTGGAATTTGTCGTCCGATCTTTTGGGCCGCTGCGGGAACGTTTTGTTTTTCTGGGTGGCTGCGTCTGTGGCCTGCTGGTGACGGATGCCGCCGCTCCGCCCGCGCGCACGAGACGTTGACGTCATCGTCGAGGTAGCGACGCTCGCCGACTACCACCGTCTGGAAAAGGATCTGCTCGAGGCCGGATTCCGACATGATCGCAGTCCGGACGCTCCGGTATGCCGATGGACCATTGGCTCGGCGCTGGTGGATGTGATGCCCAGCGATGAGCGCGTCCTCGGCTTTGGAAATCGATGGTATAGCGAGGCAATACGTACGGCTGAACCGTTCACACTGCCGACTGGCGGCACCATCAGGCTCATAACAGCCCCCTTGTTTCTCGCCACCAAGCTGGAGGCATTCAGCGGACGCGGGGCCGGCGACTTTCATGCAAGCCACGATCTCGAAGATATCGTCGCCCTGATCGATGGACGCTCGGAATTGGGCGCTGAAATCGAGTGCTCAACGGGCGCGCTGCATGATTTTCTGACGGCGCAAATCGCGGCCTTGCTCGATGTGCCTGCCTTTCTAAGTGCCTTGCCGGGGCATCTGCCTGGCGACGAGTCCAGCCAAGCGCGCGTGCCCCTCATCGTAGATCAAATGCGACGGATTGCCGCTCGTTAACGCGTCAGTTCTTCATCCCGCCCTCTCTCGGGTTGGGGCTTTTGGACTTGCATCCCCTTGCGTTCGGCAGCGCGCCTTTGCGCCTGGAATTCCACGTATCGAACAGCGAGCGCCTGCCGATCGCTCATGGCGGGCGGAAGGGTCTCGACGAACTGACGTACCTCACCCGCGAGCACACCTTCTCCTTGGCGTTCCAGGATGTCGGCCGCCTTCTGCCAGCCGGCGAGTAGGGCACGACGCGTTTCGATCAGCCGCGGCCGCGCCGGATCGCGGATCGTGCCCCGTGGCGTTCAGGCTAGACTCCGTTGTTATCGGGAAACAGGCC
>JANXOV010000168.1 GCA_025357635.1 Pseudomonadota bacterium
CACGAATTCGATCGGGTCCTCGATGGTGAGGATATGGCCTTTCTCACGGATGTTGATGTCATCGATGAGCGCGGCGAGCGTGGTGGACTTTCCCGAACCGGTTTTGCCGGTCACGAGAATCAGCCCATTGTTCACCTTGCAGAAGGCGCGGACTGCTTCGGGCAGGTTCAGCTCGTCCATCGTCTTTGCTTTGGACGGGATGGCGCGAAACACCGCGCCCATGCCATTTAACTGGCGCATGACATTCACGCGAAAACGCGCCAGCCCCGGAATGCTGTGCGCGAAGTCCGTGCCGTCCTTGGCCTCGAAGCGCTCCAAGGCGAGCTTGGGCATGATTTCGTACAGCAGTTCTTTGACGATATCCGCCGCAAGAACTTCAGGGCCCAGGGCTTGCAACTCGCCATAGCGGCGCACGCGCGCCGGATCGCCGGCGATGAAATGCAGGTCCGACCCGCTGAGGTCAAGGACGGCTTTCAGATACGCGTCGATCTTGGCCATGGGCAGGCTCAGCCGTTGACCTGGTCGAGCTTGGGAGCGCCGCTCATGTCGGAGACAAATTTGTCGAATTGCCGTTTGTCCGCGGCGTAGCTGACGGCGTGTTCCGGGTCGACTTCCTTGGCCTGGATCGCCGCGAGCAGCGCCTGATCCATCATCTGCATGCCGTACTCCTTGCCCATCTGTATCTGGCTGGGGATCTGGTGCGACTGGTCGGTCATGATCAGTTTGGCGATGGCCTTGGTGACCACCATGATTTCGCAGACCGCGCGGCGTCCGCGCTGGTCCGGGCTCTTGATCAGCACCTGCGTGATCACGGCAATCAGGCTTTGCGCCAGAAAGCTCTTGGTCTGTTCGCGTTCATCGGTGGGCAGCGCGTCGATCATGCGGTCGATCGTCTTGGTGGCGCTGGTGGTGTGCAGCGTGCCCAGCACCAGATGCCCGGTCTCCGCGGCGGTCATGGCCATCGAAATGGTTTCCGAGTCGCGCAATTCGCCGACCAGAATCACGTCGGGATCTTCGCGCATGGCCGCGCGCACGCCTTCGGCGAAGGAGGGCAGATGCGTTCCCAGCTCGCGCTGGATGACCTGTGCAGTCTTGCTGCGGTGAACGAACTCGATCGGATCTTCCAGGCTGATGATGTTCACCGAGCGCGTGGAGTTCAGGTAGTCGATCATCGAGGCCAGTGTCGTTGATTTGCCCGTGCCGGTGGAGCCTGTCACCAGGATCATGCCTTGGTGGTAGTCGCACAGTTTGCGCACGATCGCCGGCAGTCCCAGCTGATCGATGCTCGGGATCTGCAACGGAATGGAGCGGAACGCGGCGCCGATGCCGGTCTCCTTCCTGTACACGTTGACGCGGAACCGGCCGCCCTCGGAGGACACGTAGGAAAAATCCAGATCCGTGCCGCGCTTGAACTGATCCAACTGGGACTTGGTCAACACCTCGTTGATGTAGGCCTCCAGTTCCGCCTCACCCAGGTCGCGGAACTTGATGGGCATCAGGTCGCCGTGCATCCGCAGCATCGGCGGTACGCCGACCGCCAGGTGCAGGTCGGAACAGCCCTGGGCGAGCCCAAGTTTTAGAAACGCGTCGATTCTGGCCATGACGGCAAGGCTAACGCGATCCAAGGGCATATTCCAAGTTAACTTAACGGGCAAATGCCGTAAACGTGAACCAATGCAGGGGTCGTGGCGGTTTTGGGTGCGAACGCACCGCCTTGTTCCGGTGCCTGGCTACAGAAACTTCTCCAGCGAGATCCGCAATTCGTCCATGGATTGGGCCCGTTTGGCCTTGTCCAGGGACATGCAGGCGACCACCAGATCGTTCAGTTCCTTCGGCAGCGCCTTGTTGATTTCAATCGGCGGCCGCGCCTTGCCCTGCACATGCTGGTACATCACGGACATGTGATCGCCGCGTGAGTAGGGCGGAATCCCGGTGAGCAGTTCGTAGAGAATGACCCCCAGACTGTAGATGTCCGCGCGCTCGTCGACCTTTTTACCCAGAATCTGTTCCGGCGCCATGTATTTCGGCGAGCCGATGACATAGCCCGTCTTGGTCAATTGCGTGTCGCCCTGGCTTTGCGCCGCGGCGACGCCGAAATCCACGATCTTGAGCAAGCCCTCGTTGTTGATCAGCACGTTGGCGGGCTTCAAGTCCCGGTGCACGATGCCGGCCTGGTGCGCCACGGCCATGCCGGTGGCTATGTCGATGCCGAACCTGACCGCGCGTTTCAGCTCCACCGGTTTTTCGTTGATGATTTCCCCGCCCAGCGTATGCGAGGGGAAGTATTCCATCGAAATGGCGTAGTGGCCGCGGATGAACAGGAAGTCGTAGATGCGGATGACGTTGCGGTGCGTGATCTTGCGGCTGTAGCGCAATTCGTGCACGAAGCGCTTCATCATCTCCTCGTCCGCGGCCACGTTGGGATTCAAGAACTTCAGAATCAGTCGTTCCTCGACCACCGTGTCTTCCATCAGCAGCACGGTGCCGAATGCGCCCTTGCCGATCTTCTCGATGTACTTGTAGCGGCCTTCGATGATCTCGCCGGGTTTTAGCGTGGAGATGTCCAGACTGGCGGACTGAGCTTCCGCCTGCGCAACCACGGCGGCGATGTCCTGGTTGTCGATGAGCAGGGTCTTGCCCGGCGCCTGCATCTTTTCCATGCGTTCGTTGGCTGCAAGCTGGGTGCTGGAGAATCGATTGTCCAGCTCCTCCAGGGCGCGAATGGCTGCCTGATTCAAGGTGGCATCGTTCGACTGGGCCATGCCCTGCAGTTGCAGCCGAATGGTTTCGGCTCGCTTATCGTCAGCGAGTTTGCTCAACGCGGCCATGACCTCGACCTTGATTTCGTTTTCCGATCGCTGCAGCAGCGGCAGAATCTGCGAGATATTCTTCTGATCGCCCAGCTTGGCGATGGCGCGCACCACCGTCGGCAGCGACTTGCCCGGCGCGCTGCTGAGCATCTCGATCAGGCGCGGCACAGCCTTGGTGCTGCCGATTTCCGCCAGCGCATCGACGGCACGCTCGCTCACCCACCAGTCGCTGTCCTTGGTGGCCTCGATGAGCTGCCCGATGGCCCGCTCATCCTTGGTCTGGTTGAGGATTTCGATGGCGGCGCGGCGGATGTCCTGATTGTCGTCCTTGATCAGTTCCAGTACGGCCTCCACGACCTTGGGCCCGCCGATCTTGCCCAGGGCGTCCGCGGCCCGTGTGCGCACCCACCAGTCGCTGTCGGCAATCACCTCGAGCAGGTATTTGACGGATTTTGAAGTGCCGATGACATTGAGCACTTCCACGGCGGCGCGGCGGGCGTACTCGTTCTCGTCCTTGAGCACCTCCACGAGGTATTTCACCGTCTCGGGCTGGTTGGCCTTGACGACCACATCCACGGCCTTGTTCTGCACTTCGATTTCCGGATCGCGCAGCATGGCGGTCACCGTCTGCAGATCGATGGGGCCGTCCATCTTGGCCAGCGCGCTCAGCGCCGCCGAGCGCACGAACTTGCTGTTGTCCTTGAGCTGCGCCTGGATGGCCTTTTGCACCTGCGGGGTGTTGAATCGCGACAGGACGTTGATGATGTGCAAACGGGCGACGGGATCTTTGCCTTCGATGCGGGCGATGAGATCCTCGATCGAGGACTCGTCGGCGATATCGCTGATAATCTTGAACAACCCGGACTTTTCGTTCGCTTCCTGGGCGTAGGCGGCGTTGAGCAGTTCGCGCACCGTGAAGCGCGATTTCTGGGCTGCGATGATTTCAAGGATGGCAGGCTTTGGCATGTCGGCCTTGCTCAAGGCCTCCAGCAGCGCGCTCACCGGGTAATTGCGGCTGGTGGACAGCGCCCAGGAGATGCCGGCAATTGCGCGGCCGTTGGCTTCCGACATGATCCGCAGGATCTGCGGCAGGGTCTTGCTATCGATCAGCGCGGAAAGCACTTCGACGTAGGCGAGCGTCTCTTTCTTGTCGGCCACGGTCAGCGCCGCGACGATGGAATCGATGGCTTGCGGACCCAGGGCTATCAGTTTGGCAAGCGCCTTTTGAGCCTCTGGGGCCGAGGGATTGCCAATGGCTTTGACTTCGGCAATGAGCCGGTCGGCGCGATAGTTTGCGAACAGAGCCATTCGTTGAAATTATGCCACACCGCAAACGCGGGTCGTGAGGCTAGAGTACAATTGAATCAATACTATGAATCAAACTGACGACAATGCCGAAGCGCTGCGCGCCGGCGCCGAATCATACCGCGATCCGTACCTCGGACAAACCCTTGGGGACGCAAAAGCCGTCACAGAAGTGCACATCGGCGCGGGCGAGGCCCGCCTGGGCATTACGCTGGGCTTTCCCTGTTCAGACTATGCACCGGAGCTGGGCGCGGCGCTGCGCACTCACCTGGCTGCCGTACTCGGCAATCGCTCGCTGACGCTGAGGTTGCAATCCAGTATCACGGCTCATGCCGTGCAGCGCACGCTCAAACCGCTCGAGAACGTGAAGAATATCGTTGCGGTGGCATCGGGCAAGGGCGGGGTGGGCAAGTCGACGACGGCCGCCAACCTGGCGCTTGCCTGGGCGGCGCAGGGCGCCAAAGTGGGTCTGCTGGACGCCGACATCTACGGCCCGAGCCAGCCGATGATCATGGGCCTGAGCGGTCAGAAGCCCACCAGTGTGGATGGCAAGCAGCTGAATCCGCTGCTCGCTCATGGCGTGGCGGTGATGTCGATCGGATTTCTGATCGACGCCGAGCAGCCCATGGCCTGGCGGGGGCCGATGGTGACCCAGGCGCTGACGCAGCTTCTCGGCGACACTCACTGGGGTGAACTGGATTACCTGGTGGTGGACATGCCGCCGGGCACGGGCGATATCCAACTCACCTTGTCGCAACGGGTGCCGGTCAGCGGTGCGGTCATCGTCACCACGCCGCAGGACATCGCCCTGCTCGATGCGCGCAAGGGTCTGAAGATGTTCGAGAAGGTGGAAGTGCGCGTGCTGGGCATCGTTGAAAACATGAGCGTGCACGTGTGTTCCAATTGCGGTCATGCCGAGCATATCTTCGGCGCCGGGGGCGGCGCCAGCATGGCGCGCCAATACGGCGTGCAACTGCTGGGCGAGTTGCCCTTGGATGTGCGCATCCGCGAAGAGGCCGACGGCGGCACGCCGACCGTCGTTGCCGAGCCTGCCAGTCTGCGCGCGCAGGCATACTTCAAAATGGCGCGACGCACGGCGGCCGCACTTGCGACCATGAACAAGGACTACAGCCGTTTGTTTCCCACAATCCGCGTGGAATCGACCTGATGAGCATCAAAAGCGATCGATGGATTCGCCGCATGGCGGGCGAGCAGGGCATGATCGAGCCGTTCAGCCCGGCCCAGGTCCGGCTGGAGGGCGGCACAAAGATCGTCTCCTACGGCACCTCAAGCTACGGCTACGATGTGCGCTGTGCCGACGAATTCAAGATTTTCACCAACATCAATTCCACCATCGTGGACCCGAAAAACTTCGACGAAAAATCCTTCGTCGATTTCAAAGGTCCGGTGTGCATCATCCCGCCGAATTCCTTCGCGCTGGCGCGCACAGTGGAGTTCTTCCGGATTCCGCGCAGCGTTCTGACAGTGTGTCTGGGCAAGTCCACGTACGCGCGCTGCGGCATCATCGTCAACGTGACGCCGTTGGAGCCGGAGTGGGAAGGGCACGTGACGCTGGAGTTTTCCAACACCACGACGCTGCCGGCGAAGATTTATGCGCACGAAGGCGTGGCGCAGATGCTATTTTTCGAATCCGACGAGGTATGCGAAACCTCGTATCGAGACCGCGGCGGAAAGTATCAGGGACAGACGGGCGTCACGCTGCCCAAGGCTTAAGGCCGGCCGATGGATCGGGCGGTGCCGCATGGCGCGGCCGCCGCTAGCGTTTCAGGGTCTTGATGGTCATGGTGAATTCAACCTTGCCGTCCCGCGTACGCTGCGCCTGGACCGGCACGAAGCCCAGCGAGGGCGCGAACCACAGCCGTGTGATGCGATTGCCGCCGGGCCGCCGGCTGGCGAGAACGACAGTGTCCAGTTCTCCGAGCGCGGTCTTGATCCGCCGCGTGCCCTCGTCGGTGTAGAGGAACTCCTTGACCTCGTCCTTGTCGGCGAGCCACACGGTCTTGGGCGCCTGATTCGACAGCAGCGCCAGCATCAGGTGGACTTGCACCGACATCGGGTCCTGCGTGTCGGGCTTCAGGGCAAGATCCACCGGTTTGTTTTCCGACACGCCCTTGACGCGGCTCGCGGCCCAATCGAAATCCAGCGATACGTCCTTCTCCGTGCTGGGCGAACCGTCATCGCCGCGAAACGTGAGCGGCTGCACTCGCCCTTCGCGCAGCACGAAGCGGCTGGTCTGGGTGATCTCGTCGCTGAACACGATGTGAAAAATGCCGCGCGCATTGGAGCGCGAGATGTATTCGAATACGCCGCTTTCATCGGCGGCTTTGAGTTCCAGATCGCTGGTGCCGACCTGGATGCCGCGCCACTGCACCTCGTAGCGCACGGCGAATGGCTTGAATTCGGGCGGCTGCGCCTGCACGAGCGCAGACAGCGCCAATGCGCTCAGTGAAAGCCACGCTCGGGGGTTGAACATCTTGCCTGACCTCATGGGATTGAATCGCTCCACTGCAGCGGCGCCTGCAGCAACCGGCCGTCAAACCACGCCTGCTCATCACGGCAGGCCAGCCGCCCGGCGCAGTGCCATCGCACCACTTGCGGATAGATCTTATGCTCGAGCTGCTGAACGCGGGCTGAAAGCGCGGCTTCGTCATCGCCGGGCACGATCGGAACGCGCGCCTGCAGAATCCGCGGACCGCCGTCGAGCTCCTGCGTGACGTAGTGGACCGTCGCGCCATGTTCGGCGTCGCCGGCCGCCAGCGCGCGCCGATGCGTATGCAAGCCCGCGTATTTGGGCAGCAGCGAGGGGTGAATGTTCAGCAATCGTCCTGCGTATTCGCGCACGAAACCGTCCGATAAAATGCGCATGAACCCCGCCAGTGCCACCAGATCCGGTGCATGCGCCGACAGTGCCTGACTCAACCGCCGGTCGTAGTCTTCGCGATCGCTGATGCCGGCCGCCGGGATGGCGCTGGCCTTGATGCCCATTTCGCGCGCGGTCACCAGACCGCCGGCCTCGGGTTTGTCGGACAGCACCAGCGTCACCTCAAAATTCGAATCCGCGGCACGGCTGGCCTGGATGAGCGCGCGCATGTTGCTGCCGCGTCCGGAAATCGCAATGGCGATGCGGACGCGTTTGCGCAGCCCGGAACTGCTGAAGGTCACTCGATCACGACGCCGCGGCTGCCGCTGCGCACTTCGCCGATCACCGCAGCTTCCTGACCGGCCTGCCGCAGCAGTTGGATGGCGCGATCCGCATCCGCGGGCGCCAACTGGATGGTCATGCCGATGCCGCAGTTGAACACGCGGTACATTTCCGCCTGCGCGACATTGCCCTGCCTTTGCAGCCACTGGAACACCGGATCCTGCGGCCAGGATTTGCGCTCGAGTACGACCTCCAGCCCTTCGGGGATCACGCGCGGTATGTTTTCAACCAGTCCGCCGCCGGTGATGTGCGCAATGCCATGCACCGCAGCGGTGCGGATCAGTGCCAGCACCGGTTTGACGTAGATTCGGGTCGGGGCCATCAGACGCCGGATCAGCGGCGTCCCTTCCAGCGGCGCATGCGGGTCGACCTTGGAAATCTGAAGAATTTTGCGGATCAGTGAAAAGCCGTTGGAGTGCGGACCCGAGGAGGGCAGGCCCAGCACCACATCGCCGGCACGCGTGCGCGTTCCGTCCAGAATCAGCTCCTTCTCGACCACGCCGACGCAAAAACCTGCCAGATCGTAATCCTCGCCGTGATACATGCCGGGCATCTCGGCGGTCTCACCGCCCACCAGGGCACAGCCTGCTTGTACGCATCCTTCGACGATGCCGGCGATGAGCCGTTCGCCGATGTCGACCACCAGCTTGCCGGTGGCAAAGTAGTCCAGAAAAAACAGCGGCTCGGCGCCTTGCACCAGGACATCGTTGACGCACATCGCCACCAGATCGATGCCCACCGTGTCATGGCCTGCGTAGTCGATGGCGAGTCTCAGCTTGGTGCCGACGCCGTCGGTGCCGGATACCAGAACCGGCCGGCGGTACCGGTCCATGGGAATCTCCACCAGAGCCCCGAATCCTCCCAGGCCGCCCAGGACCTCGGGCCGCATGGAACGGCGCACGATGGGCTTTATGCGCTCAATGAGTTCGTCACCGGCGTCGATGTCGACGCCCGCATCGCGGTAGGTGACGGAGGATCTGGTAGTCATGGCGGACCCTTGCAAGTGAGCTTGCCGCCTTCGGTCGACGCGGCGCGGCGGCAGGGTGGCAAGCTATGGTATTTTACATGAGGGCAAATTTTCCGATAACTCTATGATCGATCTAAAGCTTTTCAGAGCCGGTCTGGCGGGGCGGACAGTGCTGGGCCTGCTGCTGGCAGGCCTTGCGGCGCTATCGCCCCTGGACGTCGTCGGCGCCGCATCGGTGGATCTGTATCAGGCGGCCGTCCCTGCGCCGGACCGCTCCGAAGCGGGCTTGTCGGCAGCGTTTCAGGCGGCGCTCAAAGTGGTGCTGGTGCGGGTCACCGGCCGGCGTTCGGCGCCGCAGGACGCCGCTTTTTCTCCACTGATCAGCAATGCACGCCGTTACATGCAGCAATATCGCGCCGCTACCGGCAATCAGATCTGGGTGGCCTTTGATGGCCCCGCGCTGGAGCGATGGCTGGCGCAGAACGGCCAGCCATTGTGGGGCAAAGAGCGGCCGCTGACGCTCGTGTGGGTGGGCACACCGAACAGCAAAGGATCGGGTGATTTCCTGACTCGCGATGAGGGCTCCGAACTCAAGCGCGCCATGGAGCAGGAAGCGGCCGGCCGCGGCATTGCATTGATCTGGCCGACGGCGGCCGACGTGCAGCGCAGTGGAATGACCTACGCCGCGTTGCTGCAGGGGCCGGCGAGCGCTTTCGCCGACACGGGTAAGCGCCTCGGCGCCGACGGAGTTCTGGTCGGACGGGCAGCTGATGCGCGCGCAGCGTCGGGACTGCGTTGGGTGTTTTTGTTTCAGGGACGCAGCAGCGAATTCTCCGGCAACCTCGAAGGCGTAAACCGGGCCGCCGATGTGTATGCCGGCATCTATGCGGCCAGCGGCGAGAACGCTGCGGTGAACATCGAGGTGACCGGCGTGGGCGATCTGCAGACCTATGCCAGCGTTCAAGGATATCTGGAATCGCTGACACAGGTCTCGCGCGTCAGCGTGCTGGCCTTCGACAACGACACCATGCGCCTGCGCCTTGTGACGCGCGGCGGCATCGAACCGTTGCAACGGGTGCTGAACCAGGATGGACGGCTGCAGCCGGCTTCGCAGGGACCGACGGGAGTGCCGCGGTACCGGCCGCTGAAGTGAGCCGGCGCAAACCCGCATAACCGGTATGCGATCACTCATGTTGCTGCGTCAGATACCCAATGCGATTTGCCTGGCACGCCTTGCGCTGGTGGTGCCGATTGCGTGGACGCTGGTGCATGACGATCCGGCGGCGACCTTGTGGTTGTTCGCGGCCGCTGCGGTATCCGACGGAGCAGATGGGTTTCTCGCCAAGCGATTCGGCTGGCAGACCGATCTGGGGGCGTTTCTCGACCCGCTCGCCGACAAGGTTCTGCTGGTCACGGTCTTCGTGACGCTGTCATGGCTGGAACTCGTGCCGATGTGGCTGGTGCTGCTCGCAGTCGGGCGTGACGTCGTCATCGTCACCGGCGCATCCGCCTATCGCTTCGCGTTCGGGTCGCTGAAAATCGTTCCCAAGATCTCCAGCAAGATCAACACGGCCTGCCAGCTGAGTTTCGTGCTGGTGGTCATCTGCCGGCAGGCGTTTTCATTGCCGCCGTTGTGGGTCGAGACGCTGTTCGGTGCCGCGGTGCTGGTGATGACGGTGATCAGCGGCCTGGACTACGTGATCACTTACAGCCTGCGGGCCCGCGCCGCGCAGCAGACGCGGCGGATGGGCTGATGCGCCAGCTGCCCCTTGGTGTGCAGTTGCGCACTGCGGCCGTGTTCGACAACTATTACCCAGGCCCGAATTTCGAAGCAGTCGCGGCGGTTCGCTCGCAATCGCCGGCGCCGCAATGGATCTGGGGTGCCGCGGCCACCGGCAAGTCGCACCTGCTGCAATCCGCCTGCGCTGCGACCGCCGCGCCTAGCGCCTATGTGCCGCTGGCCCTGGACGGATGCATGCCGCCCGAGGCGCTGGAGGGATTCGAGCAGCTTGCGCTCGCCTGCATCGATGATCTGGATGCGATTGCCGGTCAGCCGCGATGGGAGCGCGCGCTGTTTGCGCTGTTCAACGCGGCAGCCGAGAGCGGCACGCGGTTGCTGTTTGCGGCGCGCGCCACGCCGGCCGCGTTGCGGTGGAGTCTGCCGGACTGGGCGTCGCGCGCCGCGTCCTGCGGCGTGTACCAGTTGCGCGTGCTGGACGATGCCGAGCGCATCGAGGCCTTGCGGATGCGCGCGAACCGGCGCGGGCTGGAACTGCCGTTGGAGACGGCGGAGTATCTGCTCAAACGCATGCCGCGCGATCAGCAGGCGCTGTTCGACCTGGTCGACACGCTGGATGAAGCGGCCCTGGTGGCACAGCGGCGGCTCACGGTGCCCTTCGTGCGGGCCGCGCTTAATCTGGTGTAGGAGCCTGAACCGGTCACTGCGCGCGTGAGACTCTCAAGTACACGACCAGCGAGCAGAACCAGCCGAACACCAACAGCAAGGTCAGCGAGGCAACCCAGCGGGCGTGCGCATTGGCGAGCAGTTCGGTGATGGCGAAGGCCATGTAGGGGATGGCAAACAGACTCGCCCATGCGAAGGTATGGCGGCGGCCGCGGATCAGACCGTTCAGCGGCGCCAGCAGCGGCACGGCCGCGACAATGCACAGCGCCCAGGAATAGCCCGCGAATCCCCACGCCAGCAGACTCAAGGTCACGCACAGCCACAACACGATGCTAAGCCGCAGGGCGTGCTGCGGCGTCATGTCCCAGGACCGCTGCGCAGTTTTGCCGCCAGAGACGCCACCCGCGCGCCCAGCGCGCGCGCAAGTTCAGATTCAGCCGCCGTCAACCGACCCTGGTTCGCCTGTCCTGCCACGTGGCTCGCACCATAGGGACTGCCGCCGCTGGAGGTGTGCGTCAACGCCGGTTCACTGTAAGGCAGACCCACCAGATACATGCCATGGTGCAGAAGCGGCAACATCATGCTCAACAGCGTCGTTTCCTGCCCGCCATGCAGGGTTTGCGTCGAGGTGAAAACGGCGGCGGGCTTGCCGGCGAGCGCCGAGGACATCCACAGCGATGCGGTGCCGTCCAAAAAGTACTTCAGCGCGGCTGCCATGTTGCCAAAACGTGTCGGGCTGCCCAACACCAGGCCATCGCATTGGGACAGATCTTCGTGGGCCGCAAACGGCGGCCCTTGATCCGGAACGGCGGGTTGAGCCGCTTCGGTGGCCGCTCGCACCGCCGGCACGGTGCGCAACCGGGCCGTCATTCCGGGGATGGATTCAACGCCCCGGCAAACCTGGCGCGCCAGTTCCGCCGTGCTGCCATGGCGGGAATAATACAGAACCAAAATGTCGGGCATGTGCTTCTCGCCTGTGAAAAACGATCGAATCGAAACTGACTGACGCGCGCGCGCAACGCGTGTGCATGCGAGTCCGCATGATTCTACCGTGATTGCTGGTTTGACGGCTTGAAGCGCTGTTGTTAGTGTCTGGCGCGACCATGCTCAAGTATGTCGCCCTGATTGCCTGTTCACTGTGGCTCGCCGCCTGCAAGGGCCCGCCGCTGCAGGAGATGAGTGACGCACGTCAAGCCATCGCCGCCGCGCGCGCCGCGGGTGCGGCAGATCGTTCCCCGGACAATCTCAAGGCCGCACAGGCCGCCATCGCGCGCGCCGAAGCCGATCTGCAGCAGCAGCACTTCACGCGCGCCCGCATGGCCGCCCAAGAGGCCAAGCGCAGCGCGGCGGCTGCGCTGGCAAGTTCCCAAGCCACGGCGGTCACGACGCCGGTCAGCTCCCACTAGAATCGCCACGCGCGCTCCCAGCGCGAAAGCACCAACGACGAGTACGTGGTGCGGCCCAGGCTGCCATTGTAGCGAGCCAGCGCGCGCGCCCAGTCGCCCCGCTCGATGCGCAGGTAGTAGCGCAGTATCTCGCAACCCAAACGGATGTTCGGCGCCACCCGCACCAGCTGATTCTGCACGCCCAGCTGGCGCGGCCAGAAAGGCATCACTTGCATGAGCCCGACCGCGCCGGCGTGAGACACGGCCCAGGGATCGAATCGGCTTTCCACTTCGATCAGCGCCAGCACCAGATCCGGCGGCAGTTTGACGCTTGCGTCGCGCTTGGCCTCGCAATACACGTGGTCGAGAATCTCGATGCGCTTTTCATGCGAGTTGATGAAGCGCTGCAGCCTCGGCTCCATGGCCTTGTACCAGACGATCGCTTCGTACTTGTCCGAGAAGCAGTCGGTCTTTTCGATGACCTTCTGCAGCAGTTCTCTGAGCGCGGGGTCGCGCTGGGCGTCGGCACGGAGCGGGCCCGCCAGGCCAACGGCTCCCGCTGCGGCGCACAGCGCACCGAGGAAGAGGTGTCTGAGTCGTTGCGATGCAGGATTCAAGCGCTTCTCATGGCTCCCAGTTTGGCTCGAATGAGGGCGGGCGCATCGGCCAGGGGCAAATCGCTGGACTCGCTCGCCCGCCGGTGCCGGTACTCCAGATTGCCCGATTCCAGCCCGCGTTCGCCGACCACCACGCGATGCGGGATGCCCAATAGTTCCGCATCGGCGAATTTGACGCCGGGACGCGCGTCTCGATCGTCGAATAAAACCTCCACCCCCTGCGCCTGCAGATCCCGGTACAGGCAATCGGAGACCTCGCGCACTTTCTGCGATTTCTGATAGGCCATCGGAATCAGCACAACCTGAAATGGCGCGATCGGCTCCGGCCAGAGGATGCCGCTGGCATCGTTGTTCTGTTCGATGGCCGCCGCGACCACACGGGTGATGCCGATGCCGTAGCAACCCATGAACATTTCGGTCGGCTTGCTGTGTTCGTCGAGCACGGTGGCGTTCATCGAATGGCTGTACTTGCGCCCCAGCTGGAACACATGTCCGACTTCGATGCCACGCGCAATCTGCAGCCGGCCTTTACCGCTGGGGCTGGGGTCGCCGGCCACGACATTGCGAATGTCGGCGGCGAGCGGTTCGGGCAGGTCGCGGCCCCAATTGGCGCCGGTGAAGTGGTGGTCCTTTTCATTCGCCCCGCAGATGAAATCCCCGACCTGAACGGCTGCCTGATCGACGATGATCCTGCCGTTGAAGTTGATCGGACCGATGGATCCGGGTTCGCTGCCGCTGACCTGCCGGATGCGTTCGGCGCTGGCCATCCGCAGCGGGTTGGCGACTGCGGGGATTTTCTGCGCCTTGATGGCGTTCAATTCATGATCGCCGCGCAGGACCAAGGCGACCACACCGCCATCGCTGCCTTCCACCAGCAGCGTCTTCAGGCACTGCGCCGCACCGACCTTGAGCATGGCGGCCACGTCCGCGATGCTTTTGACATTGGGCGTGTGCACCTTGGTCAGCGGCAGGACGGGCGCGGGCCGCGCGCCGGCCGCTGCAACCGCAGGGGCCAGCTCCACGTTGGCTGCGTAATCGTCCGCATCGGAAAATGCGATCGCATCTTCGCCTGAATCGGCGAGCACGTGGAATTCCTGCGAGGCGCTGCCGCCGATGCTGCCGCCGTCGGCGTGCACCGCGCGGAATTTCAATTCCATGCGCGTAAAAATGCGCGTGTAGGCATCGAACATGAGGCGATAGCCGTGCGCCAGGCTCGCCTCGTCGATGTGGAACGAATAGGCATCCTTCATTAGAAACTCTCGCGCCCGCATCACGCCGAAACGCGGCCGGATCTCGTCGCGGAACTTGATCTGGATCTGGTAGAAGTTGACGGGCAGCTGCTTGTAGCTGCGAAGTTCCCGCCGTGCGATGTCGGTGATCACTTCCTCATGGGTGGGTCCGTAGACGAACGCCCGGTCGTGGCGGTCCTTGAGCCGCAGCAGTTCCGGTCCATAGTCCCCCAGCCGCTTGGATTCGGCCCACAATTCGGCCGGCTGTATGGTGGGCATCGCCAGTTCATGCGCGCCGGCGCGGTTCATCTCCTCGCGCACGATGTTTTCCACCTTGCGCAATACGCGCAAGCCCATGGGCAGCCACGTGTAAATGCCCGCCGCCAGGCGGCGGATGAGCCCGGCGCGCAGCATGAGTTGATGACTGAGAACTTCCGCGTCCGAGGGAACTTCTTTGAGGGTATTGATGGGGTATTGGCTTAATCGCATGGCGCGCTATCTTACATGAGGTGCCCTGGTATCATGGACAGGCATGACTGAAGAAGACGAACCAATACCGCACCGTCGCGGCGTCTACTGGCTGCCGAACCTGCTGACCACCGCGGCGTTGTTCGCGGGCTTCTACGCAGTCGTGGCAGCCATCGATTGGAATTTTGAAAAGGCCGGCATCGCCATTTTCGTCGCCATGATCTTCGATGGGCTGGACGGCCGCGTCGCCCGCTGGACCCATACCGAGAGCGCCTTCGGCAAGGAATACGACAGCCTGTCGGACATGGTGTCCTTTGGTCTGGCGCCGGCCATCGTGACGTATCAATGGGGGGTGGCGCGCATCGCCGAATATGGGCCCCTGTGGCGCCGCCTGGGCTGGCTGGTGTGCTTTTTCTACGCCGCCACTGCGGCGCTGCGCCTGGCGCGTTTCAATTCGCGCAGCGCGGTGCAGGACAAGAGTTATTTCGAAGGGCTCCCCAGCCCCTCCGCCGCCGCCATCGTCGCCGCATTCGTGTGGCTGGCCAGCCGCACCGACAGCATCGGGCTGCCGGGCCTGCTGCTGGCATTTCTGGTGACGGCATTCGCAGGAAGCTTGATGGTCAGCCGCTTTCCGTTCAACAGCTTCAAGAAAGTGGATGCCGGCGCGCGTGTCAAATTCGCCTACATCATTCTGGTGCCGGTCGCGTTTGCGCTCATTGCGCAGGACCCGCCCGTCGCCTTCCTGACGCTGTTCGGATTGTATGCGCTATCCGGGCCGACTTTGTGGGCCTATCGCAGGCTCAAGCGCCGTGGACGGGGGCCCGCCGCTCCGGTATGAGCGATCCGCACCGGCTCGAGTACCTGCAGGCACTGGGTATCGGCACCTGGCGGCTGCGCGGCGCGCAGCACGAGCCTGCGCCTGCCCAAGGACCGATCGTCGCGCATATGGACTGGACCCAATTGCGTACCTGCGTGGCCGCGTGCACGCGCTGCCCGCTGCACGAAACCCGCACCCAGACGGTGTTCGGGGTGGGCGATCCGCAGGCCCGATGGCTGTTCGTCGGCGAGGCGCCCGGCGCTGAAGAAGACCGGCGCGGCGAACCGTTTGTCGGGCGGGCCGGGCAGTTGCTGGATGCGATGCTGCTGGCCGTGGGGCTGAAGCGCGAGCAGGTGTTCATCGCCAACATCCTGAAGTGCAGGCCGCCGGGCAATCGGGATCCGCGCCCGGAGGAAGCACGCAGTTGCGCAGACTATCTGGGCCGGCAGATCGAATTGATCAGCCCGAAGATTCTGGTGGCCGTGGGGCGGATTGCCGCACAAACGCTGCTCAAGAGCGAATCGACCCTGGCGAAATTGCGACAGCAGGTCCACTCGTTCGGACCTGCCGGCGTGCCTTTGATCGTGACCTACCATCCGGCCTATCTGTTGCGTTCGCCGGCTGAAAAGCGCAAAGCTTGGGAAGACCTGCAATTTGCCAAGAGGGTGATGCAAAGTGGCAGCAGCCAGTCCTGACATTCGGCCCGCCATTGCCAATATTCGTCCGATGCTGGAACTGGACGTGCCGTACGTGCTGGCGGTGGAGTCGGCCGCGTATCAGTTTCCGTGGAGCGAAGGCATTTTTCGCGATTGCCTGCGGGTCGGATACACCTGCCGGGTGCTGGACATCGGCGGCGACATCGCCGGCTACGGAATCATGTCAATGGGCGCCGGAGAGGCGCACATTCTCAACGTGTGCGTGCGCAGCGAGTATCAATGCCGCGGTTTCGGCCGCAAGATCCTGTCGTTTCTGCTCGAGCGGGCGCGCGCCGCCGGCATGCAGGAGGCGTTCCTGGAGGTGCGGCCCTCCAACAGCGCCGCGATCCGGCTCTACCAGTCCGCCGGATTCGAACCGGTCGGCGTGCGGCGCGGGTATTACCAGGCGGCCGTGGGGCGCGAAGACGCCTCTGTGCTGCGGCGGGTGCTTCTGGCTTGAGTTCGCGCTCGCGGTGCTGTCCGCCGCGCGCTTTAGGGTATTCTGTCGCACCTTTTTTCTCAGGCCTTAGAACATGTCGAGTGGCTCGTCAGCCCAATCCATCCGCAAACGCCGCACGTTCGCCATCATCTCGCACCCGGACGCCGGCAAGACCACGCTGACCGAAAAACTGCTGCTGTTCGGCGGAGCGATCCAGATGGCGGGCACGGTCAAGGGCCGCAAGGCGACGCGCCATGCCACCTCGGACTGGATGCGCCTTGAGCAACAGCGCGGAATTTCCGTGACCTCCTCGGTAATGCAATTCCCGTATCGTGACTGCGTGGTGAACCTGCTGGATACACCGGGGCACGAGGATTTCTCCGAGGACACGTACCGCACGCTCACCGCGGTGGATTCGGCGCTGATGGTGATCGACTGCGCCAAGGGCGTGGAAGAGCGCACCATCAAGCTGATGGACGTGTGCCGGCTGCGCGACACGCCCATCATGACCTTCGTCAACAAGTTGGATCGCGATGGCCGCGCGCCCATCGAACTGCTGGATGAAATCGAAAGCGTGCTGAAGATTCAATGCGCGCCTGTCACCTGGCCCATCGGCATGGGGCGAGATCTGCTGGGGGTCTATCATCTGATCGAAGACCGGATCTACGTGTATGTTTCCGAAGGCAAGGGCCGCGCGGGCACGCATGAGACCATCGATGGGCTCGACAGCGATGCGGCGCGGCAGTTTTTGGGCGATCGCTACGGCGCGTATCGCGAGGAAGTGGAATTGGTTCGCGGCGCCACGCCGGACTTCGATCTACAGCGCTATCGCGGGGCCCGCCAGACGCCCGTTTTCTTCGGCTCAGCGGTCAATAATTTCGGCGTTCAGGAACTGCTGAACGCATTTGTGCAGCATGCGCCGGCTCCGCTGCCGCGCGAAACCATCCAGCGCGAGGTGGCGGCGGAAGAGCCGTCCTTGAGCGGATTCGTTTTCAAGATTCAGGCGAACATGGATCCGGGGCATCGCGATCGGATCGCCTTCATGCGGCTGTGCTCGGGCCGCTATGCGCGCGGCATGCGCCTGCATCATGTGCGCCTGGACAAGGAGATCCGCGTCGCAGATGCGTTGACGTTCATGGCGGCGGATCGTAGCCAGGCCGACGAAGCCTTCGCCGGCGACATCATCGGGCTGCACAATCACGGCACCATCAACATTGGCGACACCTTCACCGAGGGCGAAACGCTGCATTTCACCGGCGTGCCCAATTTTGCGCCCGAATTGTTCCGGCGCGCGGTGCTGAAAGATCCTCTGCGCATGAAGGCGCTGCAAAAGGGGCTGTCGCAGTTGTGCGAGGAGGGCGCGACGCAGCTGTTCAAGCCGCTGCGCAACAACGATCTGATCCTCGGCGCCATCGGGCAGCTGCAATTCGAAGTGGTCGCGTTCCGCCTGCAGGACGAATACAACGTGCAGTGCGCTTTTGAGCCCATCAACGTGGTCACGGCGCGCTGGGTGCGCTGCACGGATGACAAGAAGCTTGCCGAGTTTCGCGACAAGGCCTACGAGAATCTGTCGATGGATCATGCCGGTGAACTGGTCTACCTTGCGCCGACCCGCGTCAATCTGTCGTTGACGGCGGAGCGCTGGCCGCTGATCGAGCTGCAGAAGACACGCGAGCATCTGGCGGCCTGAGAGCGTGTCGGGGATCGGCGCGCAGGCGGCGCCGGTTCACGCCTTGAAGCGGCGCACCGCGTCGGCGTATTGCCGGATGGCGTGCGCCGCAACCCCGCTGCGGCCGTAGCGCAGCTCGTTGTATTGCCGGCATAGCTCCCCGACGCGTTCGGCCAGATCGGGCCGTTGCAGGCGCACGCGCGCCGCGAGTTCCAGGGCTGTTTCAGATGGCCGTTCAGCGATGCCCTTGGTCTGCAACTTCTTTCTCAACCGTGCAAACGCGATCGCTGCCGGATCGGTGTGTCGTGAGCGAAGACCGCTCTGCAACTGCCAGCTCAACCACACACTGGTGCATGCCAGCGCGGCGGCGAGCAGCAGGGCAAGCTTTTGCGCATCCGGCTCCGGGATGTGCAAGGATCGCAACAGGCTCATCTGCGATCCCTGATCGAAGCGCAGAATGGCTTCGCGCCACAACTGCCGCATCGCGTCCATGCGCAGACCAAACTCCTCGAGCAGAGGCGACCAGGTGCCGGCGGCAGCCGAGTCCATGCCATACAGCGCCTCGGATCCGCGCTCGATGCGCTCGGGCGCGATGGCTGCGGTCGGATCGGCGCGCACCCAGCCGCGGCTTTGCAGCCAAATTTCATTCCACGCATGCGCATCGCTCTGCCGCACGATCCAGTATCCGGCGAAACGGTTGTAGGTGCCGCCCTGATAGCCGGTGACGACCCTCGCCGGTACGCCGCCGGCGCGCATCAACGCTGCGTAGGCCGATGCGTAGTGTTCGCAAAAGCCGCGCTTGGTGTCGAACAGGAATTCATCCACCGAGTCCAGCGCCAGCCGTGGCGGCGTGAGCGTGTAGAAGAAGGTCTCGCGGCGAAACAGTTCCAGCGCGGCCTGCGCGAATTCGGCATCGCCGCCGCTCTGCGCGCGCAATCGCTGTGCCAATGCCAGCGTGCGCGGGTTGCGCTGTTGCGGCAGGCGTGTATCGCGCCGCCGCTGGCGCGCGTCCAACTCGCTCTCGTCTTGGATCTGCGTGTGCGATACGGCGTTGAAATCCAGGGGCTGGTTCACCGGCTCGGACTGCAGCAGCGTACGTTCCGGTGTCAGATAGGCGCGCGGCGCGTCCCATTGCGCGGGCCAGTCCAGCGCCAGCAGCCATGGATGGTGGTGAGGCTCGAGGCTGAGCGTATACCGATACGCAGGTCCCAGCGGCTGCGGCGCCGGTGCGCCGATTTGAGCCGATTCGCTTCGCTTCCAGCTGCGGCCGTCGAAGTCCTCGAGCACCGGGCCGCGCCAGTAGCGCTGACTCGGCGGCGGCGCCGCGCCGTCGAATCGAACGCGGAACGCCACCTCGTCGGAGAGCGATAATTCGGACAGATCCCCCGGACTCATCCGATCGCCCAGGCCCGATTGCGCGGCGGAGTCCGCTGAAGGCAGGCGCCACAGGGGTCCGGAGAATCGCGGGAAGAACAGCCACAGTGCCGCCGCCAGTGGCAGCGCCAGCAGCAGAAGACGGGCGGAGAACAGCAGACTGTCGCGCAAGCCTGGGGCGGGCTGCGACAGCGTCAGCCGCAGCAATATGGCGGTGGTCAGCCAGCACACACCCAGGAGGTAGAACAGCAGCCCGAACGAGGTACCCACCAGCAGCGCCGTCAGGCTCAGAAAATACACGATCAGAATGATGATGCGGATGTCGCGCAGCGAGCGCGCTTCCAGGAATTTCAATCCCGCCATCAACGACAGCAAGGCGGTGCCGGCATCGATGCCGTTGAAGGTGCGAAACTGGATGAACAGCAAGGCGATGGCGGTGGCCGATACGGCAAGCCTGAGGTAAGCCGGAGGCAGGCTGCGGCCATGCCAGGCCAGGGCCAATCGGATGCCGGTCGCCAGCGCAATGGTGGAGATGATCCAGGCAGGGAGGCTTTTCAGATGCGGCAGCAGCGCAAGCAGCAGACAGCCCGCCGTCCAACTCAGCCGCTCAAGATTCACAAAAGGCTGCCGCGGGTTCATTTGAATGCCGCCAGAGCGCGCAGGCAGGTGCGCCGATGTACCGCTCCCGTGGCCGGGTTGATCGATACTCCCGGCAGCCGCAGGCCGTAGGACAAGCCGCGCGAGTCTCGATCCAGAATCCAGCGGCATAGCTGCCGCAGGCGCGCTTCCGCATCCAGACCCGGCAAGGCGGCGAAGTCCAGCCACTCGGCACTGGCGCTTTGATCCGAATACTGACGCACGGCGGCATCCTGTCCGCGCGCAATGACCTTCCACGCCATGTGCTTGAGCGCATCGCCGGGACGATAGGCGCGAAGGCCTGCGAACTCCTCCTCGCCTGCGCGCGCATGCCGGCGCCGCTCGGCGCCCGAGCCGTCGCTTGCCGGGGACTCCAGATCACCGCGGGGCGCGGGCGCCACAAACACCGTCAGCGGGGCTTGAACGTAAGTCCAGGCACGAAACCATCCAAAGGGATGGCGGGTGCGCAGTTCCCATTGTTCAATCACCCACACGCCGCGTTTTGCGCACGGCAATTGGCCGTGCTGCACCGTGGTTGCGCGCCGCGCTGCGTGGAAAATCAGCGGCGGCGCGTCGCGGCAATGGATTTCCAGGTCATAGCGGTCGAAATTGGAGGGATTCGCGATGCGGAATTCCATCGCAGCCTGCTGTCCTTCGAACGCATCGCCGCTGGGCTGCGCATCCAGGATGACTTCGAGCAGATTGCGGTGGCAGTGGTGCATCGCCACGATGGCCAGGCTTGCCATCAGGAACGCAAACCCCAAGGCAAGATTGCTGCTGTAGTTGAGCCCTGCGATCAGCATGGCGGCGAGCAGCGCTGCGACCGCCAGGCCGAAACGGGTGGGGAGAATGTAAATTCGCCGCCGCCGCACCCAATGCGGCAATGGATCGGGCCCGTGCCGGCGCGCAGCCCAGGAGCGCAGTCTTCGTGTGAAGGCCTGCCCGATGCGCTTCAAGGGATTGCGACGGCCTCGAGCAGCCGCGCGCTGCCACGCACGCCATCCTCGCGCGGGCCGATGCGGTGTTCGACCACCGCATCCAACACCGCGCGCACATCGTCGGGCAGCACCGCGTCGCGGCCTTCGAGCAGCGTCCAGGCGCGCGCCGCTCGCAGCAGTCCGATCGCCGCTCGCGGCGACAGGCCCTGCTTGAATCCGCCGGGACGGCGCGTGTAAGCCACCAGCGCCTGCACATAGTCCAGCAGTGCCGGGGAAACGTGAATCGACTGCACGCTGCGCTGCAGCCCGACCAGACGGCTCGCATCCATCGACGGCAGCAGCGTCTGCAGCAAATCGCGGCGGTCAACCCCATTGAGCAGTTCGCGCTCCACTTCCTGCGCAGGGAAACCCAGGTGCACGCGCATCAAGAACCGGTCCAGCTGCGAATCCGGCAGCGGAAACGTGCCGGCCTGATCCTGCGGATTCTGCGTCGCCACCACGAAGAACGGATCGGGAAGTTCATAGGTATTTGCATCGATGGTGATCTGCTGCTCCTCCATGGCCTCTAACAGCGCGCTCTGGGCTTTGGGCGGGGCGCGGTTGATCTCGTCGGCGAGCACCAGCTGTGCGAAAATCGGCCCTCGCTGAAAGCGGAATTGCCCGGATTCGCGCTCGAAAATCGATACGCCGAGCACGTCGGCCGGCAGCAGATCGCTGGTGAATTGAATGCGCTGGAAACTCAAACCCAGTGTCTTTGCCAGCGCATGCGCCAGCGTGGTCTTGCCGACGCCGGGGATATCCTCCAGCAGCAGATGGCCGCGGGCAAGCAGACAGCTCAGACACAGGCGTATCTGGCGTTCCTTGCCCAGAACGATTGCGCCGACCTGCTCGAGCACACCACGGATGTCGCGCTGATCCGCGTTCATCGCGCGCGCATCGCTTCGACGCGCGCGTGCTGCGCCTGCAGTTGCGCGATCTCCGTACGCAATTCCGCCGCTCGCGCCTGGTCCTTGACCACGACCTCAGCCGGCGCATTGGCCATGAATTCGGCATTGCCCAATTTGCCGTCGATCTTTTTCAGATCCGCTTCGGCTTTGAGGCGGCGCTTGCCCAGGCGGTCCAGTTCGGCGACGGGATCGATCAACCCGGCCATGGGCACCAGAATCTCGAGCGATCCCACCAAGGCGATCGCCGATATGGGGGCGGTTTCCATGGGCTCGAGCACTCGCGGCGGATTCACGCCGGCCAGCCGGGTCAGATAGGCGCCGTGTTCAGCCAGGCGCGCACGATCCGCGGCGGTGGCGCCTTGAAGCAGAACATCGATCTTTCGCGACGGCGCGATATCCATCTCGCCACGGATCTGGCGCACGCCGAGGATGAAGTCCATCACCCAGCGCATGTCGTGCACGGCGCCCTCGTCGCTGCGCGGCGAGTCCACGGCTGGGAACGGCGCCATCATGATCGAGGCGCCGGCGCAGCCCGCGGCGGGCGCCACGCGCTGCCAGAGTTCCTCGGTGATGAATGGCGCAACGGGGTGCAGGGCGCGCAGCAGCGCCTCCAGCGTGCGCACCAGCGTCAGCCGCGCGCCGCGCTTCGCGCCTTGCGAGGCGGACTCCGACTGCAGCGCGGCCTTGGACAGTTCCAGGTACCAGTCGCAAAAATCGTTCCAGGTGAATTCATACAAGGCGGTGGCCACGGTATCCAATCGATAGTCCGCAAAGCCGGCCTCCACCTTGCGCAACGCATCCGCGAGCTGCGACCGGATCCAGCGATCGGCCAGACTGAATTCGGCGCCGGCTTCCTCGAGACTGTGGCCTTCGACATTCATCAGCACGTAGCGCGTGGCATTCCACAGCTTGTTGCAGAAATTGCGGTACCCGTCCACGCGCGCCATGTCGAAGCGCAGATCGCGGCTCTGCGTCGCCAAAGAGGCGAAGGTGAGGCGCAGCGCGTCGGTTCCGAAGGCCGCGATCCCCTGCGGAAATTGTTTGCGCGTGGCCTTTTCGATTGCCGGTTTCATCTGCGGCTGCATCAGGCCCGTGGTGCGTTTGGCCAGCAGCCGTTCAAGCGTGATGCCATCGACGATGTCCAGTGGGTCGATGACATTGCCCTTGGACTTGGACATTTTCTGTCCGTCGTGATCCCGGATCAAGCCGTGCACGTAAACTTCGCGAAACGGGACATCGCCGGCGAATTTCAGCCCCATCATGATCATTCGCGCCACCCAGAAGAAGATGATGTCGAAGCCCGTCACCAGCACCGAGGTCGGGTAGTACGTGCGCAGGCTGCGGGTGTCCTGCGGCCAGCCTTGCGTGGAAAAAGGCCACAAGGCCGAGGAAAACCAGGTGTCCAGCACGTCCTCGTCCTGCCGCAGTGGCACGCCGTCGGGGAGTTTGTGGGCGCGGCGCGCATCAGCCTCGTCCACGCCCACGTATTGATTGCCCTGCGCGTCATACCAGGCAGGAATCCGATGTCCCCACCACAACTGCCGGCTGATGCACCAATCCTTGATGTTGCGCATCCAGTCGAAGTAGACCTTCGACCAGTTGTCCGGCACGAAGCGGATGCGGCCTTCCTCAACAGCGCGGATGGCCGGGTCGGCCAGCGGTTGAATCTTCACGAACCATTGATCGGTCAGCAGCGGTTCGAGCACCACGCCGCTGCGATCGCCGCGCGGCACCATGAGTTTATGATCCTCGGTACGCTCCAGGAATCCGGCGCTTTGCAGATCTTCCAGAACGCGCTTGCGCGCCTCGAAGCGGTCCAGTCCGCGATACGGCGCCGGGACCTCCTCGTTGAGTTTTGCCTCCGGCGTGAAGATGTTGATCATCGACAGATGATGCCGCTGGCCGACCTCGTAGTCGTTGAAGTCGTGCGCGGGCGTGATCTTGACGCAGCCGCTGCCGAAGGCCGGATCGACATACGTGTCGGCGATGATCGGCACTTCGCGCCCCGTCAGCGGCAGGCGCAGACGGCGTCCCACCCAGGAGCGGTAGCGCTCGTCCTCCGGATGGACGGCCACCGCCGTGTCGCCCAGCATCGTCTCAGGCCGCGTGGTCGCAACCACAAGCGATCCGCTGCCGTCGGCGAGCGGATAGCGAAGATGCCAGAGGCTGCCCTGCTCTTCGTGCGCGGCCACCTCCAGATCCGACAACGCCGTTTTGAGCGCCGGATCCCAGTTCACCAGGCGCTTGCCGCGGTAGATCAGGCCTTCGCGGTACAGCCGCACGAACACCGCGGTCACCGCGCTCGAAAGCTGCGGATCCATGGTGAATCGATCCCTGCTCCAGTCCACGGAGGCGCCCAGCCGCCGCAACTGGTTGGATATCAATCCGCCTGACTGGGCCTTCCAGCTCCAGACGCGTTCGATGAAGGCGTCCCGGCCCAGATCAAGCCGGGTCTTGCCCTCGGCATTCAACTGACGCTCCACCACCATTTGCGTGGCGATGCCTGCATGGTCGGTGCCCGGCTGCCACAGCGTGTCGTGGCCGCGCATGCGGTGATAGCGCGTCAGCGCGTCCATGATCGTGTCCTGGAACGCATGGCCCATGTGCAGCGTGCCGGTCACATTGGGCGGCGGAATGACGATGGAATAAGGCTTGCCATGGCCACTCGGGGCAAATGCCCCCAGCTTTTCCCAGTTTGCGTAAATCTGTTGTTCGATGTCGGCGGGGGAGAATGATTTATCCATCGTTCTTCAGTATAGCGTTTTCGCTTTGATTGCCGAATCCGCACCGGCCACGCTGGGTCGTGGCTTTCAGGTCTTGGGCTTATCGGTCGCCGCGCCCAGCTGTTCCTGCAGAATGCGATCGACGATGTCCGGGAGCTGCGCCCGCAATCGGTCATACACGCGCTCGAACAGACTGGCCTCCATGTCCTTGGCGGCCTGATGCAACAGCGCATCGGCGAGCTTCAATGTCTCCGTGACGATGGCCAGTTGCGCCGCCTGCAGGTTCAGCTTCGTGGCATTCGCGCCGCCGTCGATTGCCTCGGTCAACACCGGTATGTCGCGCGGGTCGTGCGGTGTGGTGCTCATTCGTCGACCTGATGCGTTTCCAAGGTGACCCGGGCGTCGCGATAGCTCTTGAACCGTTCGCGGCCCAGTCGCCGGCGCTGCTCGTCGGCGTCGATGATTTCGGCGATGCGCGCAAACCGGTGCAGGGAATCGGGACGGTGCTCGCCGATATTCAAGACCAGATCGGCCTGCACCGCGATGTCCGGATCGGTGCCGATGCAAACGGCGGGCAGGGGAGCGGCCGCTTCGCCGCTGCGGTACAACGCGTGCGGCACGAAGGAGTCGTCATTGAACGTCCACAAAAGATCGTCGAACTCACGCGCCTGTGCTTCATTGCCGGCAAGCACCAACACCTGATGCTGTTTCAAGTAGGCTTTCTCGGCCAGCCGGCAGGCGAATACATTGCGCGCCTTCGCATCGGTGCGCTTCAACACGTAAAAATCCACCCGCTCGGTCACTTGCGGCGCGCGCGGTGGATCAGGAAGTCCACGAGCAGAGGCACCGGGCGGCCGGTGCTGCCCTTTTGCGCTCCGCCCAACCAAGCCGTTCCCGCCACGTCCAGATGCGCCCAATGCAGGTCCTTGGCGAACTTGGACAAAAACGAAGCCGCCGTGCACGCGCCGCCTTCGCGCCCGCCGACGTTGGCGATGTCGGCGAAATTGCTCTTGAGCTGGTCCACGTATTCTTCGCCGATGGGCATGCGCCAGGCGCGATCGTCCGCGCGCTGGCCGGCGGATTCCAATTCGTGCGCCAGCGCATCGTCGTTGCTCATCAAGCCGGAAATCTGGTTTCCCAGTGCGACGACGCATGCGCCGGTCAAGGTGGCGACGTCCACCACGGCGGCCGGCTTGAAGCGGCGGCTGTAGGTGAGCGCATCGCACAGGATCAAGCGGCCCTCGGCATCGGTGTTGAGGATTTCGACGGTCTGGCCCGACATGGTGGTGACGATGTCCGAGGGTTTCACGGCGCGGCCACTGGGTAAGTTTTCGCAGGCCGCGATGATGACCACCAGGTTGATGGGCAGCTCGAGTTCGGCCGCCGTGCGCAGCGCACCCAGCACCGCGGCGGCGCCGCTCATGTCGAACTTCATTTCGTCCATGCCGGACGGATCTTTCAGGGAAATGCCGCCCGAGTCGAAGGTGATGCCTTTTCCGATCAGACAAATGGGCGCGGATGCTTTCCTGGCGCCGTGGTACTCGCACACGATCAGTCGCGGCGGCTCTTCGGATCCTTGCGTCACCGCGAGGAAGGCCCCCATCTTCAATGCCTTGATCGCATCTTCGTCGTGGATCTTGGTGCTGATGCTCGGCCATTCCTTGGCCAGGTGCTGCGCGCGCGAGGCCAGATAGCGGGGAGTGCAGACGTTGGGCGGCAGATTGGCCAGATCGCGCGCCAGCGACATGCCATTGCCGAGCGCGTTGCCGGCCTGCAGACCCAGTGTTGCGCTCTTGGGCGCGCGCGCGTCGGCCAACGCGGTCTGCACCCTGGTAAGGCGCGGCGGCTTGGGTTTGGCCGGCGTCTTCATATCGGGGATCTTGTAGGCATGCGAGCAGAACAATTCGGCGACGATGCGGCAGCGGTAGTGGACGTCGAGGTCGGCGGCGGCTTCAAGCGGCAGATACACGGTTGCCTCCGCCGCGCCGGTCTTGGCCAGCGCCGTGGCAGCGCTCTGCACGGCTTTTCGGTATTGCTTGCGGCCGAATGCGGCGCGCGAGCCCAGTCCCACCAGCAGCATCCGTTCGGCCACGGCCCCCGGGATTTCCAGCAGCAGCAGGGTGTCGCCCAGCTTGGCGGCGAAATCACCGTTGGCGCAAAGGGCTGCAAGCCGGCCGTTGATGTGCGAATCGACCTGCTGCGCCGCGGAGCCTAAATCGCCATTTTCATAGATGCCGATGACGGCGCACTGGCTTATGGTCCGCGCCTTGGGGTCCACTATGGCGTTAAACTGCATGTTGTCGACGCTCCACGAAAGTTCCGCGCCTGTGCGCGTGTCCAAACCAACAGTTTACTCGATTATCCCCCAGGCCCTAAGCTTCCCACCATGAAATGGACCATCGAGCGGTATGTGCTGCGCGAAGTTGCGCAGACTTGGCTTGCCGTCACCGGCGTGTTAGTGGCGATCATCCTGTCCAACCAGCTTGCGCGCGTGCTCGGCCAGGCCACGGAAAATCAATACGGACGTCATATCGTGGCGGAGTTGATCGTGCTCGGCTCGGTCATGAACCTGTCCATCGTCGTGCCGGTGGGCTTGCTGCTGGCCATCGTGCTGTCGCTGGGACGCATGTATCACGACAGCGAGATCACGTCGCTTCAGGCCTGCGGCTACGGTCCGGTGCGCTTGCTCAAGCCTTTGTTGGGGTTCGCCGCAGTGATTGCGCTGGGCCTGGCATGGCTGTCCTTTGTGCAGGTGCCGCTCGCCGATCTGCATGCGCAGAGCCTGAAACAGTCGGCCATTCGCAATGCGCAATTCGGCAGCCTGGATTCGGGCCGGTTCCGCAGCTTCAGCCGCGGGGACGCGGTGTTCTACGCGGAGCGCGTGGATGCCAGTGGGGTGCTGCACAATGTCTTCGTGCAGCGTGAATCTCACGGCAAGATGGAGCTGGCGCTCGCCGAAACCGCCACTTACACCCCGGGCGCCACCGAATATACGCACATCGTGACCTTGTACAATGGACACCGCTATGAAGGCATTCCCGGCCGTGCGGATTTCAGAGTCATCGAGTTCCGCGAGCACGGCATCCCGGTGGTAACCCCGCCATCCGTGGCGAGCAAGGCCGATCCCGACACCAAGACCATGCGCGAGCTCTGGGGTTCCTCGGCGTCTGTCGACATCGCGCAATTGCAGTCGCGCATATCCACACCCTTGATGGCGATCGTGCTGACGTTGATCGCGGTTCCCTTGAGCAAGCTGCGCCCGCGGCAAGGCCGCTATGGGCGGATCGGGTTTGCGATTCTGGCGTATTTCGTCTATTCCAATCTCTTGACCGCGGCCAGGATATGGGTGGAGAAGGGGGAACTGTCACCGTTCATCGGCCTGTGGTGGGTGCATCTGCTGGCCCTTTCGCTTGGATTGTTTCTCGCGTTGAAAGACAGCCCGCCGCGGTTCTGGCTCAACGCCAGATCAAAACCCGCATGAACATCATCGACCGCTACCTCTACCGCACGATCATCCTCTACACGCTGATGGTGATGGCGGTGCTCATGACACTCGGCGCCTTGTTTTTGTTCATCAGCCAGCAGAGCGACATCACTCCCGGCGGATTCTCGACCGGCGATGCCTTCGTCTTCACCTTGCTCAATCTGCCGCAGCAGGCCTTTGAGCTGCTGCCCATCGGCGCCTTGATCGGGGCGTTGATGGGCCTTGGGAATCTGGCCTCCAACAGCGAATTGATCGTGACGCGCGCTTCCGGCGTATCGATCTGGCGGGTGGCCTGGCCGGTGGCGCTGGCGGGCTTGACACTGGCCGTATTGATGTACGCCATTGGAGAATTCGTCGCGCCCTCGATGTCGCAGTATGCGACGCGCGAAAAAGCCGCCACCAAGATCGCCGGCGTGAGCTTTGCCGGCATGCAGGGCGCATGGATCAAGGATGGCAACAAGATTCTGCGCGTGCAGAGCGGTGACATGGATCAGGCGCTGGGCGGCGTCTATGTGTTCGAGTTGGCGGAGCCGAACCGGCTTGCGCAAGTGCAGCGCGCGCAAAGCGTTTCCATCGCCGACCGCGGGCGATGGCGGCTTGAGAATGTCGCGAGTTCCAGTTTTGGCGGGGAGCGCGTCGCGGCATCGACGCAGCCCGAGGTCATGATGAACTCGAGCATTGACCCGCAGTTTCTGGGACTCGCCGCGATGGACCCGACGCTGCTGACCCTGCGCGGCCTGTCGACTTACATCGATCACCTGCGGCGCAACAATTTGAACGCGGCCTCGTATGAAATCGGATTCTGGTCGCGCATCGCGCGCATGGTGGCCGTGATCATCGTGACCTTGCTTTCGCTCCCGTTCGTCTTCGGCCCGCTGCGGGCAACCGGCGCGGGCACCCGGACCGTGATTGGCATCATGCTGGGCGTGGTCTTCTTCCTCGCCAATCGCACCATTGAAAACGGCGGCGAATTGTTTTCTTTGAATCCGGCGCTGGTTGGATGGCTGCCTACCTCGGTCATCGGCATTGGCACATTGATCGCGGTGGCCCGCACGCGCTAGGGGTGCAGCGCTATTTCAACAAGGTGATGCGCGAATCTGACAGCCGGTCGTGTACGGCAAGGCTGGCGTGATCGGCATAGAGCCATAAAACGCCGGCCCCGAGGGGCGCCCAGGCGAAGACTCCCAGCGCGAATCGCAGCAACGCACGCGGTACGCTCAGCCGGCCGCCGCCCGGTCGGTGCACCCGCAGCCGCCACGCCCGCATGCCCAGCGTATGCCCGGTGAGACGGCAGCAACTGACGTAGTAACCGGCAATGACGGCGATCTCGCCTGCGTAGTACGCGTATACACCGGCGCCGGCCGTGCCCGGCACGATGGCTTTGCCGTGCGTGAAAAACAAGGCGATGGCCGTATAGACCATGAGCAGCGCCGCGATGAGCAGCGCATCGTAGA
The DNA here is from genome assembly GCA_025357635.1 of Pseudomonadota bacterium. Classification (GTDB taxonomy): domain Bacteria; phylum Pseudomonadota; class Gammaproteobacteria; order Steroidobacterales; family Steroidobacteraceae; genus TMP-86. The sequence continues at coordinate 29,585 of JANXOV010000168.1, forward strand.
TCAGCGCCGCGAATCGCCTGCCGAACCCGGCATTCACGGGTGTGGGGTTGCGGGCGCCTTGGCGGGCCTGGGCTTGAGCATTTGCTCGAGAGGCCGGAACAACGCGTCGTACCGGTAGCCGGCGATTTCGAACGCACGACCGCGGGCCCTGGCATTCACGGCATCGTGCTTGGATGCGCTCAAGGTGATCCAATGCTTGTCCGCAACCACGGTGCCGTTGAGACTGTAGCTGCTGCCGTCCAAGAGTTTGATCTCGGCGGTCGCCGCCTTGGAGAAGTCGATGCTTGCCGCCGGCGCGACATCATCTGCAGGAACGCCGCTGAACGTCGTCTGTGAGGGTGCGATGGATGCCGGCTCAATGGCCTCCCGTCCGGGCGGCACGGCATCGAGCTTGAACGCCGCCGGCGCGGGATTCTTCGGATCACCGCCGGTGCCCGCGCCGGTGCCCGCGCCGGTGCCCGCGCCGGTGCCCGCGCTGAGCGAGCGCGAAATGCTATACGCGGTTCCATCGGCCAGCTTCATGCGGACGCTTTGGATCTGATCCAC
>JANXOV010000015.1 GCA_025357635.1 Pseudomonadota bacterium
GCAGCGTGACCGCGTCGCCCTTGTACGCGAATCGCGCGTCGTTGAAGCTCGGCGGGCCCATGGAGCCGCGGGCGTCGTTCGAGGCACGTTGCCAATGACTCGACTGGTCCTGCGCTCAGGCGGCCTGTGTCACGACTGGGCCTCGGTGATGTCTCCAGTCTCCGCCGCTGCGGTCGTACGGGTCGGGGATCCCGCCTTACGCCGCGTACCCGTGATGCGCGAGTTTCTCAATATTCTGGACCAAGCAGAACAACTTCCACTGCCCGTCCACCTTCGCGCGACCGCGCAGCGTAAAGCGATCCAGCCGCTTGTTGAACCGCAGATTCGCAAACACCGGCTCCGCCCCGAACCGCTCCGCATAGTGCGCCCGGCCCTCGGGCGTATCGATCCGCGCCTGCATTCGCATCGTGTGCGTCTCCCGCGCCGCCGGATCGCGCCCGTGGAAGAACGCGACCTGCCGCACGGCCGTTTTCTCCGGCGTGCGTAGACACTGCGCGCGCTGCGCGCACGGGCCGCAATCGCGCTTCGCGCCCTGATATTGGTCCGCGAGGAGTCCCTTCTTTACGGGCTGGCCCTTCCGATAGAGCGCCTTGCCCGCGGGGCACACGCAGGTCCGCCCCTCGGCATCATAGGTGAAGTCACTCGGCTGATAGACCGGCAGCGCGCGCGACGGCGTGGATTTGTCATGCAACGGATCCGGCTTCGCCTGATGCCGGTCTTGCGTCGCAAAGCGCTCGTCGCGTTTCCGCATCGCACCATCCGCGATGAGCGCGTCGACCTCTCGCTTCGCGAGTTCGGTGAGATTCGCTTCGCTATGGTATCCGGCATCGGCCGTGATCAGCGAGTCGTCCGTCAGCACGGGCGCCATCGCGGTGACCATGGCGAGCAGCACCTCTTGCTCAGCGCCCGTGCCGTGCGCCTGCGCTTCGACGATAATCTGATGCGCCTTGTCCACGGCGGCCACGCCCGTGTACCCCTGGATGACGCCCTTGCTCGTCGCCATCTTCGCACTCTCGTTATCCGTCCGATTGCTCTGCCGGACCGTGCCCTTCGGGCCCCGCCGCTCCTCCGGGTGCGCGGCGAGCCACTCACGCAACTGCGTCGCATCGCGCTCCAGGCGCGCGATCCGCTTCCCGGCTTTGAACGCGAGCGTCGGCTCGACCGGCACCGCATCGGCCGCCCGATGCCGCGCGACGATCGTACGGGCCGCCGCTTCCAGTTTGGTCGCGTGGTGCTCCATGTCCGCGCGCGTCCCACTCCGGGCCTTCGAGGCGTTGCTCGGGAGCTTCACGCCATCAATCGCGAACATCTCGTGGCTGATCAGCCCTTCGTCGTCACAGATCGCGACCACCGCGCCGAACACGTGCGCGATGTCCTCGCCGACCGTGCTCACGAAGTGCGCGATCGTCGTAAAGTGCGGCGCGTGTCGCCGCAGAGGGAGATGAACGTCACCTGCTCCTCGCAGGCCCGCGCAATCGCCCGGCTGCTCACAATCCCGCGTGCGTAGGCACACAGCACGACCGCGAGCAGCATGGCGGGCGGGTAGGCCGTCGCGCCGGTGACGTCATTCCGGAACCGGGCGTCGAAGCGCGACAGGTCCAGCGCATGGGTCACCAGATGGTGCACCGCGTGCTCGAACGTGCCGGGGAGCAGTTGCGCTGCCAAATCGACGGCTAACAACCGAGGATTGGTGTCGATGCACTTGTAGCGCGCCATGGTAGGGGCCTCGTCACGAAGGGCGGTTGCGAGCGGCGCGCCATACTACCAGTTTCGGCGAAGTTATTCTACAGTCTCGTTAGGCCGACATCCGAACATGCGAGAGGAGAATCATGAGCAAAGTATTCGTCAACATTGGGCTTAGCCTCGATGGCTACATGGCACCGGAAGGAATGACCATGGAGAATTGGGAGTACAAGAACTGGGGCGCTAAGTGGGGTGCGCTGATGGCCTGGCTCCTCAATCAACAGTACATGCGCGAGAACCTCAAGTTCGGACCAGGGGGAGAGACCGGTCCGGTCAATGACCTGGTTCGCAGCACCACGGAGCGCATCGGCGCCAACATCATGGGCAAGCGAATGTTCGAGCAAGGCGAGGCCTCATGGCCAGAGGAGGCCCCGTTTCACACTCCAGTGTACGTTCTTACCCACGAGAAGCGCGAACCTTGGATCCGGCCGGGCGGGACGATATTCTACTTCGTCAACGACGGCCCGGAGAGCGCCCTTGAGCAGGCTAGAGCGTCTGCGGGCGGTCGTGATATTCGCATCTCGGGTGGAGCGGACGTGGTCCAGCAGTACTTGAACATGGGAGTCATCGACGAGCTAGAAATCGCCCTGGCGCCAGTGTTGTTCGGCAGTGGCAGACGCCTCTTCGAGAATTTACGCGAGCCCGCGCCGCAGTTTCGAATCGACAAGGTTCTCGATGGTCCAGCCGCCACACACTTGCGCTATGTGCGTGAGTAAGGGCGGCCGCTCAATCGGTTGCAGCGGACGGTCCGCTGCGCTGCTCGCCGCTGAACCGAAGCGTTAGCGCGCATGACCAATACTCGCCGCGCGACAGGAGTGCTTCTATGAGAAAACTCTTCGTATCTACGTTTGTATCGCTTGACGGAATCATGCAAGAACCCGGCGGACCGGAATAGGACCCCACTAGTGATTTTACCCTTGGCGGTTGGATGTTCAGCTACGGGGACGAAAGCATGGACATCTCAGGATCAGGTTTCGACGGCAAGGATCGCGAGTTGGTGCTCGGGCACAGGACCTATCAGATATTTGAAGCGTACCGGCCTTATCAGCCGGATGATCACCCGATTGCGAAGACGTTCAATGCGGCGAAAAAGTATGTTGCTTCGCGGACGTTGACGATGCTCCACTGGAACAACTCGACCCTGCTCC
>JANXOV010000177.1 GCA_025357635.1 Pseudomonadota bacterium
GCAATCAGCCGCAGCGGCACCGGGCTGAACGAGGTGATGCCGTCGAGCGCAAGCTTGATCATCTTGCGCAAGGGGTATTTGGATTCACCGGCGACGCGGTCGAGGCGATCGTAGAAAATGCTGGTGGATCGGTACCCTAATTGCGGGATGATGCCGCGCAGGAACAAATTCACCTCGGCGTGCATACCCAACGCGGCGATCGACTTGCGGCCCATGAGGCGGAAGTCCGCGTGATTGGGGACGATGTCCACGCCCATGGTGCGCAGCAATCCGTAATAGCGAAGCGCCGTCCAACGCTTGAAAAAAGTGTCCGTGTCGCGTGCCTTGCGCACGCCGTAAACGATCTCGTAGCCGGCAGCGTACGCGTCCACCATCTTTTCGATGACGCTCAAATCGTCCTGCAGGTCGGCGTCGATGGAGATGACCGCATCGCCATCAGCACTGAGAAGCCCCGCCAACAGCGCATTCTGGTGGCCGCGGTTGCGCGACAGTTTGACGCCGACGAACAAGTCAGACTGCGCGGTGAGTGCCTCGATCATCGACCAGGTCGCATCCTTGCTGCCGTCGTCGACGAACCAGATGGTGCTGTCCGGTGCGATCTTGCCGCGATCGATCAGGTCCTGCATCAGCGTTGCCAGTGCCGGCGCCGTATGCTGCAAGGCGTCTTCTTCGTTAAAGCAGGGGATGACGAGACTGAGCTTCATTTGTGCCCTTTGGACAGAACTTCAGCCGCGTGCTCGCGAGCAGACGCGAAGGACCAGAGCGCATTGCCAAAGAAATTCCAGACCAGCACAATGGCGGTGGAAAACACCTGGGACACGATATACGGCAAGCGCGTGTAATGCACGAGCAGGGCCATCAGTCCGGTGTTGATGGCAAGCCCCACCGAGGCCACCAGCGCAAAGCGGCTCGCCGCGACCGCATGCGCGTTGTCGCTGCGAAAAGTGAAGTGATAGTTCAGCAGATAGTTGAATACCGCGCTGATCGCAAACCCGATGGCGGAGCCCGCCACGGCGCTGAGGCCGACGAATTCAACGCAAATGACCAGGATGAAGTATTGCAGCAGCGTGGACAGAGCGCCGACGCCCAAAAAGCTCGCAAGTTTCGACAGCAGGCCGGTCTTCATCGGCCCACGACTTTCTTCGCCTGTTTGAGATAGCCAATGATCTTGGCTCGCGTCTCCTCGTCGGGGACGCCCGTGTACTCCATGGCAGTGCCCGGCACCGTGCTCTGCGGATTCTTGATGAAGGCATTCAAACGCGCCTCCGTCCACTCCCCGCCCGCGGCACGCAGCGCGGCCGAATAGTCCGAATAGCCGTCGGCGGAGGCCACCGTGCGCCCGATCACGCCCCACAGGTCCGGACCGATGCGATGCGAGGTGCCATCGCCCACCTTGTGGCAGCCACTGCAGGCGGTGGCGAAGGCCACCTCGCCGCTGGTACCGAATTCCGGCCGCAGCGACACAATGGCATTGTCATCATCCGCCCACAGCACGATTCTGCCGTCCGTGCCTTCGGTGATGTCGCGAATCCGCCGATCGATCTGCAAGGGTTCACCGTACACCACGCGATCATTGCGGATGCGCAGACGGAAAATGCGTTGATTTGCCAGAGAGGCAACCAGTAAATCACCCTTCCAGACAGGGAAGAGATCTTTCTCCACGCCGGTAAGGTTCGATACGCCGATCGAAGGCAGCCAGGCGAAGTACGGCGCCTCGAAGCCCTCGTGATCACCCTGCTTCGGGTTGAGCGGCCACTTGAATGTGCCGTAGTCCACGCCGTAGGTCACGATGGGCCAGCCGTAGTTCAGCCCCTGCTTGATGAGATTGAGTTCATCGCCGCCCTGCGGCCCGTGTTCGGTGTCCCAGATGCGCCCCTGGGGGTCCTGATACAAGCCTTGAGGATTGCGGTTGCCGAGTGTGAACATCTCGGCACCGTCGTCTTGGAGATGAATCAGAATGGTCTTGCCGTAGGAGGCGGTCGGATCCTGGGAGACCATCTGCTTGGACGAAACGCCGTTGAAGCCGAAGTCCCCGACCGTGAGCAGCAACGTCTGCGGATCGCGCATGATCATGCGGCCGCCGCCGAAGTGCCCCGCAAACGGCGTGCCGCGGCGACGGCCCTCGCCCTTGATGGGCAGGCAGGGCGTGGATTCAAATATCGTGCGCCACTTGAGCTCGGGTGAGCCTTGCAGGAACGCGCTGCGAGCGCCTTCCATCAGCGACACCCGCTCGACCCAGCAACTGCCCTCGTGCTTCCAGAAATAATGCGACGCGAACACGCGTAGGTCATCGCCGCGCTCCTGCACCAGCGCACCGCTGACCCGGAACCACCAGGTGATGACGGTGCTGCCGGCATCCTCGCCGATCACGCTCAGGGCATCGCCCTCTTTGGGTTTGCGCCAGGGACCACCCGTCGTATCTTTTGCAAACTCGGCGCCATTGACCGGCACGCGATACGGCAGCGCCTTGATCTGCAGCGCATCGGGCTTCTGTTTGTTGCGCCAATCGAACACATACAGCAATCCGTCGCCGGTGATCAGCAGAAACTGATCGCCGATCTTCGCCAGCCCGCCGCCGCGCACCGCAGGTTCGGGAATCTGATCCACATACGCAGTAGTGCGCACGTTGTAAAAAGCGGTGCGGATGATGGTGGTTTCCAGATGTGGATTCAGCACATCCCCCTGCTTCGACGCCGGGGAAACACTCATTGAAACCGCCACAACTGCGAGAACGGCCATCGCTGCAACGCCCGCGACCTGCCATCGGCCCGCCAGCCAGTAGCCCAACGGCACCAGCACCACGGCCGCGATCAGCATCTGCGTCATGATGATGCGCGCGGAGTCGACCTTAGCGATGAGG
>JANXOV010000009.1 GCA_025357635.1 Pseudomonadota bacterium
GGATTGATGCTCATTTTCACGCCATCGAGCATCACGCCGCTGCCGTCGGGTTTGACGCGGACGCGCACGTTGTAATCGACCACGCGTTTGACGCACACCATAATCTTCTTCATCAACAGCTCCTGCTTCGATCAATACAACAAAAAATTGGTCATGTTTTCGCGCAACCCTGTCAAGCAACAGCGGCCGGCACGCCGGCGGTTGCCGCCCTTGGCTCGGCCAGGCGCGCGGTAATCCTCGCGGCGCACTCGCGCAGCCGCGGCAGGAACCGTTCGATCCCCGTTTTCGCCGGCATCGCCATGGCCGAAATCCGGATGCCCAGCCCTGCCAGCATTTTGCCGTCGGCGAAGATGGGAACCGCAATGCTCAAATCGTCTGAAATCCGGCGCGATGTAGCCGCCGTCGCGTGGCCCTGAGCCTTGATATCGGCGAGCATTTTTTCCAGTTCCGCCGGGCCGCGCGCAAGCCTGGCCTCGGGTGTATTGGAATCGGCCAGGCTTTGGATCAGCGCCGCGCGTTCCTGCGCGGGACAAAACGCCAGGTACAGGCGGCCGCTGGCGGAGGTCAGCAAGGGGAAGCGCAGTCCCGGTGAGTACCGCTCGATGGCCAGCGGGCTGAGGTGGTCTGTGGTTTCGCGGATCAGCATGGTGGAGCCGGATAGTGTGGACACCGCGACCGGCCAGACCACTTCACGCGACAGTTCTTGTATCAGCGGGGCGGCGATCTGCCCGACCCAGTCCTCGTCCACGAACCGGTCGCTCAATTGCTCGACGGATTCGGACAGGCGATAGCGCTCATCAGCCGCGTCGCGAAAGGCAAAACCGGCCTCGCAGAGGGTTTCCAGGATGCGATAGACCGTGGTGCGGGGGAGGCGGATTTCCAGCGCGACTTCCGAAACCGTGACGCCGTTACGCAGATTCAGGACCGTAAGCGCGTCGAGACCGCGCACGAGCGCGCGGATGGGGCGTGTGGACTCCATGAAACCTCAATGAACCGAATTCGTCCGCGATGGGCGGACCACGGAGCGCATTATACACGGGAAAACGGCCTTGGATTTTGTCGTCAAAGACTCGCGTGGCCACAATGTTTGCTGGCAGTATGCGCTCCATGATTCGTTACTTCGCGTCGCGGCTGGCCTGGGGCTTGCCCACCTTGTTCGTGATCCTCACGGTGACGTTTTTCCTGATCCGCATCGCGCCGGGCGGCCCCTTCGATGAAGAGCAGACCCTGCCGGCGCAGATCAAACGCAATCTGGACGCCGCCTATGGTCTTGACCAGCCATTGTGGGTGCAGTATGGGCGCTACCTGCGCGGCGTCGCGCACGGCGATTTCGGCCCTTCGTTCAAATACAAGGATTTCACGGTCACGGAGCTGATCAGCCAGGGGTTGCCGGTCAGCGCCACTTTGGGCAGCCTCGCCATGGCGCTGGCGCTGATCATCGGCGTGCTGATCGGTATTCTCGCCGCGCTTCGCCATCAGCGCTGGGGCGACCAGGCGGTCATGGCCGCAGCGGTGATCGGCATTACCGTGCCCTCGTTCGTGCTGCTGCCGTTTCTTGCGCTGATTTTCGGGGTCTACCTTCGATGGCTGCCGGTGGCCGGATGGGAGCCGGGATCCGCGCGCCATTACGTCCTGCCTGTCATCGCGCTGACCTTGCCGCCCCTGGCATTCATCTCCCGGCTCACCCGCGCCAGCATGCTTGAGGTTCTGCGCAGTCCCTACATCCGCACCGCACGCGCCAAAGGACTTCCCGAGCGCATCATTCTGTGGCGGCACGCGTTGCGGCCGGCGTTGGTGCCGGTGGCCGGGTTTCTGGCGCCGGCGGTGGCCGCGATCATGACCGGCTCGTTGGTGGTGGAGAGCATTTCCGGTCTGCCCGGCATCGGGCGGTACCTGGTTCAGGGCGCGTTGAATCGCGATTACACCCTGGTCATGGGAATGGTCGTCGTCTACTCGGCTTTGCTGATCGCCATGGGACTGCTGGTGGATCTTCTGTATGCATGGCTTGACCCACGCATCCGGTTTCAGACGTGAGTGCCGGTTTGTGGGCAGATGCGCGCCGCAGGTTCTGCGCCAACCCGGCGGCGATGACGGCGCTGGCGCTCATCGGCGCGCTGATTCTGCTCACCCTCGTCGGACCGTTGGTCAGTCCGAATGGCTTCGATCACCTGGACTGGTCCCATGTGGCGGCGGCGCCAGGTTTTGCCCAGTCGCATTGGTTCGGAACGGATCGCCTCGGGCGCGATTTATTCGTACGCACGCTGCAAGGGGCTCGCGTGTCGCTGGCCGTCGGGCTCACCGCCACCGCGATCAGCGTCGGCGTTGGCGTGCTGTACGGTTCCGTGTGCGGATATTTCGGCGGTCGGGTGGACCAGATCATGATGCGAATCATCGAGATCCTGAGCGGTTTGCCCCTGATTTTCTTCGTGATCTTCCTGACCGTCATTGTCGGGCGCAGCGTGTTCTTGTTGTTTGCGGCCATCGGCGCCGTCGGTTGGCTGACCATGGCGCGCATTGTCAGAGGCCAGACCTTGAGCATCCGTCAAAAGGAATTCATCGAAGCGGCGATATCCTCCGGCGCCACTGCTCCGCGCATCATTTTCAAACACATCGTTCCCAACGTGATCGGTCCGGTGATCGTGTATGCGACCCTGACGATCCCACAGGTGATTCTGTTCGAGAGCTTCCTGAGCTTTCTGGGGCTGGGCGTGCAGGAGCCGCGCGCCAGCCTGGGTACATTGATCGCCGAAGGCGCCGCCGAAATGCAAGCAGCCGTTTGGATGCTGCTCATTCCCGGTGCGTTGTTGACGCTGTTGCTGCTGTGTCTGAACATCGTCGGCGACGGTTTGCGCGATGCGCTGGATGAGCCTGACCGTGCCGGTTGACCATGCCATAAGCGCGCCGCCTTGTCTGCAAGTCGAGGCGCTGAGTGTCCGCTTTGGAGGCGGCGCGCGCGAGATCGCAGCAGTCAAGGAGGTCAGTCTGCGGATCGGCGCGGGCGAATGCTTGGGCATCGTCGGCGAGTCCGGCTCTGGCAAAACCCAATTGTTCACCGCCATCATGGGATTGCTGCCGCAGACGGCCCGCACTACGGGCAGCGTCCGCTTCAAGGGCGGAGAAATGCTGGGCATGAGTCCGACGGATTTGAATCGATTGCGCGGCCGTGAGATCTCGATGGTGTTTCAGGACCCGATGACCTCCCTGACGCCGCATCTTCGCATCGGCACACAACTCACCGAGGTGCTGATGCTGCACGCGCGGATGGATGCCGCAGCGGCCCGGCAGCGCGCGTTGCAAATGCTCGAGCGCGTGCAGATCACGCGGGCCGGACAGCGCATGCACCAGTATCCGCACGAACTCTCCGGCGGCATGCGCCAGCGCGTAATGATTGCCATGGCCTGTCTTTGCAATCCCAGTCTGCTGATCGCCGATGAGCCCACGACAGCGCTGGATACCACCGTACAGGCTCAGGTGCTGCTGCTGCTGCAATCGATGCGGCGGGAACTGGGCACGGCGATGGCGCTCATCACGCACGATTTCGCGCTGCTGGCGGGACTGGCGGACCATGTTCTGGTGATGTACGCCGGCCGCGTGGTGGAAGCGGCCTGCGCTGCAGATCTTTTCGATGCGCCGCTGCATCCGTACTCGGCCGGACTGCTCGCCTGCGTGCCGCGCTGGTCGCAAGCCCGCGCGTCCCGCCTTCCCAGCATCGCCGGCCAGCCACCGGACCCGCGGGAGCCCGAGGCGGGCTGCGCGTTCGCGCCGCGCTGCACGCGAGCGCAGGCCTTGTGTTCGCAACAGCGACCCGAACTGCGGCTGCACAGCAGTTCGCGCCGTGTCGCCTGCCACTATCCGCACGATCATGGGTGAGCCACTGCTGCAGGTGCAGAATCTGTGCGTGGAGTTCCAGCGCCATGCGATTCGCGCTGTCGATCAGGTGGACCTCAGCGTGGCGGCGGGGGAAACAGTGGGACTGGTGGGGGAGTCCGGATCCGGCAAGTCCACGCTGGCGCGGGCCATCGCGCGGCTGGTGCCTGTCGCCGCCGGGCGGATTGTGTTTCAAGGCCAGGATCTGCTGCGGTTGTCGCCCTCGCAGCTGCGGCCATGGCGGCGCCATGTGCAGCTGGTGTTTCAGGACCCGCTTGCCAGTTTGAACCCGCGAATGACAGTGGGCGATGCATTGCAGGAGCCGCTGAAGATATTCCGTCCCGACATGCCGCCCAATGAGCGTCGAGCGGCGGTGAGTTTGATGCTGACCCGGGTAGGGCTGCAGGCCGGGGCGGCGCACCGCTACCCGCGTGAATTCAGCGGCGGACAATGCCAGCGCATCGGGATCGCTCGCGCGATGATCATCAAGCCGGCGCTGCTGATCTGCGATGAGCCGGTCAGTTCGCTGGACGTTTCGATTCAGGGGCAGATCGTCAACCTGCTGCTCGACATGCAGCGTGAAACCCATGCCGCAATGATATTCATCGGCCACAATCTTGGGATCGTGCGCCACGTCTCCCATCGGGTGTATGTGATCTACCGTGGCCGCATCGTGGAGCACGCGCCGTGCGAGGAATTGTTCCTCAGGCCGCGGCACCCCTACACGCGCGCGCTGATCGCCTCGATTCCGCAGATTCCACCCGTGGCCGTGGCGGTGGAGCCCGCAGTGATCGAGACACCGCACCGCACGGGCGGCATCCGGGGCTGCGCGTTCCGGGATCGCTGCCCTCATGCCCGCGAACCGTGCGCCGCCGCCGCGCCTGCGCTTGCTCCCGCGGCAGCCGGTCACTGGGTGGCATGCCTGCGGGCCGGTGAGATCTGAGGCTCACCTCATGCCCGTACTGCAGCGGAATCCGGTATTCTTGCGCGTATGAAACCGCGCAAATCATTCAAGCCCAGCGATGGGCTGACCAATGTCCGCTATGAAATCCGCGGCAAGCTTGCGAACCGGGCGCAGGAGCTGGAGCGGCGCGGCTACGACATCATCTCCTTGAACATCGGCAACCCGTACGCGTTTGGTTTCCGCACACCGGAATCCATGCGCCTGGCGATGATTGAAAACCTGCGCCACAGTGAAGGCTACACACACCAGAAAGGGATATTCCCGGCTCGCGAGGCGGTGGTCATGCAGCAGCAGGAGCGCGGGGTGCGCGGCGTCAGCGCTGAGGAGGTCTTCATCGGCAACGGCGTCAGTGAACTGATCGACCTGACGCTGCGCGCATTGCTCAATCCGGGCGACGAAGTGCTGGTGCCCAGCCCCGACTATCCACTGTGGACGGCCGCCGTGAATCTGAACACCGGGCGTGCCGTTCACTATCCCTGCCGCCCCGAGCGGGCCTTCATACCGGATCCGGCGGAAGTCCAAAGCCTGATCACCAAGGCAACGCGCGCCATCGTCATCGTCAACCCGAACAATCCCACCGGCGCCGTGTATCCGCGCGCGGTGCTCGAGGAAATTGCGCGCATCGCCGAGGAACATCGCCTGGTGGTGCTCAGCGATGAGATCTACGACCAGATTCTGTACGACGACGCGCAATTCGTGCCAATGGCCACGCTGGTGCACGGCACCTTGTGCTGCACGCTCAGCGGCTTGTCGAAGGTTTATCGAGCCTGCGGCTACCGCGTGGGCTGGGCCTCGTTTTCCGGCGATGTCGAACACGCCGCTGAATATCTCGCCGCTCTGGAACTACTGAGTTCGCTGCGTCTGTGCAGCAATGTGCCAGGGCAGTGGGCGGTTCAGACCGCACTCGGCGGCCATCAGAGCATCAAGGAATTAACGCGTCCGGGGGGGCGACTGCACGAATCGCGCGAGGCCATTGTGAACGGCGTGAACAAGAGCCGATTTTTGCGTCTGGCCAAACCCATGGGTGCCCTGTATTCCTTCATTGAAGTCCGTGAAGACGTGCTGCCGGATTTTGACGATCAAGCCTTTGCGCTGGAGTTGCTGGAAAACAAGCATGTGCTGATAGCGCCCGGCGTAAGCTTCAATGTCAGCTATCGCAACGCCTTCAGAATCACCAACCTGCCGGAACCGGCGATTATCGACACCGTGTTCGCACGCATCGAAGAGACGCTCGAAGCTCTGGCGGCGGCCGAGCCGAGCCTGCGGGTCGTCGACTCGCGGTCCAAGGTGGCCAAACGCTGAACCCGGCATCCGATGCGATGCAGCGGCTGCTGAGCCTCGTCGGCGCAGGGCGCACCCTGCTCGCGCCGACCGCTGAAATCGCAGCGGGCATCCTCGATCGGATCGAACAGACCTATCTTGCGCAGGGCCGTGAGGTCTGGCCAACGCCGCAGATCCGCGATTTTGCCGGCTGGGCTCGCCAGCAATACGAGGCGCAGTGCTTCACGCGGGCCAGTGCGCCTCGGATTCTGGAGGACATCGAGGAACGGCAGATCTGGCGCGAGGTGATCGGCGCGAGCGCCATTGCATCTGAGTTTCTCGACACCGGCGGAGCCGCGCGTGCGGCAAGGCGGGCGGTTCGCGCCATGCATGATCACGGTATCGCGCCGCAGGCGCTGCAGGATTTCCCCGGACTCGAGAGCACCGCGCTGCTGCAGTGGATTGATGGGTTTGACGAGCGCTGCAGGCAATTGCAGGCGCTCAGCGCAGATCGAATCGTGCATTTGCTGGACGCCCCGGCCGGCCGGCCGGTGCCGATCGACAGCTCCGCGTGGCGGCCCAGCGTGCTGCAGTGGCTCAATACGCATGCCGATCCGCCGCTGCCACCGATGGCCGTGCCCGACAGCGCCGACGCTGCGCAGGGTGGTCGATGCATGCGCCTGTTCAAATCCTTCGATGCCGAGATGGCAGCCTGCGCCGACTGGGCGCGCGAGGCGCGCGCGCGGCATCCGGGCTTTCGCGGCTGGGTGTATGTCGCCAGTCTGACTGCAATGCGCTCATCGGTAAGCAATGCCTTTGATTCGGCATTGGCGCCGAACCGGTTTTCGATGCAGGAGTTTGCCGAAACGCCGGTGTATGCCATTGCAGGCGGCACGCCGCTGGCGGACTTCGAGCCGGTGCGCATCGCCTTGTCATGCCTGAGCTCGCCGGGCGATTCTTTGCCCTTCGATCAATTCAGCGCATTGCTGCGTGCGCCGGCCTTGCAATCGGAGGATGCCGATGCGTGCGCGGCGGCGCGGCTGGACCGCGTACTGCGTACCCAGGCACCGAGCGAAGCGCCCTTGATCTCATGGCTTGAGCTGGCGCAGCGCGCAGCCGGCGGCATCGGCATGGACTCAGTGCAGGCAATTACGCGCTTGCACGCGATGCGCCAGTGCCTGGTCGCATCGGCCGCGCCGCAATTGCTGAGCCGATGGGCTTCAGTCTGGATCGAAGCACTGGAAGCGGGTCCGTGGATGCAGCGCGCGTACTGGTCCAGCACTGCCTACCAGGCGGCGGAGAGTTTCCGCGAGTTGATCGGCAGGCTGGCCCGCGCCGATGTGGTGTTTGGCCCGCTGCGGCCGGCCGATGCGTTACGCACGCTGAGTACCGCCGCGCGCGAGAGTTTGTTTCAACCCCAAACCGGCGTGGCGCCGGTTTGGATCACAGGTCAGCCTGCCGATCCGTGGCTGGCCTTCGATGGCCTGTGGGTCACCGGCGGGTCCGCGCAGGCCTGGCCGCCGCCACCGGACCCGCTGCCGCTGCTGCCGGTGCAATTGCAGCGCAGGCACGGCGTGCCGGGTTCCAGCGCGGCGCTTCAACTGCAGCGGGCGATGGATCTGCAGACCCGCTGGCTGCAGCGCGCGCCCACGGTTGTTTTCAGCTGCTCGAGCGAAACTGACACGGCGGCGTTGCCGAGCGCGTTGCTCAGGCAGTACCTGAACGCGACCCCGACGGAAGAAGGTGTGTGCGACCCGCTGTGGCGCGCGCTGGCGGCCGGCGCCGCACCGCTGGAGCGATTCGTCGACGAGAACGGGCCAGGCTGGACAGCGCAGGAGAAAACGCGCGGTACGCGCAGTCTGCGCGAGCAATCCTTGTGTCCGTTCCGCGGTTTCGCCGCAAGCCGCCTGCGTGCCGATCCATTGGAGTTTCCCCAGCCGGGGTTCAACGCTCTGGAGCGCGGCGTGATCTTGCACGAATCGCTGCAGTTCATCTGGGCACGGTTGCGCAGCTCGGGTGAACTGGCGCGGCTCGACGAGGCGCAGTGCCAGAATCTGATTCGAGACGCTGTCCTTGGGGCAGTTGGCACAGCGGTCACACGCCGCGACCCGGGCGCGCACTGGAGTTTGCGCGAAGTGCGCCGCCTGCAGCGATTGCTTCCGAACTGGCTGGCGCTGGAGCGCAGGCGCGAACCATTCGATGTTGTGGAACTGGAAGCCGGACACCACTTCGATGCCGCGGATCTGCGGTTCGATCTGCGCGTCGATCGCATCGATCGATTGCAGGACGCAAGCCTGGTGCTGCTCGACTACAAGAGCGGCGAGGTGGCGCGCGACTGGGCCGGCGAACGGATGGAGAATCCGCAGCTGCCCTTGTACGCGCTGAGCGTGCGCGGTTTCGTTGCGGCGCTGGCTTACGCGCGCGTCAACGTCAAGGAGTGCCGCTTTTTTGGCCTGTCCGAGCGCGCGCACATCCTGCCGCAGGTAGATTCGCACTCCCTGGAAGGCAGCGCCGGCATGGCGGGACAGTTGAGCCTATGGTCAGCGCGGCTGGCCCCGATTGCCGCAGAATTGAAGGCAGGTGCGGCGAGGGTTGACCCTGTCCACTACGCCTGCCGCAGCTGCTCGCTCCATGCATTTTGCCGAATTGCCGGGCATGCGGGCGGGGAGTTGAGCGATGACTGATCCGACGCCCATACCCGATGCCCAGGTCCGGCAGGAGGCCATCGATCCGGATCAATCGGTGCTGGTGCAGGCACCTGCGGGTTCCGGCAAGACCACGCTGCTTACGCAACGTCTGCTGGGCCTGTTGCTGCGGGTCGATGCGCCCGAGCGAATTCTCGCCCTGACCTTCACGCGCAAGGCAGCACAGGAAATGCGCGCACGCGTCATCGATGCACTGGAGACCGCAACACACGATTCCTGTCCGCCGAGTGCAAATCCCACCACCTGGTCGCTGGCCCGCGCGGCGCGCGGTAACCTGCAATCCCGTGGCATCGATCTGCAGCAGTACCCCACGCGGCTGCGCATCGAGACCATCGACGGCTTCAATGCCTGGCTCGCCGCGCAATTGCCGGTGACGGCCGGAACGGGCGGCCGTTTCGTCATTGCCGCGGATGCGCAGCGCCTGTACCGCGAAGCGGCCGAGCGGGCGCTGGCCGTCGGCGGCGATGAGCCTTTTGCAAATGCCGTGGACCGTTCCTTGGAATTGAACGATGAGCGCTGGACGCTGGTTCGCGACCTCATCGCCTCCATGCTCTCCAACCGCGAAAGCTGGCTGGCCATTCTGGCCGGCCATATGCAGGCGCTGGGTGATCCGGATGAGGAGCACTTACGCGGTATTCGTGCATCGTTGGACGAGGATTTATCACTGCTCATCGCCCGGCATCTGCAAGGCGCCTATTTAGAACTGGGCGCGGAGAGGGTTGCAGCGCTGAGCCGGTTGTTGAGTGGAGCGGCGACGCGTCTGGAGCCGGCATCAACGCTGTTGAGCAGCTGGCGCATGCTGAGACGTGGCTTGAGACCGGTGGTGGAGGAGGTTGCGCAATGGCGCGACATGGCCGGCTTCTTGCTGACCCAGCAAGGGGCTGTCCGGCAATCGGTGACCAAGACGCAAGGATTCGCACCCTCGTGCGGCGACAAACCCGAGATGATCGATCTGCTGACCGAGATCCAGCGCAACGGCGCTGCGGTTCTGGCGCTTCGCATCGTGCGGTTGTTGCCCGATGCACGTTACGACGATGATCAATGGGAGCGGGTGCGCGCGGTGTCGCGGACCCTGGTGCTGGCGGCGGCGGAACTCGAAACCGTGTTTCGCCGGCACGGGGAGAGCGATTTCAGCGCCGTGTCGATGGCGGCGGTGAGAGCATTGGGTTCGGCACAAGAACCGACCGATCTGAATCTGCTGCTGGACTACCGCATTGAGCACATTCTCGTCGATGAATTTCAGGACACCTCGAATGCTCAGCTGGATCTGTTCAAAATCATGACTGCGGGCTGGCAGTGTGGCGATGGCCGCACCTTTTTTTGCGTCGGTGATCCGATGCAGTCGATTTATGGATTTCGGGAAGCCGAGGTGAGGGCGTTTCTGGAGCTGGCGCAGGATGGTCTGGGCGATGTGCCGCTGCGCGCGCTGCGCTTGAGCAGCAACTTTCGCGCCCAGGGTTCGCTGGTGGAGTGGATCAATGCAACCTTTTCACAAATCCTGCCGCGCCTGGATGACCGGCACCGAGGCGCTATTGCCTATTCGCCGGCGGTGGCTCGCGCGGCCGCAGCGGTCGGCGCGGACACCGGCGTGAAGACGCTGCTGTTCGAATCCTCTGTTCAGGAGGCCGCGCATATCGCACAGGCCGTGGAGTTGCGCCGCAGCGCCCATCCGCTTTGGCGCATCGCGATACTCGTTCGCAACAAGAGTCACGCGGGGGAAATCGCCGCCGCGCTGCAGACACGGCAGCTGAAGTTCCGGGCATTGGACATCGGAAGGCTGCAGGACCGTCCCGTCGTCAGCGACATCATCATGTTGAGCCGGGCGCTGCTGCATCTGGAGGATCGCATCGCATGGTTTTCCGTGCTGCGATCCCCGGCCGTCGGGCTGGAACTGGCGGATCTGTGGGCTCTGAACCGCGGCGCGGACACGCTGTGGGCCGCTTTGCAGGATCCGGGCGTGCGGCAGCGGCTGAGCGACGCAGGTAAGGATCGCGCACAGCGCGTGTCTGAAACGCTGCGGCAGGCATTCGCAATCCGCGATCAGAGCGGCGTTGCGCGATGGGTGGAGCGCACCTGGATCGCCTTGGGCGGTCCCTGCATTGGCTTGAGCGAACTGGACAGGGTCAGCGCCCGCGCCGCGTTTTCGCGTCTTGAGACAATGGATGCGCAGGGTTGCATGGAGGCCACGCAATTCGAGTCCGGCTTCGAGAAATTGTTTCCGGCCGACGAAGGCGATCAGCCCATCGAGATCATGACCATCCACAAGTCCAAGGGGCTCGAGTTCGACATGGTCATTGTGCCGCGGCTGGAGGCGCGCGTGCGACCGCCTGCGCGCAGCTTTCTGCAGCAGCATCGCTTCGCACGGGAGGACCGGCCGGGTTTCGTGCTCGCAGCAAGTGCGGGCGCCGGCGAAGACGGCGATGCGTTGTTTGAGTTCCTGCGCTGGGCAGAGCAGGACTCGACGCGGTTGGAAGCGCAACGGCTGCTGTACGTGGCCTGCACGCGCGCAAAAAATGAGCTGTGGTTGAGCGCCGGCGCAGAGCCGGATTCGAATCCCGGCGACCGGGAGTTCAAGCCTCACTCGGGTTCCCTGCTCAGCATTCTTTGGCCGATGACCCAGCATCGTTTCGAGCGTGTGCGCAATGCGGGGTTGCCGGTGCCGGCCCCACCGGCGATCCGCAGTTTGATGCGGCTCCCCGCCGGCTGGGCGCTGCCGCGCTTTGACGGCAGCGGGACATCCCAGCCTTTGATCGCGGATATGACGCTCGCACCCTCAACGCCGCCCTTCGACTGGGCCTCGGAGACGGCGCGTCAGATCGGCATTTTGGTGCATGCACAATTGCAGGCTCTGCACTGCGACGCCGGATCGGATGAGCGTGTGCGCTCGCAATCGGAGTCATTCCGCCGCTGGTTCGCGGATCGAGGCGTTCCGGCGAGGCAGGTCGAGAATGCCACGCAGCGCGTGGTGGAGTCGTTGCTGGCCATCGCAGAGGATGAGCGGGGACGCTGGATCCTGGCGCCTGGTTATACGCAGGAGGCGCGCGAGCTGAGCCTGTCGGGCGTTGTGCAGGGGCGCATCGTCAAGATCATTCTGGATCGGACTTTCGTGGATCAGGGCGTGCGCTGGATCATCGACTACAAAACGAGCCAGCATTCCGGCGGCGACCGGGAGCAGTTCCTGGACAACGAAATGCTGCGCTACCTGCAACCGATGCAGCGCTACGCCCGCATCGCGGCACGGCTTGGACCGGAACCCATCCGCTTGGGACTCTATTTCCCGTTGATGCGGGCCTGGCGCGAATGGCCCGCCGCAGAATCGGTCAGTTGATATTCAAAGCGCGAACTCGATCTCCAGCGGCACGCGGCCCTGCGTGTCGCGCCCGCGCATATTCACCAGGTCCTGGAACTCCTGCTGCAATGAGGGCGGCAGCGGGACACGCTCTTTGACGGTGCCCGTGAAATTGACCTGGTTTTGCGCAGGCGCAATGCGCAATGCTCCGCTGAGTTGCAAGGGTCCGCTCAGATCGCGCAACTGCGCAATTGCGGTGCCATCGGCTTGCACCGACCCGGATGAAAACGCCAATTCGTAGGCGCCCAGGTCAGCCTCTGCGAATTTCCTTGATTTCAGCGCACCGATTCTCACCGTGCCTGCCGCCGCGGTGATTTTCTGCGCATCGACCCGGAACTCCGCAATGGCCACCTGCATGTTCCCGCTCCATCCTTGCGGAGCGCCGATGTCCGCCAGATCTTCGAGTGCTCCGCCGCCGCGGACGCCATGCACAAAGATTTGCGCTCCATGGAACTGCAGACCGGCGTCGATGACGAAACTATTCTTGATCCAACGCAACTCCGCGCTGATTCTGCCCCCCAGCAAGGGCAGGGGGTGCAGCCGCCACTCGATGGCGCCGATCGGCCGGCCGCGAATGGTCACTTGCGCAGACGATCCGTGCCAGAGAGTGCCCGAGGCGTCATCGGCCTGTACGCCGGCGGGCAGAAAGCGCAGCGCGACGGAAGCGGGCAGCGCCAAGAGAACAAAACTCGACGCGGCGAGCAGCGCCGCGGCTGCCAGCCAGCCGTAGGAGCGGCGGGCCGGTTTAGCGGTGCGCTTGGGTGAGCGAGACGCTGACATTGACCCGGCCGGGCTTCGCGGCGCG
This sequence comes from Pseudomonadota bacterium, assembly GCA_025357635.1. Taxonomy (GTDB): domain Bacteria; phylum Pseudomonadota; class Gammaproteobacteria; order Steroidobacterales; family Steroidobacteraceae; genus TMP-86. The sequence continues at coordinate 12,951 of JANXOV010000009.1, forward strand.
GTCGATCGTGATGGACTCGATGGCGACCCCATGCCGCTGCTCCAGCACGGCGAGCCAGTTCACCAGGGCGTCGAAGGGAGCCGCCTCCAGCGTCACGCGCACACCGGAGTTGCCGCTGGGCTGCGTGCCGCGCAATGCCTGGCTCAATCCGGCCTCGCGGCCGGTGCGATCCACCAGCACGATCGGTGATTCGTTGCCGGCCTGTGCGAACGTGCCGGCCGCTGCTTGAATCTCGGGCGCGTTCTGCTGCATCCAGAGCAAATCCTCGCGCTGCGTCTGAAGCTGATCGCGTGCTTTTGCGACGCTGGCGTGCAGCGGCAGGAGAATGCCGCCGAACAAGATCAAGGCCGCAACCGCGGTGCCGCCGATCAGCACGGCCTTGCGCTCGCGATCCTTCAGGCCCAGGTACCAGGAGCGCAACGCGTTCACTTGGGCCCCGCCAGCGCGGCCGAGCGGATCTGCATGCGGCCTTCGACGGCGCTGCCGACGGGGTTGGAGGATTGGATTTCCGCCGTGAGTCCCTGCTTGCTCATGAGCTGCGAGAATTGCGACAGTTCACCCACGCTCGGCGCCGTTATTTTCAGATCCAGCGTTGCATCCCGATAGCTCAGCGCGTCCACCGAGGTGTTGGGCCGGCCGGCCAGGGCACCGCTCAGGCTCTGCAGCGTGCGCAAAAAATACTGCGGGCCGGCCGCCGCGCCGCGGATCTGCGCCAGCCGCGTCATCATCTGACGCCGCGGGTCAGCGGGCCTCTCTCCGGGCAGGGCTGAGGAGAAAACCTGCTCCAGGCTGGTCTTGAGTTCTGCGCTCTGCTTGCGGGCCTGATGCAAGGCGAGGGACTCCGCGGCGATGTGCGTTCCCAGCAAACCCATCGCCAGGAATGCGGCCACGCGCCAACGCCGCCAGTGCGAGCCGTAGTCTTCGGACGGTGCGTATTCACCCTGCAGCAGGTTGATGGCCTGCATGTCAGGCAACTGGCGTGCCAGCCACATGAGAGGGCCTTCCGGCAGCAATTGCACTTTCAGCGAGGCAAAGCGATCTTGAAGCCTGTTGAATGTGTCCTGCACCGCCGCCCAATCTTCCTGCGTGGTATACAAAACAGCGCTTTCCGGCGGCGGCGCTTCGACGCCTTCGCTGTGCAGGGGCTCGTGAATGATGCCGGCCACCGCCAAGGCTTCTTCGATGGGAGACACTTCCACGGTGAACGCCGGACCCGCCGCACGCCGCACCGACAGGCGCGATTCCTCGAGCCACAACACGGTCTGACCGGGATTGTCGGGCAGGAGCGAAACGTCGGCATAGATCGCATGCGGGGACAGCCCGGCTTCCCTCAACGCGGCGATCCAGGACTCCAGCAGGCTGCGCGCGACCACCACCACCGGAGTGGTGCCGCCGGCGGCGCGCCGTCCGATGGCAAAGTGCAGCGTGTCGATGTCATCGGTGACCAGTTCTTCCAGGGCGAAGGGCACGGCGCGCGCAAGCTTTGTGCCGCTGCCCGGCGGAAGCTCGGGCTCTGCGAGCATGACCTCCGTTGCCGGCACCAGTGCGATCACGCGATGGTTGTGCGCCACCGCGGCGGCGAGCGACAGCGGTCCACGCTGCCGCGGTCCGGTGCGTACCCCGGTTTCATCGATGACCAGCCACTCGGTCTCATCGGAGCCCGCCGGTGGCATTCGCAGGAGCAGAGTGGTGGCCATAGTTGCTGTCAAGTCGTCCCGAAGCTGCGCAGAATCGGCGTCACTCGCTTGCTATCCGGGTTGCGCCACAAAAGACTGTACAAGGTGAACTCGGTGCTGCCAAGCGTGACGCGCGTCGTGAGGCGGAAGTAGTCGCTTTTCTCAGACATCAGCTTCCCCAATTCCGCGGCGCCTGCAGTGCCGGCGGCGTTCAGCAGTGCGTCCTTTGCCGGAAAGCAGCCGGTCTTCCTGCCTTTGACCAATGCCTCCGGATCGCCGGTGAACTCGCGCGAATTGGCGGTCAGGCTGTCCAAGACCAACCCCGGGGCCGTGCACACATTGATGGTGGAATCGTGAATCGGTAACGCGGTGATGAATGGCGCAAGTTTCTGGAAGCGTTCTGCGCCAAAGCCCGGCAGGCTCAGCAATTCGGATGTCGAGAGCATCGGCCAGTCGGCGGTGCGATAAGGGGGTGTCTGCGCATTGTAGACCGCGTCCTCAGCGCCATCGGGAAAATCCACATCGGAGTCCGCGTCAATCCAGTCGCGCGCCAAGTGAGCCCACTTCGGATCGATGTCCAGCGCGATCAGTATGCGGATGAACTGCTCCAATGGTTGCGGATCCGGTTTGCCGTCTTTGATCTTGAGCAGGTTGTTGATGTTGAACCGCCCGGATTGATCCTCCAGTGAGCCTTCGAGCACGCCCATGGGCTCGCCTTCCGGGTCGTTAGGCGGACGCAGGGGAATCGGCTGCGGGGATTGGGCCCAAGGCTCGGCCAGCGTGTCCTGCTGTGCGCCGTTCTGCAAATCCTGGGTCAGTACATCGCCGGCCAGCGCTTCGGCTCCCATGGCAAATTGATAGGCCTGTTCTGCCGCGAGTATCGAGGTGGTGCGCTTGCGTTCTATGAAACCACCAAAGCCGATTTTCACAGCCAGAATAGTTGCCAGCGCCATCAGCACCAGCGCGATGATCAACGCGACGCCGCGTTGCCGCGGCAGGGCCCGCGCGGTTTTCATCCGGACACCTCGATCAAGCGCCGCACCGTTCCCCAATCCTTGAACTCGATGACGATTTCAACCGCGACGGGCCGGATCCACAAGCCTTGATCCGGCGGCAGATTCGGTGCGGGCCATTGGTCGATCCATGTCCGGCCCTGATCCATGTAGCGAAACTGTACTCGCCTGACCTGCGTCAACAGATCCTGTTCGAGCGGTTGATTGGTCAGGGTGGGATCGAGCACGGCGTGGTAGCTGCGCTTCAGCGTTTCCTTCTCAAGGCGATAGGACACACGCTGCAAGGTACCGCGCTGCACACCGGCGGTGTTGGACCAGCCCATGCGCGTCAGGTCCAACAGTGTCGCCGCGCCGATGCCGCCGCGCATGGCCGGCAGTCGTTCTGTACCCAGCGGTCCTCGGATCGGCCGCGGCGCGGTTTGAGATATGTCCTGCACCAGCGTTCGAATGCCAAACTCGATTTCACGCGTGCGGGTCTGCGACTGCACGGTGCGTTCCGCCGACACTCTTGCCTGACGGTAGGTTCCATAGCCCAACGCCGTCATGATCCCCAGCAGCAGCAAAGCCACCAGCACTTCGACCAGGGTGAAGCCAGCCGACAGGCTGTGCAGAGGATGCCGCCGGTTCATCGCGGGAGCGTCGGGTTGATATTGCGGCCCGGCGGATTCTGAGGGCCGCCAGGGTTTGGTCCTGCCGGTTTGTTTTGCAGTGTCCAATCGACTTGATTGCCACCGGCGGGCGTGAGCGCAGAGCCGAGAAAACTGGCGGACTCCGCCAGCGGTCCGGCCCCGGGCTTTGCCGTGCCGGGCCAGACGCGAACCACCACCCGACGGATGGTGGCGTTGTCGGTTTCAAAATAACGCGTGTCGAAGCGCCACTTGCGATTGGCGAATTCGACCTCGCCCTTGTCCTTGGATTCTCCGAACTTCTGGATGTTGAGGCGGGCCTCTACGATGCGGTTCATTGCGATCCATTGCGCGATGGTCTTGTCGCGCAGGTACTCGCTGCCGCGCACCGTGCTGCTGATCGAACTCATCAGCGCAGCCAGCGACAACGCGACGATCATCAAGGCAACCAGCACTTCCACAAGCGTAAATCCACGCTGCCCGCGCATGCTCATGTCTTCTTCGCGTTCGCGGATTTGTCGGAGGAATCCACGGTGATCTTGCCGAGCGTATCCGCATTGACGGAGGCTTTGTTCGGCGATCCTTCGCGCAACAGGGTCAGCCGGAAGGGCGTTCCTTCTCCGCTCGCCGCGATGATCAGCTGCGGCGCCGTCAATGGCGCATCGGATTTGATGCGTTCGATCTTCGGGCGCAGCACGATCAGGCGTGAATCCAGCATCAACTCGAACGACAATCCCTTGGGCAATTCGCGGCGGCGGAACTCGCGCTCCGCATCGAAACTCTCCCAGCGTTGACGGCGGCTTTGGTAGACCACGAATTGATAAGTGGTGGGTTCGATCAGCATGCCGAAGTCCCGGCCCTCGAGCACGGCCCTTTCCTGCAGCAATCCGAGCAGGCCTTCGATGCGCCGGCTCTCCTCATCCAGCGCACCGTCCCGTCCGGTGACGCCAATGGACAGCACCGCAAAGGAAATGACGATGGTGATGATGACCAGCACCACCAGGATTTCGATCAGCGTAAAACCGCTCTGAGTGGGGCGGCGCATGGCGTACCCGCGGTTGTGGATGCCGGCGACGCGTTTACTTTTGATCCAGAGTGGCGGTGCCGATGTCGCTGTCGTAGCCTTCGCCGCCTTCCTTGCCATCGCGCCCGAAGGAGCGGATCTCGTACTCGGCGCCGTCACGGCCCGGGGCTTGGTATTGATACAGGCTGTTCCACGGATCCTTGGGCACCGCTTTCAGGTAGCCCCCGGAGCGGTAATTGGTGATGGTCGAATCGGCCGGCTGTTTGACAAGCGCCGCAAGGCCCTGTTCCGTGGTCGGATACTTGAAATTGTCCAGCCGGTACAGGTCGAGCGCGGTTTCGATGGCGCGGATGTCGCTTTGCGCGCGCGTGACGCGCGCCTTGTCGACGTTCTCCAGAATCTTGGGAACAACCAGTGCGCCCAGGACCGCCAGGATGACGACCACGACCATGATTTCGATGAGCGTGAAGCCCCGCATGTACGACAAACTTTGTGCAGACTGTTGATTGCGCATAAATTACCCTCGATGCTGCGCAAATCATACGCTATTCATGTGACGAATCTCAGCGCCTCATTGCAATGCAGTGAGGGGCGTTGGGTTTGGCTGCTGGGAATCCTGGGATTGGGCGCCCTTGTGTTGGGCCTTGGCGACAGCACCCTGTCGGTGCTTCGCTACGATAGGACAGGAATCGGCGCAGGCCAGTGGTGGCGATTGCTGAGTGCCCACGCGGTGCACGCGGATGTTCACCACTTCGTGCTCAACGCCCTGGGGTTGGTGCTGGTCTGGGCGTTGTTCGCGCGCGAGTACCGGGCCTTTGAGTGGTGCCTGATCGTGGTGCTGAGCGCGCTGGGGATCGGGCTGGGTTTGTGGCAGTTCGATCCTCAAGTGCAATGGTATGTCGGTGCATCCGGTGTGCTGCACGCCGCCATGGCCGTCGGCAGCGTCAAGCGGCTTGTCGAAAGGCAATGGGATCGCTGGATCCTGGCGGTGTTCCTGATGGGCAAGCTGGCGCTCGAGCAGTATGCACAAGTGCATGGGTCGAAGCCCTTGAGCGGCGCTGTGCCGGTCATCGTCGATGCGCACCTGTACGGCGCCGTGACCGGTGCGCTAATCGGTGCCGCGCTGTGCGCCAGGTTGGCTATAATTCGCAAGATTTCTCACGAACGTTGAAGGTCACCGCATGTCTCTGGCATTCGTTTTTCCCGGCCAAGGTTCGCAATCGCTCGGCATGATGGCCGCGCTGGCGGGCGTATCGCCGATTATCCAGGCGACGTTTGCCGAGGCATCGGCGGTGCTGGGCTATGATTTGTGGGATCTGTGCCAGAACGGTCCTGAGGAGCTGCTGAACTGCACCGAGCGCACGCAGCCGGCCATGCTGAGCGCCGGGGTGGCCACCTATCGCTTGTGGCGGGAGCGGGGCGGGGCGGCACCCGACGCCGTTGCAGGGCATAGTCTGGGCGAGTTTTCGGCGGTGGTTGCCGCCGGCTGTCTGGAGTTCAAAGCCGCGGTCGCGTTGGTCAAGTTTCGCGGTGAAGTCATGCAGGCCGCGCTGCCGGCCGGTCAGGGTGCGATGGCCGCCGTGCTCGGACTCGAAGACGCGGACGTCGAGGCCGCATGCCGTGAAGCCGGCGGCGCCGAAGTCGTCGAAACCGCCAACTTCAATTCCCCTGGACAGGTTGTTATCGCCGGACACGCCGGCGCCGTGCAACGCGCCATCGACGCCGCCAAAGCCCGCGGCGCCAAGCGCGCTTTGCTGTTGCCGGTGAGTGCGCCGTGCCACACCTCGCTGATGGCCGGCGCCGCCGAACAGCTGCGTCAGCGGCTGGCGCAGGTGCCGGTCAAGCCGGCCACCGCCATTGCCGTGTACGGCGTGGATGCTCGCACACACCAAAGCGCAGAGGAGATTCGAGCGGCCCTGGTCAAGCAGCTGGCCACGGCGGTGTACTGGTCGGCGACGATCCGCACCATGATCACCGCGGGCTTCAGTCAATTCGTGGAATGCGGACCCGGCAAGGTGCTGACCGGGTTGAACCGCCGCATCGACAAGAATCGCGATCTGAAAATGCTGGCTCTGGAAGATCCGGCTTCCGTCGAGGACGCCCTCAACGCAGTTAAACGGTAATCATCATGATTTTGAAAGACGAAGTGGCATTGGTGACGGGAGCATCGCGCGGCATCGGCGCAGCCATCGCTGCGCAGCTGGCGGCCGCCGGCGCGACGGTCATCGGCACGGCGACCACCGCGCAGGGGGCGGAAAGCATCGGCGAACGACTCAATAGCGCCGGCGGGCGTGGCGCCGTTTTGAACGTCGGCGACCAGGCATCCATCGATGCGCTGCTCGCCGACATCGAATCCAAGGAAGGCGCCATCACGGTACTTTGCAACAATGCCGGCATCACGCGCGACACGTTGTTGCTGCGCATGAAGCCCGAGGACTGGGAGCAGGTGCTCAACACCAATCTCACCTCGGTGTTCCGCTTATCAAAGGCGGTACTGCGCGGAATGATGAAGGCCCGCAAGGGCCGGATCATCAGCATCGCCTCGGTTGTCGGCCTGACGGGCAATCCGGGCCAGGCCAACTATGCCGCCGCCAAGGCCGGCATCATCGGATTCAGCAAGTCCCTCGGCCGCGAAGTCGGCTCACGCGGCATCACCGTCAACGTCATCGCCCCCGGATTCATCGATACGGACATGACCCGGGCCCTGAGCGAGGAGCAGCGTACCGCCTTGATGAAACAGATACCGCTGGGGCGATTGGGGCAGGCGCAGGATATTGCCGCGGCCGTCGTTTTCCTGGCCTCCCCGGCCGCCGGCTACATCACCGGTGAGACCTTGCATGTCAACGGCGGCATGTACATGGCCTGAGGGCTACAGCCTCCAGTTCATATGATTTGTCAATAGCTGGCTGCCGGGCCGGCTTCAAAAGTCACCTTAACGGTAGCTTGCGCGGTCGCGTTCACATAAAATACCGGCCCTGCCGATATGGCGTGTACACAGCAATGGCGAGAGGACACCAACGATGAGTACTGTTGAACAACAGGTTAAGAAGATCGTGGCCGAACAGTTGGGCGTGAAAGAAGAAGAAGTAACCAATGACGCCTCGTTCGTCGACGATCTCGGTGCAGACTCGCTCGACACCGTCGAGTTGGTGATGGCGCTCGAAGAAGAGTTCGAAACGGAGATTCCGGACGAGGACGCGGAAAAGATCACGACGGTCCAGCAGGCGATCGATTACATCAATTCGCACAAGGCGAAGGCTTAACACATTTTCAGGTTTGATCGGGCCACGGACGGCTCCGAAACCTCTATCTTCAGGAGCCGATGTTGAGCAAGCGGCGGGTTGTCGTTACCGGTCTGGGAATCGTCTCGCCCGTCGGTCACGACGTCGACTCGGCCTGGAAATCCATTCTCGCCGGCAAGAGCGGGATTGCGCCCATCACCCGATTCGACACCACCAATTTTCCGATCCACTTTGGCGGGGAAATCCGCGACCTGAATCTGGAACCTTTCATCAGTCCGAAAGAAGCGCGCCGCATGGACGCGTTCATGCAGTACGGCGTAGTGGCCGGCATGCAGGCCATGCGCGATTCCGGACTCACCGTCACCGAAGCGAATTCCGAGCGCATTGGCATCATGATGGGCGCGGGCATGGGTGGGTTGGAATCGATCGAAGAGACCTACGACAAATACCTCGAGACCAAGTCTCCCAAGAAAGTGTCGCCCTTCTTCATCCCCGCCAGCATCATCAACCTCGTCAGCGGTCATCTGTCCATCGCATTCAACATTACCGGCCCCAATCTGGCGGTTGCTACTGCATGCACTACTTCCACCCATGCCATCGGCCTGGCCACCCGGCTGATTCAGTGGGGCGAGGTCGATGCAATGCTTGCCGGCGGATCGGAAATGGCCACGTGCTACACCGGCGTCAGCGGATTCGCACAGGCCAAAGCGCTGTCGCTGCGCAATGACGATCCGCAAGGCGCAAGCCGGCCGTGGGACAAAGACCGCGATGGTTTTGTCATGGGCGATGGCGCGGGCGCCATGCTGCTCGAGGAATACGAACACGCCAAGGCGCGCGGCGCGAGGATTTACGCGGAAGTCATCGGGTTTGGCATGAGCGGCGATGCCTATCACGTGACCGCGCCGCCGGCCGATGGCGAGGGTGCGCGCAAGGCCATGGCCAATGCCTTGAAGGATGCTCAGATTCCGGCGGATCAGGTGCAGTATGTGAATGCGCACGCCACTTCCACCGAGATAGGCGATCGCGCCGAGACTACCGCCATCCGCCGCGCCTTTGGCAATGCCGCCGATCATCTGGCGGTGAGTTCGACCAAGTCCATGACGGGACACTTGCTGGGCGCCGCCGGCGCAGTTGAAGCGATTTTTTCCATCCTGGCATTGCGCGACCAGGTTGCGCCGCCCACCATCAATTTGCATCAGCCGGGCGAGGGTTGCGATTTGGATTACGTTCCCAACACGGCAAGATCCATGGCCTTGCAGAACGTTCTTTCCAATTCCTTCGGATTCGGTGGCACCAACGGTTCTCTCATTTTCCGCCGAGTTTGATCCGCTCTGGCTGATTTCCCGATACCCGGAGTGCTATCCGGGCATTCTTGAAAGCGGTGCTCGCGCATCTGTCGGCGCCGGCTCTTTGGCGGCCTCGGCAAGCGAGGATTCGCGCTACGACATTCTGCCCATTTCGAACGGAGAGTTCCTGAGCCTGGATTCGAATGCGGGCCTTGCGGGGACCGTGCCGCCGGTGTCGCAGGGGTTTCTGACTTCGCTGGAACGTTGGATCGCCGCTCAGCCTCGCGCCGCGCCGGAGCCGTCGAAATCCGAATCACCCTTGCCATTTCGTGGCGGTTGGCTGGTCTATCTGGGCTACGAGATCGCCGCCGAAGTCGAGCCTCTGCTGCGGCTGCCGCGCAGCGATGACCGGTTGGCGGCGCTGGCGCTACGCGCTCCGGCGGCCTGGATCCGCGACCGTCTCACCGGTCGTGACTGGCTGGTTGCAGAGTCCGGCCACGAGTATCTGCTCGAGCGCTTCAAGGCTCATGCCGCAAGCTTGGATGCGGCGCCACTGCAGACGTCGCTGCGCTTGGATGTGACCGAAGAGGAGCCCGCGCTGTTCGAAGCCCGAGTGCGCAAGTCCCTTGAATACATTGCGGCCGGCGACATCTACCAGGCCAATCTGTCGCGCGGCTGGCGCGCACGTGGCGCGGGGCCGGTCGATCCGGTTGCGCTGTACCGCCGGTTGCGGGCCGCCAACCCGGGCCCATTCTCGGCGCTGATGCGATTCGAGGACTTCGCCGTGGTCAGCTCATCCCCCGAGCGTCTGGTCATGAGCGACGGACACCGCGTATCCTCACGCCCCATCGCGGGAACCCGGCCGCGTGGCGCCGATGCGCAGGCCGACGCCGCATTGATCCGGCAGCTCCTCGACAACGAAAAAGAACGCGCCGAGCATGTGATGCTGATCGACTTGGAACGCAACGATCTGGGGCGCGTTTGTGTCGGCGGCAGCGTCAAGGTCGATGAGTTCATGAGCATCGAAAGCTATGCGCACGTGCACCACATCGTATCCAACGTGAGCGGCACGATGCGCCCCGGCACATCGATCATCGACATCGTGCGCGCCGTGTTTCCCGGCGGGACCATCACCGGCTGTCCGAAGTTTCGCTGCATGCAGATCATTGCGGAACTCGAAGGCCGTGGACGCGGCGCCTACACCGGCTCACTCGGGTACATCAACCGCGACGGCAGCGCCGATTTCAATATACTGATCCGCACCATGAGCCTGAATGGCAATGAGCTGAATTTTCGCGCCGGCGCCGGCATCGTTGCGGATTCCATACCCGATCGTGAACTCGCCGAGACGCGTGCCAAAGCCGAAGGGTTGCTGCGCGCATTGGAATCCGGATGATCGGGGTCTGGATCAACGGCAAGCCCGGGACGCAGATCGACTACCGCGATCGCGGCTTGCACTATGGCGATGGACTGTTCGAGACCATGCGCGTAGCCGACGGGCGAATCGCGCTGCTTTCGCAGCACCTGGACCGATTGCTTCATGGCGGTGAGCGGCTGGGCATCCCAATGCCAGCGCGCGCAGCGCTGAGCCGCGAGGTCCTGCGCGCCGCGCGCAGTCGGCCTCATGCGGTGTTGAAACTGATCATCACGCGCGGTGCTGGCCAACGCGGCTATCGCGTGCCGCGTCCCTGCCGTCCGATGCGCATGATCATCTGCGAAGACCGTCCGCCGCCCGATGCGGGCGCCGCGGACAAGCCCGTGCGGGTGCGCCTGTGCCGGATGCGCCTGTCAGAGAACTCCGTTCTCGCCGGATTGAAAACCCTCAACCGGTTGGAGTCCGTGCTGGCCCGCGACGAATGGCGCGATCCGCGAATCGGTGAAGGGTTGATGCGTGATCACGCTGACCATATCGTTTGCGGTACCATGAGCAACGTATTCGTCGGCCACAACGGCCGGTTCGTGACGCCGCTGATCGACCGGTGCGGCGTGTCCGGCGTGATGCGCCGCTGGGTGCTCGAGACCGCCCGGCGCAACCGCATGGCGATCAGAGAAGGGCGGGTGCATTTGGCAGATCTGGTGACAGCCGATGAGATATTTCTGACCAACGCCCTCATCGGCATATGGACCGTGGGAACGGTTGTGGATCGCAAGGTGTTGGCCAGACCCGCGAGTCACGCGATGGCCGATGCACTGCGTGCCCGTTTCGCCGCCGCGACTTCACGCCGCGATGCCCTTGCATGAAGCGGGCGCTGCGCATAGGACTGGGGATGCTGGTGGCGCTCGCGGGTCTCGCCGGTTTCGGCGTGCGCTGGGGATTGCAGACGCTGGATCAGCCGGCCGGCATGTCCGGCGAACTGGTTTATCGGGTGCCGGCGCATGCGCGGTTTGCACAGGTCGCCGAAGAGCTGCGCGCCAAGGGGGTCATCGCGCATCCGCGCATCTGGACGCTGTATGCCCGCTGGCGCGGTCAGGCATCGCAGATCAAGGCCGGCGAGTATGCCATCGCCGCGGACGCAACGCCCCGCACGCTGCTGCAGCAGCTCATCGAAGGCCAGGTATTGCTGCATTCCTTTACCATCGTGGACGGCTGGCAGGTTCGCGAATTGTTGGAGGCTCTGCGCCGCAATCCGGACATACGCAATATACTGCCCTCCCGCGTGCCGGATCTGATGAGCCGCCTGGGTTTGCCCGCGCAACATCCGGAAGGGCAGTTCCTGCCTGAAACCTACAAGATACCCGCCGGAACGACCGACGTTGCACTGCTGAAGCTGGCGCATGCTGCGCTGGTGAACGAACTCAAGTCGGCCTGGGCTGGCCGCGATCCCCGCCTGCCGCTGCAATCGCCGCTGGAATTGCTGACACTGGCATCCATCGTCGAGAAGGAAACGGCACAGCCGGCCGAGCGCGCCAAGATTGCCGGTGTCTACGTGCAGCGCCTGCTGAGCGGCATGCGGCTGCAGGCCGATCCCACCGTGATCTACGGACTCGGCGAGCGATATGACGGCGATATCCGCAGCGCCGATCTGCGCACCGACGGTCCGTATAACACCTATACGCGTGCCGGTCTGCCGCCCACGCCGATCGCATTGGCAGGCGCCGCCGCCATTCGAGCCACGGCGCATCCGGAAGTTTCCGGGGCGCTTTTTTTCGTTGCCTCCGGCTTGGGCGATGGCAGCCATGTTTTCACGACCAATCTCAAGGATCACAATGAAGCGGTGGCGCGCTATCTGCAGCAGCTGCGCCGGCTTGCTGCGAAATCTTCGGACAACCCTCCGTGATCGTCCCTCCAGGAAAATTCATCACCTTCGAAGGAATAGAAGGCGGCGGCAAGAGCACGCAGGTCTTGCTTGCTGCGCAGTGGCTGCGCGACAAGGGCCTGGATCCGCTGGTCACGCGTGAGCCGGGCGGCACGGCACTGGCGGAGAAAATCCGCGATCTGGTGTTGATGCCTCGCGATGAGATGCTGCCGCCGATGGCGGAGCTGCTGCTGATGTTTTCGGCTCGAGTCGTACATTTGCACAATCTCATCGAGCCGGCACTGCGCGCCGGCCGCTGGGTGCTGTGCGATCGATTCACTGATGCAACCTTTGCCTATCAGGGCGCCGGACGCGGCATTGCCGCTGATGTGATTTCCAAGCTGGAAGAAATGGTGCAGGCGGGACGGCAGCCGGACCTCACGATCCTGTTGGATCTGCCGGTGGAGCTGGGCATGCAGCGCGTCGCACAGCGTGGAGGCCATAAGGACCGCTTCGAGCGCGAACGGATGGAGTTCTTCGAGCGCGTGCGCGAGGGCTACCTGCAACGTGCGCGTGCCAAGGCGCGGCGTTTCTGCGTCATCGACGCCGGTGAACCCATCACTGCCGTGCAGACAAGGATCGCAGCTTCACTGCAGGCGTTTGTGGACGATTGATTCACGGCAGGAACGCGCACACATGGATTTCAAGAAAATCGAGACGCTTGACTGGCTTGAGGATGCCCGCCGGCAGATCCAGCGTCTGCTGGCGGGCGGACGCTTGCCGCATGCGTTTCTGATCTTGAGCAAAGATGGTTTGGGCGCGGGACCGTTGGCCGATTGGATCGCCGCCGCGGTGCTGTGCGAGTCGGCCTCGGGGCGTCCTTGCGGAGCCTGCCCCTCCTGCAACTTGCTGCGCGCGGAGAATCACCCGGATCTGCATCGGGTGGATCGCGAAGACGATGCGCTCCAGGTCAAAATCGATCAGGTGCGTACATTGATCGATGCACTGTCGTACACGAGCTATCGGGGCGGCTATAAGGTGGGCATCCTCAGCAGTGCCGAGACGCTCAACGCCTCAAGCGCCAATGCGTTCCTCAAAACGCTGGAGGAGCCTTCTGGCAATACCCTGCTGCTGTTGATTGCCGCGCCGAGCCACCGTCTGCCGGCGACCATCGCCAGCCGCTGCCAGCGCCTGGTGTTGCGCACGCCGGCGCCCGATCTGGCGCTGTCCTGGCTTGAGCGTAACGGGCTGGCGGAACAGGGACGCGCGGACTTGCTCCAGTTGAGCCATGGCGCGCCGCTGCGCGCTCTGGAACTGGATTGTGCCAGCGCATTGAACCTGTCGCAGGAGATGGTGCAGAGCGTGGCACAACTGGAGGCGCGGCGAGTCGACCTCAGTCTGGTGGCGGAACGCTGGGTGAAGAGCGATTTCCCCTTGCGCCTGATATGGCTTGAGAACTGGATCACAGATCGAATCCGTTCTTTGGGGGCTGCCGGCGCAACGGGCGTCAAAACTGTCGACGCAGTCGTCTTGCCTCGTTCTTTACTTAAGGCGAAGATACGGGGCCTGTTCGGACTGCTGGATGATGCACGGGAGTTGAAGAGGCTGACAGGAACCAGCATCAATCTCCAGTTGGCGTTGGAGCAGACGCTGATCAAACACTTTGTTCGGGAATGATGAAATTTGCGAAGCCCAAGTAACAAGCCGGGACTGTTGACGCTGACGATCAAGGACAAGAGCGCCCTGTATCTGGCGTACATGCCTTTTGTCAAGAATGGCGGCCTGTTCATTCCGACCAACAGCAACTATCGCCTGGGGGATGAAGTGTTCATGCTGCTCAATCTCATGGGCGAGGAAGAAAAGCTGCCCGTTGCCGGCCGCGTCATCTGGATGACGCCCAAAGGCGCCTCGTCGCGACGCACAGCCGGTATCGGCGTGCAATTCAGCGATCAGGACCGGGGCAACACCCAGAAGAAGATTGAAAATTACCTGGCAGGCGCGTTGGGCGGCGACAAGCCCACGCACACGATGTAGGCAGACTCAGCGGTTCGCGCCAACCGTTTCAGTCGCGGCCAAGCCGCCCTTCAACACATAGGCATCAAAACCGCGCTCGCTCAGAATGTACGCAGCCGCGGAACTTCGACGTCCGGTGTCGCAGCAAAGTACGTAGGACACATCGCGGTCGAGCGCATTGAGTTTCAGGCGGATGAAATACAGCGGAATGTTCACCGCCTCGTCGATGCGAAAGTTTTGAAACTCACTGGGCAGGCGCACGTCCAGCCACTTGCCGCCTTTGGCGACCAATTTCTTCGCGCCTTCGTAATCGACCCATTGCAAAAGCGGTTCATTGAGCAACGTTTGGAAATCCTGCTTTCCCAAGCGCATCAGGCTGCCTTCGGTTTGCATCACCACGGTTGCGTTGCGTTTGGCTTCGGCAATCAGCGCCTCTTCACCAAAGCTGTCGCCGGGGCCCAACTCGGCCAGTTTGATGCCTTCCTTGTTCAGCGGCGTCTCTCGGGTGACGGTGCACTTGCCGGACATCACCACATAGAAAAAGTCGCCTTCCGTTCCCTGCTTGATCACCACGTCGCCGGCACGGTAGTTGATGCGTTGCATACGCATGAAAATAGCTTGAATGTTGGCCGGTGGAATGCGATGAAAGGCCTTCGTCTGCAGCAACGTGGTCATCCAATCGGCGTTTTCGTCCACGCCGGTGCGGCTCAACTCACCGACTTCGTATTGACCGGTCTGATCCCAGGTGATCAGGACATCGAGCAGTTCGCTGTCGATGCTGATGTATTGAATGTTATCCATGGCGCGCGCCGTGTACTTGCGCGGCATGGCTGGTGCTAACGCTGAACGCGCTTCGGGCGTCCCGCCTTTGATCGTTCCCAAGGTGCGGTCGTTGGATCGCAATTCCACCGTGCCGGCCACGACATAGAAGGTGCGCTTGTCGGTGTCGCCCTCCTTGAAAAGAATCCGGCCTGCGGGGAGTTCCTTGAGTTGCGTTTTGCGGGCGAGCGCCTGCACGTTTTCAGCCTTCAGACCATCCAGAGGCGAAAACGACTTCAACACCGAAACTTCAACAGGCCTTTCTTCCATTACAACCCTATGATTTTGCGCACGAATCCTACCACAGCAGGCGCGCGTGCAGTGGCTTGGCCGATCAATCGGTCATCGCGTCCCAGCCCGGATCGGGTCTGAACCGCTCGCCGTACCGCTGTTCAAGTTCTTGCAAACGCTGCCGAACCACCGCTATTCCACGGCTTTTTGCATATTGCAGGGGTCCGCCGCGAAACGGCGCAAACCCAGTCGCAAAAATCACGCCTGCATCCAGCAAATCGTGATCTTCCACTATCTTCTCACGCAAAATCGCCGCTGCTTCATTGACCATGGTCAGGATCAGCCGGTCTTCCAGGTCCGGCGGGGCCGGGGCCGTCTCGGCCGCCGGCCGCAAGGGCTTGCCGTTTTCCCATTGATAAAATCCCTGGCCTGTCTTTCGGCCCAGCTTCTTGGCATCCACCAGCTGAGTGAGCGCGGCCGGCGCCGAGCCCCCGACTGCCCCGGCCAGCACCCGTCCGACGCTCAGGCACACATCCAAGCCAACCACGTCGGCCAGTTCGATCGGCCCCATCGGCATGCCGAAGCGCACGCAGGTCCGGTCGATGACCGAGGCTGGCGTGCCGCTGTCCAGTGCAAAAAGTGCCTCGTTGATATAGGGCATGAGAATCCGGTTGACCACGAACCCCGGCGCGCTCCTGCAAGGCAGCGGGAGTTTGTCGAGCTTGCGTACGAAGGCCAGCGCCGCCTGCCCGACCGACGCGCGGGTTCGGCTGCCGCGCACGACCTCGATCAATTGCATCTGCGCCACGGGGTTGAAAAAATGAATCCCGACCAGCCTGTCGGGATCCCGCATCTTCTCGGACAAAGTCTCGATCATCAGGCTCGATGTGTTGGTGGCGAGGAGGGCATCGGGCTTCATGACGGATTCCAGCTGAGCGTACAACGCCTGCTTGGCTTGCGCGTTCTCGACAATAGCCTCGATCACGACGTCGGCATCCTGCGCGCCACCGCCGCCGGCATCCGCACGCAACCGCGCCAGCGCATCCGCTGCCGCCTGCGGATCTTTGAGCCGGCGCTCGAAAAACACCTTGGCCCGTTCCATCGCCGGTTTGATCAATTCTTCGCTGCGATCCTGCAGTGTGACGGTCATGCCGCGCAGCGCTGCCCATGCGGCGATATCCCCGCCCATGACGCCGGCGCCAACCACATGTACATGACGGCAGTCCAGTTTGGTCTTTCCGGCGAGCCCCTTGAGGCGGTCCTGCAACAGGAATACGCGCACCAGATTGCGCGCGGACGGCGAGCACATCAACTCGCCAATGGAGCGCGCCTCGGCCTCGTAACTGGCCGCTCCGGCGGCGCCATAGTCGCGCCATAAATCGACGATCGCGAAGGGTGCAGGGTAGTGGTCGCGCGTGGCCTTCTGTCGTACGCCGGCCTCGATCTGCTTGGATATGAAAGGCCGGACGAAACCCCAGTTGAGTACTTTTTCGGCAAACGGCGCGCTGCGCCGGGCCGCCTTTTCCTTGATCAATTGCTGCGCAACCTCGACGGCCTGATCCGGCGCGGCAAGCCGGTCGATCAGGCCCAGCGCCAGCGCACGATCGGCCCTGACGGGTTTTCCGGTCAGCATGAGTTCCATCGCCGGCCGCACGCCGATCAATCGCACGCTGCGCACAGTGCCGCCGAAGCCCGGATGAATTCCCAGCTGAACCTCCGGCAGCCCGAGGGTCAGCTTGCCGTCATCGACGCCGACGCGGTATGTACAGGCCAGGGCCAGTTCAAGCCCGCCGCCCAGGGCGAAACCTTGAATCACCGCCGCGCTGGGGCAGGGCAGTGCTTCCAGCCGATCCAGAACTGCCTGCCCCGCGCGAATCAGTTCAAAGGCATCGGCCGGCGATTGCAGAGTGGTGAACTCCTTGATGTCGGCGCCGGCGATGAAACCGCTCTTCTTTGCCGAGGTGATGATCACTCCACGGGGCTTTCGCGCCAGGATGTCAGTCAAATGCCGATCCAGCTCCTGCAGCACCGGGCGCGACAGCACGTTGGCGCTGGTGCCGGGCTTGTCCATGCTCAGCCAGGCCAGGCCAGTGTCGTCGTAACGCAGATTCCAGCAGGTCTCGTTATCCGTCATTTACAATACTCCGGGCATGCGCAATCAAGATCCGGACTGTATCGTGAAATCGCAAACCAGCGGCAGGTGATCCGACAATCTGACGTCCGGAATGCTGAATCGATCGACGTGAATTTCGCGGCTGTGCAGGATGAAATCCAGCTCTTTGCGCGGATTGCGGCTCGGATAGGACGGCAGACCCTTGAGGTTGGCGCTCGTCAGGCCCGAGGCGCGGGTGAACAGATAGATCTCATGTTCACCCCAGAAGGTGTTGAAGTCGCCGGCGACGATCACCGGCTTGGTTGTTTTGCTGACGAGTTCATGCAGATAGCGCAGCTGATACTGCCGGTGGCGAAACTTCAGCGACAGATGGACCAGAAAGATGGCCACGTTGTCGAGTTCCAATTCGATGATGAGACGCTTGATGCCGGTGTCAAAGTAGTGAAATCGCTCACCTCGCACGCTGGGCGCGGCCAGGAATGCATTGGCCTGTTTGCGCACGATCGGCACCAGTTGATTGAAGGACGTCACGCCATACTTGCATTCGTAGGTGGAGTAATGGCCCAGCGAGCGGGCGATCACGTCGGCCTGGTTGACCATGCCTGATCGGATCGAGCCGGTGTCGACCTCGATCAGGCCCACCACGTCCGGCTCCTGCTGCTTGATGAATTCGGTGATCTGGCGCAGCACCAACGGGTTTGAACGCAAATACCCTGCGCCGGGCAGGGGAAGGTGGAAGGCGGGTCCGACTCCGGTCGCATACCTGATGTTGTAAATCAACAATCTCACCGCTGCGATTGTATCGGTGGCCACAGTGTTGCGCATGACCATCGTCCGGTTAAACTACGGTGCATGAGCGGACCCAACGAACCCATTCGCCTGTTCGTCTGCCACCTGTGGGCGGAGAATGACGACTATTCGCGCGTTTTCGAGTACCTGGAAGCACCGGGAACGTTCTATTACCGCAGTACCAGTGAGCCTCACCTGAGGCGGCCCATCGACAAAGAGGCGCAGCGTGAAGACCTGCGGCGGCAGATCGCGCCGGCCGAAGTGATCATCGTCACCCCTGGCATTTTCCTGGCGCAGCCGGAATTGGTCGGGTTTCAGCTGACCTTTGCCAAGGCGGCGGACAAGCCGGTGGTTGCGCTCGAGTTCTTCGGATCAACCGAAAAACTGCCCAAGGGCATCACCGACTTCGCGGATGAAATCGTAGGATGGAATGACAGGCTATTGACCGATGCGCTGCGCCGCCAAGCGCGTCATGAAGACACGACGCGCTGGGATACGATCGAATTCAAGCTCGATTGACGCTCGCAATGGTGGCCGGGATTTCCGGATGCAGTGTCACCACGGAGGCCATCGGCCTGCTCGTGCTTTGACTGACGCCGCTGATCGCTCCGAATATTTCCACGATCAGCGCTGCGCATTCATCCGCTTCGTGGTTGGACATCTTGCGCACCGAGGCGGTGACTTCGTCCTCACCGGGTTGCGGTCGAACGTTGCTCAGACTGCGCATGACTTTTGAAAAATTTTCCCGCAACTCGCGTGGCAGCTGATCCTCTTTGAGGTCTGCCAGATGACGGCGGTAGGCGCCAATCAATCGGTGCTTGATGGGCGTCGATCGAACCAACTCGAGCGTTGCCGACTGAAAACATTCCCAAGCGCTGGCCATATGCAGAAACCTTAAAGTGGTTTCGAGGTTAAATTAATGTTCAGATTCTTGTTAAATCAATGAACTGCAGGGCGAATATACAAGAGTTTTTACAAAAGACAACGCGGAATTTATGCGCTACTTCACATCGGGGATTTATTAGTGGGTTAGAGCGGCTTTATCTAGTCATTTATTCTAATAGTACTCAACACATTGTTTACATTGTGTTTATTAATCTCTGGCGGAATGAGTTTGTACATAACAGGCGTAACGATGCGCGCCAGCACCGTCGAGGAAATCAGTCCGCCGATGATCACCCAGGCCATGGGGGAGTAAAACGTCGAGTTTTGCAAAGCCAAAGGCAGCAACCCGCCGATGGCAGTGGCCGAGGTCAGCAGGATCGGCAGGAAACGAACTTCGCCGCCGCGCTCAATGGCAGCGTCGAGTTCCATCCCCGATTCGCGCAGTTGGTTGGTAAAGTCCACCAGCAGAATCGAGTTCTTTATTTCGATCCCTATCAGCGCAATGAACCCGATGGTGGCCGTGAACGACAGCGTGTTACCGGTCACGAACAGCGCCAACAGTCCGCCGAGCGCACCGAGTGGGATGACCGTCAGCACGATCAGCACGGATTTGAAGTTTCCGAACTCCAGTACGAGTACGCAGAAGATGCCAAAGACGGCAATAAGAATGGCTGTGCCCATGCCGCCCAGGCTTTCTTCTCGGCTCTCGATTTCGCCTGCCAGCATGTACCGATAGCCATGGGGCCATGGGTACTGGTTCAACTTGGCGCGAATCACCTGGGTCACCTGATCCGTATTGAACCCGTTTGCCGTGTAGGCCGTGAGCGTGGATTCGCGCTGTCGGTTGTAACGGGTGATCTGGGTCGGCGAGGCGGCAAACTCAATGCTGCCAAGCTGCGCGAGCGGCAGTGATGCCCCCTCGGCATTGACCACGCGCACGTTCTGCAAGGCATCCAGCGTCGGCCGTGCCTGGATCGGCGTACGGACGGTGATATCGTATTGCTCGCCGTTGGGGTCCTTGAACTGCCCGGCGTTGCTGCCGGACACGGCCAGTCGAACCGCCCGGTTCATCTCCAGGCGCGATACACCCAGCAACGCGAGCTTTTGCGAATCGACCTTCAACTTCAGATCGCTGCGCATGAGGCGCAGTGGATTCACGACATCGCGGGTTCCGGCCGTGCTCTTGATCAGTTGCTCGATCTGAGCGGACAAGCGACTCAGTTCTTTCAAGTCCGGTCCCAGCACCCGTACAGCGATGGGCGCATCCAGCGGCGGCCCGTTTTCGAACTCCTTGACGCTGATTTCGGCGTTGGGATAGGCGTTGAGATCCTTACGCAGGGCGTCCAGATGCGCCGGCGTTTCACGGGACGAATAGCGCTTCAACTGCACGAACACGTCGGCGATATTGGTCGCCTCGTCCAGTGGTATCACGTTGTAATACACCTTCGGATTGTTGTTGCCGAGGTTGGAAAAGTAGCTCGCGACCTCACGGTCGCTGGCAAGACGCGCTTCGACGAACCGCAACGCTTTGTCCGTCTCCGTCAAACTGGCGCCCTCGGGGGTCTTGATTGAGACGATGAATTGCGGAGTGTCGGCTTTGGGGAACAGCGCCTTGGGTATGGCCAGAAATCCGCCGGCCATGAGCGCAATCAGCACCGCCACGGCGGCGATCGTTTTCCTTGGTGATCCCAGCGCGGCGTGCAGCAACGGGGTGTAGAAGCGATGAATGCCGCGTTGAACCACCTGCAGAATCCGATTGCCGGCGCCGCTGTCGTGCGCCGGGAAGAAGCGGCTGGCCAGAAAGGGAATGATGGTGAGCGACACCAACAATGAGGCGATGACCGTCGCAAGCACGGCGGAGGGCAGCGACCGGATGAACTTGCCGGCGTTTCCTGGCAGAAACATCAGCGGCAGAAAGGCAAGGCACAGACACACGGTGCAACCGAGAATGGCGATGAATATCTGGCGCGTGCCGGAGATTGCCGCTGAGATTCGATCCTGGCCTTCGCGCAGATGCCGCGCGATGTTTTCCACCACCACGACCGAATCATCGACCAGCAATCCTAGCGCGACGATGAACCCGGCGATCGACAGCTGGTTCAGAGAGAATCCGACAAAGTCCAGCGCCGCGATGCCGATTGCGAGCGACAGAGGGATCGAGATCATGACGATGCCGGCAGCGCGGAACCCCAGCGGCAGCAGCGTGACCGCCACCAGTATGATGGCGATGCTCAGGTCGATGCTCAGACGGTTCAAGCGCGCGCTTACGTTGACGGACTGGTCGAAGCCCCTTTCCAGCTTTACGTTGGCGGGCAGGTCCTTGGCGAACTCCTCGATGACGGCCGTGAGCCCGGCGCGCGTGGTGAAGATGTTGAAATTGTCCTTTTGGTTGGCGGTTACGAATACCGCGCGCCTGCCGTTGAAGCGCCCCATATAGGTCTGTTCCTTCGTGGCCCAGCTCACCTCGGCGATGTCCGCGACCTTGACGATGCGGCCGCCGGCGGAGCTGACGACGGTGTTGCGGACGTCGTCCAGATTTTCGAAGTTGCCGCTCGATTTGATGCTGAAGCTGCGCGGACCGATCTCGATGCGCCCGCCAGGAATGCTGGCGTTTTCCGCCTGCAATGCCTGCGCGACCCGGTCCGCCGAAACGCCCAGCAGCGCCAGCCGTTTCAAATCCACGGCCACGCGCAGTTCCCGCTTGGGAACGGCCCAATAGTCGGATTGGCGAACGCCCTTGACGCCCTTGAGCCGGTCCTTCAGTTCGCGTGCGAGATCCTCGAGCTGGCGGTAGGGCGCTTCGTCGGACACGAGCGCGAGTTGCACGATGTTGACCAGACCGGGATTGACTTTGCGTATTTCGATTCTGGCAAGCCCCGCGGGCAGGTTAGGCCGGATCGCATTGATCTCCCGCGTGATCTCATCGTATTTTTTTTCCGAATCGACATACGCCTCGAACTCGACGTTGAGGATGGCCACGCTGTCAGAGACCGTCGTGATGATCTTTTTCAGATCATCGATCTCGTTCAGCCGGTCCTCGATGGGCTTTGCGACCAGGCGTTCCATTTCCACGGCGTCGGCTCCGGGATACACGGCCGATATCAGGAACGCGGTGATTGGAAAATTCGGATCCTCAGAGCGTGGAATGGAGATGAGTGCGGCAGCGCCCAATGCCGTGAGCAGGCCGAATACGACCACCGTGAACTGCCAGCGGCGGATCGGAAACTCAAGAAAGGTCATGGCGCCACGATGTCGACGACGTCGCCGTCATGCAGATACGCTAACCCCGCACTGATCAGCGATTCGCCCGCCGACACGCCGGATCGTAGTGCCGCCTCACTGCCGTCGATGAAGGCAACCTCGACCGGCTTGCGCTTCACGCGCCGGGAATGCGCATCGTAGGTGAACACCCATGCTCGCATCTGATCGCCCTCGATCAGGCATTCGATCGGGACGCGGATCAGAGCCGGGGCGGGCGAGGTCGGCGTAATCTGCAGTTTGGCCAGCAGTCCTGATGCGGGATTGGCAAGGCCGGCGACATCCACATTGACTTCGATGTCGAATGTTCCGGTGCGAGCATCCGCCGCACGCGTGATCTGCGACACGCGGCCGGCAAGAACCTTGCCCGGGTAGGCATCAAAGTGCGCCTGTACGCCATCGCCGAGTTTCACATTGACGACGTCTCGATCCGATAGGGAGGCTCGGACCACCCAACCGCGCGTTTCGTTGGAGATGATCAGCACGGGCGCTCCCGCCTGCACCAGCTGCCGGGCTTCGGCCAGGCGGCGCAGGACGATCCCGGGGCCGGGTGCGTGAATGGCGGCATAACCGGCATTGAAACGAGCCGAGGTCAGGGCCGCGCGCGCCACGGCAGCGTTGGTCCGAGCATCCTCCACCCGCTCGCGCGTGATCACCTGGTCGGCATACAAGGACTCAGCACGCTCAAGATCCCGGTCGGCTTTCACGGACAGTTCATGCGACTGCCTGACTCCTGAGTCCACTTCAGCGCGTTCAAGTTCAGCGAGCATTTGACCCGGCTTCACCAGGGCTCCTTCCTCGACCGCGAACCGCGCGATGACGCCGGACACCTTGAACGATAGCGGCACCTGGTCCTTTGCGGCGAGTGTTCCCGTGGCATCTATCAGTGCAAGCCCGGAGCCGGCTCTCGCATTGACCAGTGTCGCGCGCTGCACTGGCGGGACAATGTCAGGAGGGCGCCCGCCACAGGCGGCGAGCACAAGCGCAGGCACTAGCAGGCAGATTGATTTCACGGTGAAGTCCCAAGATGTTGTGCGGGGTTGCCCGCTGCATAGTCCAATTCAATCGCGCGCGCGAACACCTCGAAGCGCACCAGGTTCAGATTGCTTTGAGCGTCTGCGAAGCTGGTCCGTGCATCCAGAAACTCGACCTGGGAAATGACGCCGGCATCGCGCTTCTTGCTGGCAATTTTGAATCCGGCGCGCGCTGCGCTCTCGCGCGCCGTCGCGGTTCGCAGCGCACTCAACCCCGCAAGCAAGTCCTCGCGGGACTGCTCGACCTCCAGGCTGATCTGCTGCCGCGCCTGCTCCAACTGCAGGGCGCTGGCCTTCTGCGCCAGCGTCGCCTGGCCGACGCGCGCCCGAGACTGGTTTCCACTGAACAGACTCCAGCTGAATACCAGGGAACCGATGGCATATCGCTCGTTCGGGCCAAAGCGATACTCCTCGCCCTGCGTACCGCCCTCCAGTGCCAGCGCCAACGTTGGTTTGAAGCCCGAACGGGCGGCATCGATGCCGGCGGCGGCCGCCTGTTGCAGTGAATCCAGCTGGCGTAACTCGGCACGCCGGCGCATGGACTCAGAAATCAGCGTTTCCAGCGGGCCGGGGTTTAGCGTATCGACACGGGGCAGATCGGACGGTTCGATGGGCAGTGCGCGATCCCGGTTGATCAGGAAGTTGAAATAGCGCTGCGCGCGGGCGATGGCGTTGCTCGCCTCGACCCGCTGTTGCTGCACGCTCAGCAGTTCGGCTTGGGCTCGCAGCGCCTGATCTTCGGTGACCTTGCCGGCCTCGTATAGCTTGTTGTTGACGCGCAGATTCTCACTGAGACTTTCGATGTTGGACTCGGCGATCGCGAGGCTTTGATTCGCCTTGCACCAGTCCAGATAGGCAATGCCGATGTCGCGCACGAGCACGGATCGGAAGGCGTCCCGGGTGAACTGCGCGGCATACGAGTTGGCGCGCTGCGCACGCACATTGGCCGCAATTGCCGGCGCATACAACGGTTGCATGATTCGCAAGGCTGTTTGCTGTTCGCGTGGGCGTTGGGTGGTGAACTGCTGATGCGGAAGCGGCGAGAAGTTGGTGGGAGATGGCAGATTCTGGGTCAGCTGATTGAGCGTCGCGTATACCGGATTGACCACGCTGCCGATGGGTATGTCGATCGTGCGGCCGCCGTGGGCGCGCGTGTAGCGTGCTTCGAGCGACAGAGAGGGAAGGTAAGCGCCGCGTGCTTCGGCCAGCGCCTGCACGCTGCGCTCGAAGGAAATCTCCTGCTGTTGTAAAGGCAGATTGCTGTCCAACCCTTGCGCGAGGTAGTCCGACAAGACTTGCTCCAATGTGCGGCCTGCCGGCGTGGACTGGGCGGCCGCCAGGGTGGCAGGCGCCAGGACCTGCGTGCTCAGCAACAGCGCCAAAAGGAATCGATGCTGGGCAGTAATACAACTAGTAGACATGCGTCATTTTCATGTCGAAAAAATTAGCCCTTGGGTCCCTTCATGGAGTGACGCGCCATTTGCAGCGCATGCCGGCCGAGTTGTTGGACGTTAATGCCCTCGCGCGCGAACGCGTCGGCCTTGGTTGTACTAAGCTGGATGATCCCGTGCATGAACCCCCAGAGCGCGATCGACGTTGTTAGCGGATCGCCGATGTCCGCACGGATGGATCCGTCAGCAATGCCATGCCGGATTGCCGAGACCATGATGGCCATTTTCTTCTGCTGGCCGGTCATGCACGCATCGATGTAGGCGCTGTTCACCTCGGCACTGGCTATCAATGATTCAAACGATGCTATTGCGTTGAAATAGACTGGGAATTCCTGTGAAAACGCCAGATACGCGCGGCCTATCGCCTCGATCTGATCAAGTCCTTTCTTGTTGCGGGCAACCGCTTCGCTGAAGCGCTGCTGCAGTTGCAGACCGGCCCGCTCGGCGATGGCGAATTGCAGGTCCGCCTTGTCCTTAAAGTAGATGTAGACCAGGGCGCGCGAGAGTCTGGCTTTGCGCGCGATTTGAAGCATGGTCGCATCGTCGAACCCGACTTCGCCGAACACCTGCTCGGCTGCGTCGATGATTTCGAGGCGGCGGCGCTCCTTTTCCTCGCTGCGGCGGTCTTCAATTTCAGTCATATCGTCAGTCTACGAAAAGAACTGACATGGTGTCAATAGATACACTTATGTCCAAGTAGCGCCTCGCCTCACGCCGCTTGCTAAGATGGCCAGTCGGGTGGAGATGAACGGTACACCCGTCGACCCAATCAACGATAAAGGACGAGCCATGCGCCAATTGATTCTTGAACCCGTGTTCTGTTCGGCAGGGCACTCATTGTGAGCAATATCGATATCGCGCAGCGCGCAACGATGCGGCCGATTCTGCAATTGGCGCAGGAACGACTGGGCATACCTGAAGAATCGCTGGAATCCTACGGCCGGTACAAGGCCAAAGTGTCCTTGGATTTCATCAAAAGCTTGAATGACCGGCCCGACGGCAAACTGGTTCTGGTGACGGCCGTTTCCCCCACCCCGGCGGGCGAGGGAAAGACCACCACCACGGTGGGTCTGGGCGATGCCCTGAATCACATCGGCAAGAAAGCCATCATCTGCCTGCGAGAACCGGCACTGGGGCCCGTATTCGGGATGAAGGGCGGAGCGGCAGGGGGTGGATATTCGCAGGTCGTGCCGATGGAGGATATCAACCTTCATTTCACCGGAGATTTCTCCGCCATTTCGCTTGCGCACAATCTGTTGTCGGCCCTCATCGACAACCACATTCATTTCGGCAATGAGCTGAAATTCGACACGCGCCGCATCGCCTGGCGGCGCGTAGTGGATTTGAACGACCGCGCACTGCGCAGCATCGTCGTCGGGCTGGGAACCTCGAACGGATACGCGCGTGAGGACGGGTTCGACATCGTCGTAGCCTCCGAAATCATGGCTATTTTCTGTCTGGCCACGAGCTTGCACGATTTGCGCGAGCGGCTCGGGAATATCGTCATCGGCACCTCGCTAGGCGGCGAGCCGATCCTGGCCCGGCAACTCAAGGCGCACGGCGCGATGACAGTGCTCTTGAAACAGGCGCTGGCGCCCAATCTGGTGCAAACGCTGGAGAACAATCCCGCATTCATTCACGGCGGGCCCTTCGCGAACATTGCGCATGGCTGCAATTCCGTGATCGCCACGCGTACGGCTCTGAAGCTTGCGGACTATGTGGTCACCGAAGCCGGATTCGGCGCCGACCTGGGCGCAGAGAAATTCGTCGACATCAAATGCCGAAAATCCGGGTTGAAGCCATCGGCTGCTGTGATCGTCGCAACGATCCGTGCTTTGAAGTTTCATGGGGGCGTGAATGTTGCGGATGTAGGCAAGGAAAACCTTGGCGCGCTCAGGCAAGGCGTGGTCAATCTGGAACGGCACATCGACAACGTGCGCAACCATTACGGAATACCGTGTGTTGTGTCGATCAACCACCGTGCAGAAGACACCGATGCCGAGGTGAAGCTGCTGATCGACTCCGTCGCTCATCAAGGCGTCAAGGTGATTCTTGCGCGCCATTTTGCCGAAGGCAGCAAGGGCGCGATCGAGGTTGCACACGAGGTCGTGAATCTGTGTTCACAACCCAGCGGGTTCAAGTTTGTCTACGAAGACGGCGCCACGTTGTGGGAGAAGATGCAGGCCATCGCCCAGAAGATATATCACGCCGCCGATATTTCAGCCGACAAGAACGTGCGGCAACAGATCCAGCGGCTGCAGGACGCCGGCTACGGCCACTATCCGGTGTGCGTAGCCAAGACCCAGTATTCGTTTTCGACCGACCCGACCCTGCGCGGCGCACCGTCGGGTCACACCGTCAATGTGCGTGAAGTACGGCTCGCGGCCGGAGCGCAATTCATTGTCATGATCTGCGGGGAAATCATGACCATGCCCGGTCTGCCGAGGATTCCAGCCTCGGTGTCGATCGATGTGGACGAGGATGGAAAGATCTGCGGATTGTTTTGAAAGGTTGACGGCAATGCCAGGTGCAAACCGGTGGGAGCTTGGCAAGATGATGCCCGCTCACAAGAGCGGGTTGTCTACCTCAGGATTCCGGGTACGCCATTAGGGTAAGCCGAGCGTATTGCACGCACCGGTTTCGGCTGCGCGTCAACCATTAGTTATTTCAGGTTACGAAATTCCATGATGGTCAGAAGTACGCCGATCAGCATCAACGCAAAAACGGCAATACCGACGTAGAGCGGATCGCCGAACATCATGGCTTTTTACCCAGCAATGCTGTCAGCTTGAAATAAATCCCGAAGCACAGGATGGAGGGCACCCAAATCGCTGTGAAGATTGCCTGCTCTCGATCCTTCAAGCCAAACCACATGTAGGCTGACAGAATGAACGATATCATCACCGCCAGCAGAAAGAAAAAATCCGATTTTCTGAACATATCAGCCCTCCAAGAATTTTACTCGTCCAGATAGTCAACGATTCCATAGCCAACGGCGCTTAACAGGCAACCCGTAATCGCCACCGAACCGATTATTCTTATCCCCGAGGAGATTCCTATCGCAAAAAAATCTGGGTTGATCATCCCGCTCAGGGCGAGTACCAGGCCAGCGCATCCGACCGCGGTCAGCGAGTTTCCGATCGAAATCAACAGCCCGTAAAGATATTTCATTGTGCCGTACGAGTATCTTGCATATTCAACCGTGAGCGATGCGGCTACTGAATCGCAAAGCCTGCGCGTTGAATCGCCAACCAACACCTGGCCAGCTTGCCGACCTTAACTGGCGTTACGCGCCAGTGCATGACGAAGGGGGTTCCATCCTTCTTATAATTGATCGCTTGACCTTCGAATTTGCCGCCGTTCTTGATGGCTTCACCCAGGCGCGCAATCACTTTTTGATCCGTAGCGGGTCCTTGCAAAATTTTCGGCGTTTTGCCGATTACTTCCGACGGCGCGTAACCAGTAAGCTTCTTGAAAGCCTGGTTCGCGTAAATAATTTTGGCCCCGGCACTCGCATCCGTGATGAGGATCGAGTCATAACTGGTTTCTGTCAGCACCTGCAGGAGTTTTAGGCTGACAGGCGTATCACTCAGGACTTTTTCTAAAGAACCAGACATTGAAGATTTCTCCTGTGATAGTGGGTATGTCTCTCCATTGCTGCAATATACATAGTTGTATTCATATTGAACAGGGTTTTCTGGAAAAATTTATTCTAAAGACCTGTTAATGAACGCAATAAACGTGATAATAGCGTTTCAAAGACAGTTCATTAAGAGAGGCCGATGCCAAAAGATCCACGGGTTCTGGTGGCGAAGCAGGTGTACCGAAGTGGTGCGGTAGCACGACTCACCGGCATCCCCGTTCAAACGCTGCGCGTTTGGGAAAGGCGATACAACATTGTCGGACCACGCCAGAGTGCGACGGGGCAGCGCCAGTACTCCCCCGACGAAGTCACCCGCCTCACGGTGATCAAGCAGCTGGTTGACTCGGGGCACGCGATAGGCTCTGTCGCCGCACTTGATCTGGTGCGGTTGCAGTCCATGCTCCACACGGCAGCACGCGCCGCCCGCGCTCCGCGCGGCGAGGCCCATTCCACTGCCGAGGGCGCAAGACTCCCGGTACGCGTGGCCATCGCCGGCGATGCACTGGCCATGCGGGTGCAGCACTATCAACTGCCTATGGTGCAAGTCGTAGCGTCAAGTCCTGATGCCGAGCGCGCTGGCGAAGCCCTGCGAGGAGTTGCCGCCGATGTCCTGCTGATCGAGTTGCCGACTCTGCAGCGCGAATCGGCGCGGACAATTCAGTCCCTGGCGCAACAAGTCGGGGCGCAGAAGATCATCGTCGAGTACGGCTACGCTTCGCAACGCATCGAGCGGGAACTGAGGGCACTGGGCTGCAGTCTGGCCCGCGCGCCGCTGAGTGTCGACCAGCTGGAATTGCTATGCCAATTCCCGCCTGCCGCCGCGCAGGCCAGCGGTCTCAGCCCTTTACGGCATCTGGATCCGGTCGCGCCGCGCCGCTTCGATAACAAGGCGCTCGCGGAAGTTTCCCTGGCGTCAGTCGCCCTGAACTGCGAGTGTCCGCACCACCTCTCCGAGCTGCTGGTGCGAATGGGAAATTTCGAAACCTACAGCGCCGAGTGTAAAAGCCGCAGTCCGGCCGATGCCGCACTCCATCATTATCTGATGCAGGTAGCGGGCACTGCACGGGCCTTGTTGGAGGATGCACTCGTGCGTGTCGTCGAGGCGGAAGGCATTTCGCTTCCCGTCTGAGACTGCAGCGCTTAATCGAGAAGGGAAATCAATCGTGGAATCACCAGCATCAGCCGAAGCGTTTCCTGCAGGCGGCCGCGCCGTCGTGTTCGGAGCCAGCGGCGGGATCGGCCGCGCTCTCGCGCTGCGGCTCGCTGCACAGCCGGGTTTCTCAGCCGTGCTGGGCTACTCGCGCAGCAGCGCTGTAGCCCTGGATCTATGTGACGAGTCAAGCATCGAGGCGGTCGCGGCAGACGTGCAGCGCAGCCCAGTGGACTTGCGGCTGCTGATCGACGCCACTGGCGTGCTTGATGGCGATGGTGTGGTCGCCGAGAAGACCTGGCGCCAGATGGACGGGGCTGCAATGATGCGCGCATTCGTAGTCAACGCAATCGGGCCGGCGCTGCTGATGAAGCATTTTCTCCCGTTGCTACCGCGTGCCGGCAGGTGCGTATTCGCCACCTTGTCCGCACGGGTTGGCAGCATCGGCGACAATCGGCTTGGCGGGTGGTACAGCTACCGCGCCTCAAAGGCCGCGCTGAACCAGATCGTGCGCACCGCTGCGATTGAACTGCGTCGCACCCGACCCGAGGCGCTGTGCATCGCCTTGCATCCTGGCACGGTTGCCACGCCTCTGTCCGCTCGCTTCGCAAAGCCTGGGCTTGAAGTCCAATCACCTGAAGTGGCGGCGCTGCGTATCCTGGCGGTGCTCAACACGCTGACAGCGCAGTCCTCGGGAGAATTCTTTGATCAGCGGGGGCGGCCGATCGTCTGGTAGTAATGTTAACTGGCAGGGCGATACCGCGATGGCACCCCAAGCATCACGAAACCAATAGCGAGCTCAAAGGCAGTTCACAACAAAGCGCGACCCCGGAGTCCTTTCGCTCCTGGGGTCGCGGCAACTCTGCGTTCGAACTAGCGAATCATTTCGGCATGAGCACTGAATCGATCACGTGGATCGTGCCATTGCTCGCTGCGATATCGGTCTTGGTGACCGTCGCGCCGTCGACCTTGACCGTTCCTTTGTCAGCCGAGATCATGACGGACTGCCCGTTCACGGTCTTCGCGCTCTTCAGCGTCACCACCTTGGCGGCCTTGATGTTCCCGGAAACCACGTGGTAAGTGAGGATATCGCTCAGCTTTTGCTTGTTCTCCGGCTTCAACAGCGATTCGACTGTGCCGGGCGGGAGCTTCGCGAATGCCTCATCCGTCGGCGCGAATACCGTGAACGGCCCCTTTCCCTTCAGCGTCTCGACCAGCCCTGCCGCTTGCAATGCCGCAGCGAGCGTCTTGAACTGGCCGGCGGCAACCGCGGTGTCGACGATATCTGTCTTCGCCTCGTGGTGTGAGGCGCTCGCCAACAGTGGCAATGCCAGCAGGGCGGACATTGCCAGTCCGGTCGCTGCCGAAAGTATCGATTTCCTATTGCGCATAACTGTATCTCCATTGTGTCTGGGTTGAATCGATTCACAGGCCATTGTTTGGCCTACCCCCGCTATTCGTGCGCGGCCGCCGGATGGATTCAATTGCGTTAGGATCGGCTTGATTGGTCGTGATAGCCGGCCCGCAACACGGCGCCTGTTTGCGTATAGTTGAGCAGAGGAGGCCGCCGCGTTCGCGGCCGTGTGCGAAGTGCCCATGCGTAAACTGAATTTTGCCGATTGCACCGCGGTCTTTCTGATCATGTCGGCGTTGGCGCGGCTCGTACACGCCGGCGAGCCGCCAAACGCCTCAAACGTCGCAACGGATCCGGTCAAAACGCTGGTGGCGCGCCTGGACCTTGCCCGATACAAGGCGACCCTCAAGGGCCTGACCCAATTCGGCGACCGGCGCCAGGGCACGGATCGGAATCGCGCCGCGGTGGATTGGATTGAGGCGCAGCTGCGCGGCTATGGCTGCGCGAACACCGCGCGGATCCACTACGAGTTCAATACGCCTGAACCACGCAAAGCCGGCGACCCGTTGCCGCCGGATGATCCGGATCAAGCGGTCGGCGGTGGCCGGTATCGCGGCATCGTTGCTCCGACGGGCGTCAACATCGATTCCTCCCGCCAGCCGGATGCCAGACTGCGAACGCTCAATTCACAGCCCAGCCGGGATGGCGCGCGCGAGGAAGTCTATTGCACCAAGGTGGGCACGGTGCATCCTGAGCTGATGTATATCGTGAGCGCGCATATGGATGGTCATGGTTGGGGCGAGGCCGCCAATGACGATGGATCGGGCACGGCGCTGGTCATGGAACTGGCTCGGGTGCTCTCCTTGCCGGATGTGAAAACCGAGCGCTCGATCCGCTTCGTGCTTTGGAACAATGAAGAGACGGGACTGAACGGCGCGGAGGCCTACGTTGCGCAGCGCGCCGCGCTACAGGGTCAGGAGGATCCTCCAGGCTCAGGGCGATATCCGGAGCCGAAGTGGTTGGGCATGATCCAGCACGACATGATGCTGTTCGATCACGGCATGCCGCGTCGCGATGGCACCTCTTCCACGCAGCAGCGGCCCGAGGCCGACGTGAATATCGAGTTCCAGTCCGCTTCCAAGTTCGCACCCGGCGCGCAGGAACTGGCGTGGGCTTTCCATGCCGCCAACGAGGCGTATGCCACTCAGTACCCCGCCTCAGTGGGTCCGCACATGACGCACACCGACAGCGAAGCGTTCATGGATCACGTGCCGGCGATCAGCCTGCGCGAGAACGAGCGAGGCCGTGACATCGGCGCCGGCTGGGATCCGCATTGGCATCAGCCCACCGACGTGTACGCCACTTTCTCGGATGATGATTTCAGGCTCGGGCTCAACGCTGCACAGACCACGCTCGGCGCCGTTGGCCGATTGAGTGGGGCGAGTCTTACCGGACGGTGAATCACGCGCATGGCCGCGGCCGTCGGAGCGGGGCGGCTGTGCCGCCAGATCGAGAGCAATTAATCCCCGGAACCACGCTCATGAATTTCCTGCTGCCGGCCACCTGTGGCAGACTGAAAAGCAGGGTTGCCGAGCGACGACCCATTTCACAGGGGATAAAAGCATGGTCAAGAATGAGACTGGCGGCCGGAGCGACAGCGGCATGGAGCACTTCGGCTACAAAGAATCGCTTGATCGCAGCATTGGGGCCTTCGGCAGCTTCGCTGCGGGCGTCAGCTATATTTCCATTCTCACCGGTACATTCCAGTTGTTCTTTTTCGGCTTCAGCACCGCCGGGCCAGCTTATCTGTGGTCCTGGCCGCTGGTACTCGTCGGTCAGTTGGCGGTCGCGCTATGCTTCATGGAGCTGGCTGCCAAATACCCCATCGCTGGATCGGTCTACAACTGGTCCAAGCAACTGGGCAGCCGGATCGTTGGCTGGTCCTCGGGCTGGCTGATGCTCACGGCGTCGATCGTTTCCCTGTCGGCCGTGGTGCTTGCGCTGCAACTGAACCTTCCGCGGCTGTGGAGTGGCTTCCAGGTGATCGGCGACGGCAGCGGAACCTACGATTTCGCCACCAACGCGGTAATCCTCGGCACCGTTCTGATCGTGTTCACTACCGTCGTCAATGCGCTCGGCGTGCGGTTGATGGCAATGATCAACAGTGCGGGCGTCTTTATCGAGCTGATCGCGGCTTGCCTCATCGCCATCATCCTGGCGCTCAACATCAAGCGCGGCCCGGAAGTGTTTTTCTCCACTAACGGTTACGGTGCCGGTAATAGCGGGGGGTTTCTGGGTGCCTTCCTGGTGGCATCGCTGGCCTCGGGATATGTGATGTACGGCTTCGACACCGCCAGTTCACTGGGTGAGGAGACGCTGGAGCCTCGGCGCACCGCTCCGCGGTCCATTCTGCGGGCCATACTTGCCTCGTTCGTCATCGGTGGCGCGATCCTGGTGTTCGCAGTCATGTCGGCGCCCGATTTGCATGATCCGATGATCGGTAGCAGCAGCGGCGGCTTGCAATACATTGTCGAGCAGGTGATGTGGGGCCCGGTGGGAAAAGTTTTCCTCGCCTGCATCGTGGTCGCGGTGACGGTGTGCGCGCTGGCGGTGCACACGGCTGCCATCCGTCTGACCTTCGCGATGGCGCGCGATAACGCGCTTCCGTTCGGGGAGAAGCTGGCGCGAGTGCATCCCAAAACGCAGACGCCTATTGTTCCGGCCGTCGTCATCGGCATGATTGCCGCGCTGATCCTGGTCGTCAACATTGGTCAGCCGAAAGTCTTCACGGTGCTGACTTCGATTGCCGTCATCATGATCTACCTGGCGTACCTGATGGTGACGGGCCCACTGCTGATGAAGCGCCTGCAGGGGCAATGGCCCCCCGCAGATCTCAAGGCCGGCGGCTACTTCACCATGGGCAAGTGGGGAATGCTCGTCAACATCGTCGCGGTGCTGTGGGGCGTGGGGATGGCGCTCAACCTGGCCTGGCCGCGCGAATCGATCTACGGCGCACCCTGGTACAACACCTGGGGCGCGTTCGTTTACATCGCCGTGATTCTCGGGGCAGGCCTGTTGTGGTACGCCGTCAAAGGCCGCCATCACATCGGCACGCTGGCCTCGCACGCGGTGACCACCCGGACGGATTCTCCGCAGGCGAATCTCGGACGCAACGGCGAAGTCGGCGTGTCAGTTCCGCCGCGATAATCAGGGAGTTCTTCATGCTCAGCCCCTCTGTCGGCAACATCATCCGCCCGTTCGCAGCGATTGTCGCTGCCTCAATCCTGGTCCAGCCGCTGGCGGCGAAGGCACCCTTCGATGACAAGGCGTATTCAATCATCCATCGTTGGACACTCACGG
This sequence comes from Pseudomonadota bacterium, assembly GCA_025357635.1. GTDB lineage: Bacteria > Pseudomonadota > Gammaproteobacteria > Steroidobacterales > Steroidobacteraceae > TMP-86. The sequence continues at coordinate 47,154 of JANXOV010000009.1, forward strand.
GGACTGGCGGCTGGGACTACCTGACCTTGGATGAGGCGCGTCATCGCCTGTTTATAGCCCGGGACAATCGAGTCGAAGTCGTGGACACGGCCACCGGTGCGGTGGTTGGACGGATTCTCAACACGGAGGGCGTGCATGGCGTGGCGCTCGCGCCCGAACTGAAACGCGGCTTTACCAGCAACGGCAGGGTGAACTCGGTGACCGAATTCGATTACGACACGCTTGCGCCGCTGCGCACAGTGGCGGTTTCCGGATCAAACCCTGATGCCATTTTGTTTGACGGCGAGCGTGGGCATCTGTTCACGTTCAATGGCCGAAGCAAGGACGTCACGGTATTGGATGCGACGTCGCTAAAAGTGCTGGCGACACTGGCAATGCCGGACAAGCCGGAGTTTGCAATTCAAGACGCCCATGGCCATATCTTCGTGAATATTGAAAGTGATGCGGGTCAGATGGTGGTCATCGACGCCGACAAGTTGGCCGTTGCCTCAACGTGGGCATTGCCCGGCTGCGCAAGCCCGAGCGGACTTGCCCTGGATGCCGTCAACCATCGGTTGTTTTCCGTCTGCGATGAGAACGTGATGGCAATCACCGACTCCATCAGTGGGAAACCGGTGGCGCGCGTAAGGATCGGTGCGGGTCCGGACGGCGCGGGTTACTGGTCGGCAAGGGGCTTGGTTTTCAGCTCCAATGGCGAAGGCACGCTGACGATCGTGCGGGCCGGATCAGGCGATGCGTACTCGGTTCTGAGTACGCTGGCCACCCAACGCGGCGCACGCACGATGGCCGTGGATTCACACACGGGCCTGGTCTATCTGGCCACGTCCGATTTTGGTCCCGAGCAGGCGGCCACGCCGGAGCACCCGCATCCGCGGCCGGTGCCCACGCCCGATACGTTCACGGTGTTGGTCGCAGCGCCGGTAAAGCGTTGAATCAGATCGGCAGATATCGAGGGGTGCATTGATTGAAGATCCTGGTCGTCGAGGACGATGCGGATACCGCGGACTATGTGGCGCAGGGCCTGACCGAGGCCGGCCACAGCGTTGCGGTGTCCCGTGACGGTCCCGATGGCCTTGCGCGCGCCAACGCGGAAAAGTGGGATCTGCTCGTCGTCGACCGGATGCTTCCGAAGCTCGATGGACTGGCGCTCATCAAGGCTGTTCGTGCCGCCGGCAACACCACGGCGGTAGTGTTTTTGACAACACTCGGCGGCATCGACGATCGGGTGCATGGCTTGAACGCCGGTGCCGACGACTATCTGGTCAAACCCTTTGCCTTGTCAGAACTGGTGGCCCGTGCCGCCGCGCTGGGTCGCCGGCCGCGGAACGCGGCAACGGAAACGATTCTGCGGGTGGAGGATCTGGAGTTGGATCTGCTGGCCCGGAGCGCGCGACGAGCGCAGGAGAAAATCGACCTGCAGCCGCGGGAGTTTCGCCTGCTCGAGTATCTGATGCGGCATGTCGATCACGTGGTCACCCGGACCATGCTATTGGAAAACGTCTGGGATTTGCACTTTGATCCGCACACGAATGTGGTGGAGACGCATGTCAGCCGCCTGCGATCCAAGATCGACCGAGGTCGGGAGGTGGCGTTGATCCACACGATTCGCGGTTCCGGATACAGCATTCGTGCTCGTCCGTAGAGTCCTGGGAACCTCGAGCTTCCGGCTGGCGCTGATGTACGCGGCGCTCACGGGCATCAGCTTCCTGCTGCTGTTCAGTGTCATTTTCTGGTCGACCGCACGCTTCATGAGGCACCAGATCGATGACAGCGTCTCCAATGAATTGAACGAGGTATTGACAGACAAACTGTCCGCCTCGCCTGAGGGAATGAGCCAGTTGGTAGCTTCGATGGCGCATCACTCCTCAGGTTTCCATTATCTTCTGCAAGATTCCGGGCGCGTCGTGCTGGCTGGCAACCTGCCGGCGCTGGATCCGCGGGTGGGCATTCGTGAATGGTCGGGCGAACCGGGCAAACTCAAGACATCCCTCACTGCCATTCGCGGCCGGGGCGTCGACGTGAACGGCAATTATCTGTTCGTTGGGTGGAGTACCGACCAGCTTCTTGAAATGCAGGAGTTCGTGACGGCGTCCTTCCTGTGGGGACTGGCAGCATCCGTCGTGCTCGCGCTCGCCGGTGGGGTTGTGATGAGCCGGCGTCTGATGCGAAAGATCGAGCGCGTCAGCGAAACCAGCCGCAACATCGTGCAGGGTGATCTGAAACAACGGGTTCCTACACAGCACGGCGGGGATGAGTTCGATCACCTTGCCTCCAGCATCAACACCATGCTGGATCGAATTGAAGCGTTGATGACCGATGTGCAGCAGGTGACCACCGATATTGCGCACGACCTTCGGACCCCCTTGACCCGCTTGCGAAATCGCCTCGAATTTTCCCAGAGAGCCGACGTCGGCGCGGCCGCACTGCGCGAGGTCATCGACACTGCCCGGCGCGAGACTGACGTCATTCTGGAAATTTTCGGTGCGTTGTTGCGCATCGCGCAGATCGAAAGCGGGGCACGCAAGGCGGGTTTCGCGCGGGTTGACCTGGGCGAGGTGTTGAACACCGTCATCGAACTTTACGCGCCGGCGGCCGAAGAACGGCAATTGACGCTGGAAGCGAAGGTTGCTGCGCCCTTGATGATTGACGGTGACCGTGAATTGCTGACTCAACTATTCGTCAATCTCGTCGACAACGCCGTGCTGCATGCGGGTTCTGGCGCGCACATCTCGGTCCGGGCGCACAGCGTGGGTGCAAGCGTGGTGGTGCGCGTCTGTGATGACGGTCCCGGTATTCCTGAATCAATGCGCACCAGGGTCCTGCAACGGTTCTTTCGCCTGGAAGGCAGCCGGAGCACGCCGGGGAGCGGTCTGGGCTTAAGTCTCGCGGCCGCCATCACAAAGTTGCATGGCGCGAGGATCGTGCTGATGGACAATCAACCGGGGTTGAAGGTCGAGATCACCTTTCTATAACTATCCGTAAAGGACGGGTCCGCTGGCCTGATGCTACTGTTCCGCCAGGGAATTGGCTTTGGAATGGTCCTACGAGATGTCAGCGTGACGTGCGGTTTTCCATGGGTGCCGGGAATGGCGATGTTCGCCTTGGTGGCGTCCTGCGCCATGCAGCCGGCTGCCATCGTGCCGCAGAATGTTCCGTCAGTGTTCGATGCGACGGGTGAGCCTGTCGGATCGCTGCCGACACCAGACTGGTACCGCACGTTTTCAAGTCCGGAGTTGAATGCGTTGGTGGACATCGCAAGCAGCAGCAACCTGGACATCGCTGCCGCAAGTGCGCGCGTTGCGCAGGCGGATGCGCGAGCGCGCCAGGCCGGCGCGGCCCTATTGCCCTCGCTCGATGCCGCCGGCAATGCGAATTTTCTGGCCGGTCACTCCTCGCAAGGGTCGGGGCACGAGTTGGATTGGTCCGGGATGCTCTCGGCCAGCTACGAAATCGACTTCTGGGGCAAGAATCGGGCGACCCGAGATTCAGTCCTGCATCTGGCGGGTGCGTCGCGCGCGGATCGCGACACGGTCACCCTGACGACGCTGGCCGGCGTAGCGAACGGGTACTTTTCGGTGCTCGCGCTTCGCGACCGTCTTGCGCTCGCGCAATCGAATCAGGAGGCGGCGAAACAATTATTGGACGTCATCGATGCGCGACTTGCGGCGGGCGCTGCCGCGCCGGTCGAGCAGGCGACACAACGGTCCGTTTATGACGCGGCGCAGATCACCAGGCTCGGTCTGCAACAAATGGAAAGCGATGCGCGTACCTCGCTTGCGCTCTTACTGGGCCGGGAGCCGGAACAATTTGTCGTGCGCGGACAGCCTCTGGATGCGTTGACCGAGCCGGTCATCGCGGCAGGACTTCCGTCGGATTTGCTCACCCGCCGACCCGACATCGCACGCGCCGAAGAGAATCTGCGGGCAAGCCATGCGGACGTGCTGGTCGCGCGCGACGCGATGTTTCCCAGCCTCACGTTGACCGGCAGCGCAGGCGTTCAGAATCCCGCCTTGCAGGCCGCCGTCCTGACTATCGGCGGCGCGGGTCCCTCCTTCTCGCTGGGCGCAAATCTGGTGCATCCCATATTTGATCACGGGCGATTGCGCGCGCAACGCGATGAAGCGCAGGCGAAAGAGCGCGAACTGCTTTCGGCGTATCGGGCGGCGATTCTGGCGGCGCTCGTCGATGTTGAGCATGCCCTGTCCTCGATTCGTCGCCTGGAAGACGCGCGGCAATTCCAGCTCGACAATATCGCGCAATCGACAAAAGCTTTCGAGGGTGCAAAGCTGCGCTATCAATCCGGTGCGGGTGATTTCCTGCTCGTGTTGGAGGCGCAGCGATCTTTGTTTTCGGCGCGCGACCAATTCGTTCAATACAAGCTGGGGCGCCTGCAAGCCCTGGTGAGCCTCGCGAAGGCGCTCGGAGGAGGGTGGACTCAGCACCCGGAATCCGAGGCAGCGACTGCAACCCTCCACCGAACTACAAACCCATGAATGCAAATTGGCCGCACCGTTTGCGACGCTGTGCTGCCGTGCTCTTGCTCTGCACGGGCGGCATGATGCTCGCGCCATTGAGCAGCTGCAGTAAGTCACCCAGCCAGGCGGCGGCGCCGATCCCCGTGGCACCCGCCACCGACGAGGCAGGCGAGGGTGTGAGCTTAAGCGCCGCCGAGGTGAAGACCATGGGGATCGAGACATCGATCGCCGCCGTCAGTTCTCACGTGCCGGAAGCAGCAGGCTTTGGGGTCGTGTTGGCTCATGAAGCCTTCGCCCAGTCGGTGGCGGATCTGTCGACGGCAATCGCCGTGCAGCGCCAAAGTGAATCGGCCTTTGAGCGCAGCAGGCGGCTGGCGGGTACGACGGGCGCGATGGCTGCGGATTTGCAGGAAGTGGCCGAGCGTCAGGCCATGGTCGATCGGGCCGCCCTGGAGCTGGTCAAACGCCGTGCATCCTCGACCTGGGGCCAGGACCCGCCCTGGAAGAATCAGGGCATCAATGCTGAAGTTTCCGCCGTTGCGCGAGGTGAGGCCAAGATGGTGCGGGTCACATTTCCCATTGGTACCATCGGCGGCTCTGCACCCAAGTCGGTGCGGCTAGGCCGCATTGCCGCGGATCCGACTCGTTCGGGTTGGCAATCAACCGCGGTCTGGGCAGCGCCGGCCGATTCCAGCGTACCCGGCACGAGTTTCTTTGCATTGCTCAAGGGCGGCTCGGTCAATGAAGGCGAGCGGCTGGCGGCGTGGGCCCCCGTGGGCACGGCGAAAGACGGTGTGACGATTCCCTCATCGGCCGTCATCATCAGCAAGGGAAAGTATTGGTTCTACCTCGAGACAAAGCCCAACGTATTCCTGCGCATCGAGCTGGATACGAGCATGCCGGCCGCTGATGGCTTCTTCGTGCGGCAAGGCGTTGACGCGGGCGCTAAAATCGTGACGACGTCGGCTGGTCAGTTGCTGGCGCGCGAAACCAATCCGAACCGGGAAGCGGAATAGGCGTGATCCGGGCACTGGTCACGCTGTGCGTGCGTCATTACGGCGCGATTGCGGCGCTGTCGTTGTTCGCGCTCATCCTGGGTTCCTGGGGGGCGTTGCAGGCACCTTTGGATGTGTTCCCGGAATTCGTTCCTTCGCAGGTGGACATCCAAACGGAGGCGCCGGGATTCGCGCCGCAGCAGGTCGAGGAATTGGTGACCAAGCAGGTCGAAAACACCGTCAATGGTGCGGCGGGTGTTGCGACCATGCGCTCGGAATCGATTCCGGGTCTTTCGGTGGTGAAGATCACCTTCACCGAGGGCATCGATGTCCACATTGCGCGTCAGGGGATTTCAGAACGCCTGTCGGAGCTGGGCAGCACTCTGCCTGCCGGCGTCGCCACGCCAAAGCTGTCGCCGCTGGTCTCCAGCACCATGGACTTGTTGAAAATCGGACTGGTGTCCGACAGCCTCGATGCCTTCACCTTGCGCGACAATGCCGACTGGATCATCAAGCCGCGATTGCTGGCCGTGCCCGGCGTGGCGCATGTCAATGTTTTCGGCGGCGAGGTTCGACAGATTCAGATCCTGCCTGATTCACGCAAACTCTCGAGTTTCAATTTGTCGTTCACCGATATTGCGGACGCCGCAAAAGCAGCGCTGCCCCTGCGCGGCGCGGGATTCATCGATATGAAGGCGCAACGTGTGCTGTTGCGCTCGCCAACTCCGCAACCGGATGTCAATGCGATAGGGCAGACTGTGATCGCGGTTCGCAGCGGCCTGCCCATCTTGTTGCGCGACATCGCGGAAATCAAAGTGGCTCCGGCCCTCAAATTCGGCGATGCACTCATCATGGGTCGACCCGGCGTCATGCTCGCGCTTACCGGTCAATACGGCGCCAACACATTGACGACCACGAAGGCTGTTGAACAGGCCCTGGCGGCACTGGAGCCGGCGCTCAACAGGCAAGGCATTACCGTGTATTCCGGCCTGCATCGGCCGGCCAATTTCATTGAACGGGCTCTGCGGAATCTGCAGGAATCGCTATTGATTGCGGCCGTTTTGATTCTGGTGGTCCTGTACCTGTTCCTGCGCGACTTTCGGGCAGCGATGATCGCTTTCACCGCGATTCCTCTGTCGCTGCTGGCGGCGGTGGCCGTGCTGCGGCATATGGGGCTTACGCTCAACACGATGACGCTGGGCGGATTTGCCGTGGCGCTCGGCGTTCTCGTGGACGATGCCATCATCGGTATCGAAAACATCCTGCGGCGCTCGCGTGAGAACGCCCACGCCGCAGCGCCCAGGCCGCGGCTCGACGTTGTTCGCGACGCGTCGCTCGAGGTGCGCGGTCCGGTCATCTATGCCACTGCGGTGGTGATTGCCGTGTTTTTGCCCGAACTGTTCACCTCGAGTGTGCAGGGTCATTTCGTGGGACCTCTGGCGCTTGCCTTCATATTCGCAGTCCTCGCCTCGCTGCTGGTCGCGATGACCTCCACGCCGGCATTGTGTGCGCTGTTCCTGCGGCGGCACGATCAGCGCCCGGAGCCTGCCTGGCTGCGTCGCATGAAAGCCTGGCAGAGCGCTGCCGTGCACGCCGTCGGTGCGCATTTGCGAGCGACGCTGCTCCTGCTCGCAGCAGTGGTGTTGGCCGTCGCCGCGTCGGTGCCGTTTTTGGGCGGCACCTTCATGCCGGATTTTCGCGAAGGACATTTCGTCATGCAGGTTTCAAGCTCGGTGACCGGCACTTCGCTTCAGGAGATGCGGGCCGTCGGAGAACGGATCAGCAAGGATGTCCTCGCTTTGCCCTACGTGCAAAGCGTCGAACAGCAGGTCGGCAGGGCAGAGTTGGGCGAGGATACCTGGGGTCCGCACCGCAGTGAATTCCACGTCGAGCTCAAACCCGGGTCGAACGTGGATCAAGCGCAGGCGCAGGAGCAACTGCGCGCAATACTGGAGAACTACCCGGGTACTCAGAGTGAGGTGGTGACCTTTCTCGGTGATCGCATCAGCGAGAGTTTGAGCGGAGTCACTGCGCAGGTGGCGATTAAGGTATTCGGCGAGGATCTGGATACGTTGGACAAGACGGCAGACAGGATCGTCGGCGCGCTGGGCGGGGTCAATGGAATTGTCGATCTGCAGTTCAAGCGTCAAAGCGGCACGCCGTCCATTTTCATACACCTGGTGCCTCAGGCACTGGCCGCGTCGGGTCTCAGAGTCCAGGAAGTTCTGGATACGATTCAAGCCGCCTATGTAGGCGCCAGGGTGGGACAAACCTACAACGGAACCCGCACTGTCGATGTGGTGATGTTGTTGCCGGATGCGATGCGGCACGCACCGGCGCAGCTGCAGGGCTTGATGATCGCATCGCCCTTTGGGCCCGTGCCCCTGTCGCAGGTGGCCCAGATTGAGGTGGCGCAGGATCGTTACAGTATTGAGCACGATGGCGGCCAGCGCCTGGTCGCCGTGACGTTCAATGTGGGGGCGGGCTCGCTGCAATCCGTCGTCCAGAATGCCCGGCAGGCAGTTTCAAAATCGGTCGCGCTTCCGGCAGGCGTATTCCTGGAATTTGCCGGTGCAGCGGAAGCGGAGTTGAAGACGCGCAACGAATTGATGTTGTATTCCGGACTGGCGTTGGCACTGATCATCATGATCTTGTTCATGTCGTTTCATTGGCGTGCCAACAGCTGGCTGGTGCTCGCCAATCTGCCGTTCAGTCTCATCGGCAGCATCATAGCGATCTGGGTCACGGGTCTGGGCATTTCCCTCGGGACCGTCGTGGGTCTGGTGACGGTGTTCGGCGTCAGCGCTCGTAATGCCATCCTTCAACTGGCGCACTACGAGCATCTTGTCGAGGTGGAGGGACGCGCCTGGAATCTGGAGCTGGTCGTGCGCGGCGCCAATGAGCGGCTGGTGCCCATCCTGATGACGGCCGCGGTGACTGCGCTGGGGCTTGCGCCGCTCGCGGTGGGCTTGAGTCGCCCGGGTCAGGAGATTGAGGGCCCGATGGCAGTGACAGTGCTGGGCGGACTGATTTCCTCCACGCTGTTGAACTTGTTGGTGTTGCCGGCCCTGGCGCAGCGATTCGTTCGACTCACAAAAGCGGACGCTTGAACTTAGCCAGATCCGGACATCAGAACTTGGCTGCTACACTCCAACTACGTATAATGTATATTATGTTAAATTACAGATATCCATTGAACCCGCTGATTGGAATCTGAAGTCAGCCATCGGGATTCCGGCTACCCCGCCATCCCAGCACCATGTGCCGGCGTCTGTCTGACACCGGCACACGGTCTGTCATATCAGAACTTGTACCCGAACGTTACGCCCAGCACCCGCGGGCGCAGCGGCGTTTGAGCCACGATGAACTGCTGGGTGCTGGTGAAAACGGCCGCATTGGAATTCGCAAGATTCTCGCCAAAGACTGATACGTTCCATTGGTCCTTGGAAATGCCGAACGATGCATCGTAGGTTGAATAGGCTTCGTTCTCGAAACGAAGTCTCCCGGTGGTGATGACGCCGTCTGACGCGATCGGCGGATTGGAGCCTGCCTGCGTGAACGAATGCCCGACATGGGACGCGCCCGCCTGGAAGAAGGCTTCGTAATCGCTGAAGGACCACTGGTACCGAGCCCGCAGCGAAAACTGCATGGGCGGTGAATTGGCGGTCGGTGATCCAATGGGACCGAACGGGTTCGACACCGCCACGCAATTGGCCCCGGTGTCATCGCAATTCTGTGTGATTGGATTGCCGAAATTGCCGCTGGCAGGATTGTTGGCGATCAGTGCCGGCGAGTTCGTCTGCTCGCTGCGGTTCCAGGAGCCGGCCGCCTGCACCGTGAGTCCAGGGAGCACCTTGAAGATGAACGAGGACTCGATGCCCTTCAGGTCGAAGTTCTGCCCGTTCGTGTTATAGAAAATGTTGCCCACCAGTCCCGGATTGAAGAACGCGACCTGCACGTTTTCCCATTTTTCTTTGTAGATGGCGCCGTTCCACTGCACGCGATTGTCGAGGAACTCGGCCTTCCAGCCGATTTCGTTGTTCGACAGCTTGTCCGACTGGTACGAGCGCGGCGTCAGGTATTGGTTGACCCCATCCGTACCGGGCGCATGCGGAGAATCGCCGTTTTGGTTGAATCCGCCGGGACGAAAACCCTGCGAGAACGTGTAATACACCATCACGTCGGGCGTGATGTGCCAGGTGAGGTTCGCGCGGCTCTTCCAGCCCGACTCCGTGTCCTGCAGATTCTGGGCATCGAGGTTGAAACCCAGCGCGCAGCCGCCGGCCGGCAGACCGCCCTGGAAGCAGCCGAAGCTGTTGGCCACATTGCCCTTCAAGGAATTCTTGAACTTGAAATGCCGTGTTCCGATGGTCGCGGTCAGGACCTTGGGAATGATGTCGTAGTCGAACGAGAAAAAGAACGCGGTCTGCTTGGTCTGGCGCACGTCATCCTGAAAGAACGAGCTGTTCGCGTCGCGCACGCCCGGCGATTCGATTGTCACGCCCGGCGGCTGGCCGATGGGCGTGAAGCAGTTGGTGTTGCCGGGCGTGCCCGCAGGCACGTCCGCCGTACAGGCGGGAACGGTCTTGTATCGCCAGTCGCTCTGGTCGAACAGCTTGTTGCTCTGGATGTACACACCGGCGATGCCGCGAAAGCGCCATTCATCGGGCGTGGCCAATCGGAACTCATGCTGCCAGTGCTCGTTGCGTTCGACGGAACGCCAGATCGCCGAGGGCGAGTAACAGGGTGGCGGGTTGGGAACACCAGGATCGTTGTAACACTGATAGTAGTCGGCGTACACGCCGCGTGCATAGTTGGTGTAGTCATTGACCTGCTCCACCTTGCGTAACAGGTAGCCGCCCGTGTAGACGGCTTTCAGCGCGCCGATCCTGCCGTTCAGGGTCCACGCAGTGTTGGAGAACTTGTCCTTGTTGTAGGACGCATTGAACAGCGTCACTTCCAGGGGATTCAATCTCTCGCCGTCCGAGCCGTTAGGCAGCTGGTAGAACACGCCGTCCGAGTTCATGTTCTGGTACGTCTGCGACAACAGAAAATCCCAGTCGTCGTTGAATTTATACAGCGCCTGCAGGCGGACGCCCTTGTAGGTCACCGGATTGATGGCCCGCGCCGTGATCGAGTTGTTATTGATGCGCACTGAGTTCGGCGGCACGCACCAGCCGTTGTTCGGCAGTCCGTTCGGGCAGTTGCCGCCGGCATCGGCCGGGTAATTCGCGTAGGCCATGCCGACATCGGTGTTGCGGCGTGTGAATGTGCCCGGCACGTTGTCAATGTAGCCGCCGCGCTGGTCGTTGAACAACACGCCTCTAATGGCCAGCTTGTCCGAAATCAACGGCAGGTTCAGTACGGCCATCAATTTGGAATTAGGATCGCCGTGCGCGGTCACGCCATAGCCGGCCGTGAAGTTGCCCTCGGTGACGTTGATCTTCGGTTCGTTGGTGATATATCGGACCATGCCGGCCTCGGCTCCTGAGCCGAACAGCGTTCCCTGGGGCCCCTCGAGCACTTCGATGCGGTTCAGATCGGCGGCGTAGATGTCCAGATTGCGTCCGGGCAGCTGGCCCGACTGGTTGTCGAGGAAGATCGCGACGTTGGGGAACGCGGCCGTGGAGCCGCTGCCCTGGCTTGGCTGCGCACCGGCGCTCAAGCCGCGCATGAAGATCTCGTTCTGTCCCGGACCGTTGTTGGCCGAGGTCACGTTCGGCAGATACTTGATGTAGTCATCGAAGGTCGCCACGTTCAACTCGGCGATCGTCTTGCCGGTGAATGCCTGCATGGAGATCGGGACGTTCTGCATGCTCTCCGAGCGGCGCTGTGCCGTGACGACGATCTCGCCGAGCGCCTCCGATTCTGGTTCCGCCGGGGCTGCGAACGCAGCTGCAGACATCCCCACGGAGGCACCGCTGAGGATGGCGGCGATCGTACGCGACAGGGTTAGATTCATCGAAGAGTCTCCTTGGTATTTTAAATCCGTTTCATTCCCGGACCGGCGGCAAGTGGCGCGGTGATGTGCAGAGGTACGAATGCGTACCTGGCTCGCCAGGGCGCGCAACCTGCTGCTTTCTATAGGATCGATACTAGCATCAGACCAACAGCCGCTGGTAGTCGTGCCGGATGCGGGCGGCTCAGCGCTTCTGGCCAAGCCCCCACACGAAGGCGGCAACCGCAGCCACTTGCTCCTCGGTCAGCGTGGCGCCGCCTCTGGCGGGCATGGGTGCGCGGAACTTCTTGGGCTTGGCAACGCCGCCGGCAATCGTGCGCTGGATGCCGGCAAGGCTGCCGTCGCTCCACAGCCACTGCGGGTCGGTCAGATCGGGGCCCAGAACTGAGCCGGCACCGCCGTCACCGTGACAACCTGTGCAAGCGGCGCCGCCCACCTGGCCGTGATAAATCCGATCGCCCAATTCGACCATGGCGCGGGTGGCGCCCGGCGGCACGGGTTGATTCGCGGCGGTGACGGTCGCGGCGGCGATGGCGCCGGGGTCGCTTGCGGCGCTCGGACACGCCACATACCGCGCATCGCCCGGCGTCGCCGCATCGCCGTTATACGTGATGCGATAAATCCGGCCGCGTGAATCATCGGACACGAACAAGGCGCCATCGGGTGCCACGGCAACGCCGGTGGGGCGATGCAGCGCTTTCTCGGGCGACTTGTCCGGGCCTGCGAAGCCGTCCGCAAAGACTTCGCAGCGGCCGGCGGCCGCGTTGCCTGAGAGCGGCTTGAACACCACGTTGTAGCCGCCTTGCGGATACGGCGCGCGGTTCCAGGAACCGTGGAAGGCGATGAACACACCGCTGCGGTACCGCTGCGGAAAATGTGCGTGATCGTAGAACGCCATGCCATCGGGGCCCCAATGCGCCGGAAAAAAGGCGACCGGCGGGATCTTCGATACACAGCGGCCGATCGCCTTGCCGCCATCCCCGCCGTATTCGGGTGCGAGCACTAGCTTGTTCTGCCGTGGATCGAAATAGCAATACGGCCAGCCGTAGTCGCCGCCCTGCTCCAGCAGCAGCACCTCCTCCGCCGGCTGTGTCGCCTCCTCCTCCGGCTTGTAGAGCTGCGGCCAGTTCGAATGCAGTTGATCGCGGCCATGCTGGGTCACGAACACGCGCCTGCCGCTGGCATCCACCGCGAATCCTTCCGCATTGCGAATGCCGCTGGCATAGCGCTCGGCCGGTGAGAATTTCTGCCCGGTCTTGTTCGCGTCATAGCGCCACACGCCACCGCGCGTTTGCAATTCCTTGCATGGATCATCGCTGCGCACTTCGAGCTGGCGATTATTGGGCTGGCAGGAATTGCTGGCGGAGGCTACATCCACGTACAGCCATCCGTCCGCATCGATGATGAAGGGGTGCATCGGGTGATCGCCGCCCAGCGGCAATCCGGACACCACGGTCACCGGGGCGGCCGTCGGCGCAATCGACGCCACGTCCAATTCATAGCGTACGATCTTGTCGTTGATTTCGGCGTAAAGGCGTCCCTTGTACAAAATGACTCCGGTGCCGCCGGTGCCACCGTTTTTCGCGGTCTCCCCGAATCGCTGAATCTTGTCGGCACGCCCCGCTGACTTCGTGTCCTGAAGGGCAACCAGAAATTCGCCCTGCGGCGGCTTTGGATCATCGTAGTAGCCGCCCGACCAGGTGTTGACGTAGACGACGCCGCTGGGTGAGATCGCCATGTGCCGGGCGTGTCCAATGCCGTCCGCAAAAACCGTGGCGCAGAAACCCGGCGGCAGCGTCAGCCCTGCATTCTCACCTTCGCAGGCGGTTGTCTTCACGGTAGTGGCGGCAGGCGCCGCTGATGCGTGGACTGCCACACATCCCGATGCCGACAGCGCCACAACGCCCAGCCGCTTCACTGCTGCTACGGTTCCAATCGTCGATCGCTGCATCGGGGTCTCCGTGAATGGTTGCGAGCCCTCGCGGGGCATTCCAAGGTATTCTACCGGTCATGGCCACCCGCAGCGTACACGCCGCCTGCCCGCACGATTGCCCTGACACCTGTGCCATCCGTGTCACCGTTGAAGACGGGGTCGCGGTGCGCGTGCAGGGCGATCCGGACCATCCGCCCACCGACGGCACATTGTGTACCAAGGTCGCTCGCTACACCGAGCGCACCTACCATCCCAATCGATTACTGTACCCTTTGCGCCGGGTTGGCGCGAAGGGCGGCGGCCAATTCGAGCGAATCACCTGGGACGAGGCGCTCAATGACATCGCGGCGCGCTTGCGCTGCATCGCCGCGCGCGATCCCACGGCCATCGTTCCCTACAGCTATTCCGGCACGCTGGGCTTGATCCAGGGTGAAGCCATGGCGGCGCGTTTTTTCAACCGGCTGGGCGCTGCCCGGCTTGATCGCACCATTTGCTCCAGTGCCGGCGCCGCCGCATTGAACGCCACGTACGGCAGCCGCGTCGGCATGCATGTGGAGCATTTTGCCGGCAGCAATCTCATTCTGATCTGGGGAAGCAATAGCATCGCCTCGAACCTGCATTTCTGGAGCGTTGCGCAGACTGCCAAGCGCAACGGCGCGAAACTGATCTGCATCGATCCACGACGCACGGAAACGGCCGACAAATGCCATGAGCACATCGCATTGCTGCCGGGCACCGATGGCGCGCTGGCGCTGGGCCTCATGCAGCAGTTCATCGAACAACGCCTGCTGGACCAGGATTACATCGACTGCCATACCGATGGCTGGCCGGCGCTGCGCGAACAGGCGGGTCAATGGACGCCGGAGCGCACCGCGTCGGTGTGCGGCATCACCGCACAGCAAGTACGGGATCTGGCGCGCGACTATGGCACTACGCGCCCTGCTGCGATCCGTCTGAATTACGGCATGCAGCGGGTGCGCGGCGGCGGCAGTGCCGTGCGACTGATCGCCGCCCTTCCCTGCCTGACCGGCGCCTGGCGGCATCGCGCCGGCGGTCTCCTGCTGTCTTCCTCGGGCTGGCCGCAGGTGCAACGGGCCGCACTCGAACGCCCGGATCTGTTGGGCGGGGCGAATCCGCGCACCATCAACATGAACACCATCGGCAACGATCTGCTGCGCGAGACCACGCCCGAATTCGGTCCGAAGATCGAGGCGCTGATCGTCTACAACAGCAATCCAGTGGCCGTGGCGCCTGAGTCGCCGCAAGTACTGCGTGGTTTTTTGCGCGAGGATCTGTTGACGGTGGTGATGGAACAGTTCCAGACCGACACGGCCGACTACGCCGACTATGTGCTGCCGGCCACCACACAGCTGGAGCATTTCGATGTGCACACCAGTTATGGCCACGCTTACGTGTTGGTGAATGAACCGGCGATCACTCCGCTTGGAGAGGCCCGGCCGAACAGCGCCGTGTTTCGCGCATTGGCGGCACGGATGAGCTTCGACGACGCGTGCTTCAGCCAGACCGATGAACAAATCGGCGCGCAGGCGTTCGCCGGCGGCGTCGATTTTGAGCAGTTGCGCCGCGACGGCTGGGTCCGGTTGCCCGTGCCCGAGGCGCCGTTCGAGAACGGCGGTTTTCCCACGGCAAACGGCCGCGCGCAATTTGCGCCTGCCGGGCTCGGTGTTGCCGGTTTCGTTGCGCCCTATGAGTCCCGGCAGTCTTCCCCTGAGCTTGCCGTGCGATTTCCGCTTGCCATGATCTCCCCGCCGGCCCGGCATTTTCTGAATTCGACGTTCGTCAACGTCGCCAGCCTGCGCAGCATCGAAGGCGAGCCGCTGCTGGAGGTTCATCCGCAGGACGCCGCTCCGCGCGGCCTGCGCGACGGGGAGATCGTGCGCACCTACAACGACCGCGGCGAGTATCGTTGCAAGGTGAAGATCAGCGATCGTGCGCGGCCCGGTGTGGTGGTGGCATTGGGCATCTGGTGGCGCAAACTCGGACCTGCCGGCACCAATGCGAACGAACTGACGCATCAACGGCTGACGGATATCGGCCGTGCCGCGACTTTTTACGATTGTCTGGTGGAGGTTGCGGCGCTTTGATCGCATCCTAGCGCCGGCGCGCCTTCTCTCAACTCTGAATTTGCAGGCGCCCTTCGGATGCGGACAACATCTTGCGGGTCTTCGGCCCGATCCATTGCTCGACGTCGTCGATCACCGTGAACACCGCCGGCACGATGACCAGCGTGAGCAGCGTGGAGGTGATGAGTCCGCCGATGACGGCTACCGCCATGGGCGCGCGGAAGGAACTGTCGCCGCCGATCCCCAAAGCGACCGGCAGCATGCCGGCCACCATGGCCACCGTGGTCATCACGATGGGACGAGCACGTTTGTGGCCCGACTCGAGCAATGCTTCCAGCCGCGGCTTCCCGGCGCGCATTTCCTCGATCGCAAAGTCCACCAGCAAAATGGAGTTCTTTGCCACGATACCCATGAGCATGAGCAGACCGATGATCACGGGCAAGGAAAATGGAAGTCCGGCCAGCACCAATGCGAGCAGGGCGCCGCCCAGGGACAGCGGCAGGGCCGACAGGATGGTGATGGGCTGGAAAACCCGTGCGAACAGCAACACGAGCACCGAGAAAACCATCAGGATCCCTGCGCCAATGGCCAGCGTGAAGTTCTCATACAGTTCTTTCATGAATTCGGCGGTGCCGACTTCGACCAGCCGCACCCCGCGCGGAAGGTTCTTCAGCGCCGGCAATGCCTTGAGCTTGTCCATGCCGGTGCCCAGTTCCACGCCCGGCGTGAGATCGGCCTCCAGGGCAACGCGACGCGTCTGGTTGTATCGCCGCACGGTCGAGGGTCCTTGCGCAAAGGTCAGCTCCGCCACGGACTTCAGCGGCACACTGCCGCCCGACGCCGTTGGCACGGGGAGATTCTCGAGCGTGTTCAGATCGCGGCGAGCGTTTTCGATCAGGCTGACCCGGATGGGGATCTGCCGGTCGGAGAGCGAGAACTTCGCTCCATACTGCGGCAGATCGCCCAGGGTGGCGATGCGAATCGTCTGGCTGATGCTTTGCACGGACACGCCGAGTTGTGCGGCAATGTCGAGCCGTGGGTGCACGACGATTTCGGGCCGGGGCAAATCCCCGTTGATGCGGGCGCCCCGCAATTGCTTGAGGCCGCGCATTTCTTCGACAACCTTGACCGCCGTCGCCTGTACCAGCGCTGGGTCATCTCCCGTCAAATAGACGCTGATGTCGCGGCCCATTCCGCCGCCGTCCTGATTGGCGAAGTTGATGCGACCGTCGGGAATCTGGTTGAGCATGGGGGTGAGTTTCTGCTCCCATTGCTTCTGCGACAGTTTGCGCTCGCCTGGCTTTTTCAAACTGATGTAGACCGCTGCCTGGCGGACATCGCCGTCCTCGCCGATGGATTCGGTGACATTGGCAACCTCGGGCTGTTGGAGCAGCAACTGAGTGGCGTCCGCGGACACGCGCGCAGTGTCCTCGAGCTGCACGCCGGGCGGCATTTCGATGTTCAGCTGAGAGGCTGAGAAATCATCGGCCGGCGTAAACGACTGCGGAATGATCGACATCAATCCGATCGACAGGACAAAAAACAACACGCCGCCGGCGATGGTCTTCCATCGGTTGGCCACGCACCAGGTCAGGGTTTGCAGGTAGCGCTGCATGATGGGGCCGTCGGCATGGGCATGCAAATCATCGACGCGCAAGGTAAATGCCGCGATGACCGGCGTGATGAGGCGCGCGACCAGGAGCGATATGAACACTGCGACAGCGACCGTCAATCCGAACTGCTTGAAAAACTGTCCGGAGAATCCCCCCATGAAGCTCACCGGCAGGAACACCGCGATGATGGTGAAGGAGGTTGCCACCACGGCCAAGCCGATTTCATCCGCGGCATCCAGCGCTGCCTGATAGGCGCTCTTGCCCATACGCATGTGCCGGACGATGTTTTCGATTTCCACGATGGCATCGTCGACCAGGACGCCCGCCACCAGCGACAGGGCCAGCAGCGTGATCATGTTCAGCGTGAAACCCATCAACTCCATGAAGGCAAAAGTGGGAATGGCCGACAAGGGAATGGCCAGGGCCGATATGGCGGTCGCGCGGCCGTTGCGCAGGAAAAGCCAGACCACCACGACCGCCAGGATAGAGCCTTCGATCAAGGTGCTGATGGCCGAGTAATAAGTCGAGCGCGTGTGATCGACTGTTGTGTATACCTTCGTCAGGCGGATCTGCGGGGCTTCTTCGGTGATCTTTTTCAGTTCCGCATCTACCGCATCTGAGACGGTCACCTCCGATGCGCCTTTGGCTTTTGCGACACCGAAAGTCACCGAAGGCCGGCCGTTCAGCCGCGACAAAGATCGAATCTCTGCTGCGCCATCGCGCACCTGGGCAATCTCGTTCAAACGAACGTAGCGGCTGGCGTCGAGGAAGATGTTGGTGTTGCCCAGATCTAGTGCGGATTTGGCGCCGCCGCGCACTCGAATCGACTGCTCGCCGCCGCCCAATTGAGCACGCCCGCCGGGCGCATCCAGGTTGATCGAGCGCAACTGCTCATTCACCGCGACGGCGGTGAGTCCCAACGCCTGCATGCGCGCCGGATCCAGTTCCACGCGGATCTCCCGATCGACGCCGCCACCGCGGAACACCTGCGCGACGCCCTTTACGCCCAACAGCCGCTTGTTGATGGCATTGTCGACCAGCCAGCTGAGCTGCTCGATGGTCAGATCGGTGGTCGTTACCGCGTAGTAAACGAACGGTCCGCCGTCGATGTCCTGGCGCTGCACCTGCGGCTCATCGATGCCATTGGGCAATTCGCTGCGCACTTTCGCGACGGCATCGCGCACATCACTGACCGCGCGGTCGATCGGCGTGCCGATCTGGAACTCGATGAAGGTGAACGACTGTCCCTCGGTCAGCCGGCTGCTGATGTTGCGGATACTGCCGATGCTGGCAATCTGACCTTCGATTTTCTGCGTGATCTGCGTTTCAATCTCAGCGGGCGCCGCACCGGGTTGGGTCACCGACACGCTGACCATCGGAAATGCGACATCGGGCTGCAGGTTGATCGGCAGCAGCAGGAAAGACACCGTGCCGACGAAGAACAACACGACGAACAATACGATGGGGATGATGGGGTTGCGGATCGCCCAGGCGGAAATGTTTTTCATCACGGACCGCTTTTCGTGAACTGCACCTTGACCGGTTCGCCTTCCTGCAAAAAGGCGCCCGCGGTGGTCACCACCCGATCCGAACCGGACAGACCCGACGCGATCAGAACGCCGTTGGACACGGTCCCGGCGACCCGCACGGCGCGCCGCTCGACCTTGCCTTGCACGTTGACGATCATTACGTAGTTGCCCTTGTCGTCGGTCAACACGGAGGACTGCGGCAGGATGGCGCGCTCGGCGTTGCTCACCACGACATCCGCGCGTGCAAACGCACCCGGACGCAGATTGGGTGCGGATTTTAGTGCGACCCGAACGCTGCCAAGTCGCGTTTGCGGATCGATGACAGCGCCGAGCAAACGGATTTCACCGTCAAAGGCCTTGTCGATACCGGTCAGGCGGACGCTCGTCTTCTGACCCAGTTTGAGCAACGGCAGGTCTTGTTCGGCCACCTGCCCCCGTAACTCGACCTCCCCGCCTTCGGAGAGCCGGAATAGCGGCGCGCCGCCCGGTGTCGCGGTCTGGCCAACCTCGACGGCGCGGGTCAATATCATGCCATCGGCGGGCGCCCGCACCTCCGCTCGACCCAACCGGGCTCTGGACTCTGCGAGTTGCGCCGCCGCGACGCGGACCTTCGCCTCGGCGGTGATGGCGGCGGACTTGCGGCGCTGCGTTTCCTCCGCAGACAAAGCGCCCGAGGCGCTGACGCCTTCCGCGCGGCGGAATTCGGCCTTGGCAAGATCAGCTTCGGCACGCGCCTGCTCCAGCGCGGCATCCAGACTGGCCACCTGCGGCGCAAGCACTGAAACATCTAACCGCGCCAGCACCTGCCCGCGCTTTACGCGGTCGCCGGCCTCGACCAGAACCTTGGCAACCCGGCCGCCGTCGCCTTCCACGCCGATGGGGATGTCATAGCGAGCACTGATGGTTCCGGTGATCGAGACGATGGTCGGCGCCGCGCTCACACCCACCGAGGTGACCGAGACCAGCGGAATCGCGTTTTGCCCGGCCGGAGAATTGTGCGGCCTCAGGATGGCAAGCAAACGCCACGCCAGAATTCCGACGAAGACTACGAAAAGGGCTATCAGCGCCCAACGGACGGGTTTATCGTCGACCCAACTGCGGCTGCCGCTGCTGGGTTCGCTATCAATGGTGATGCTCACGGTCGTCGGTCATTCCTGACTTGAATGCAGCGCGCAGTTGTGCGCGCCGGCGTGTTGCTACGGGGTCACGCGGTCGATGATCAGATCGCGCGCGCCCTCATGGCCGATATCGTACGTCAGTTCACCGTATAAATCCCCTGCGCTCGGTGTCGGTTGTCCGCTGAACGAGATTCGCGCCGTGATGCTCACCTTCTGTCCGGCATGCAATGTCCGGCTCGCTATCATGGAGTCCGCCGCGGACAGTTTTATGGGTGCGCCGATGTCGGATACGCTCATGCGCTTTGCCGCAAGCGGCGGTCCGCGAACACCCGGTTCGCTGGCAAAAACAAAAATCACCGAATCGGGCTTTGTACGCCCGGCCAACGCGGGGGCAATGCGCACGTTCAACGTGGCCTGCGCAGCCACGGCACCGGCCGCCGGCGCCTCCGGCATGCCCTCCAGCGCGGCAAGGCGGGCGTCCAGCATCTGCACCAATTGTGGCGGCGGGTTCATTGCCTTGAGTGCTTCC
This sequence comes from Pseudomonadota bacterium, assembly GCA_025357635.1. GTDB lineage: Bacteria > Pseudomonadota > Gammaproteobacteria > Steroidobacterales > Steroidobacteraceae > TMP-86. The sequence continues at coordinate 67,389 of JANXOV010000009.1, forward strand.
CAACGCGAACGCGCCAATGCCTTGTCGCCGCGATTGGCGGCGGCGAAGCCGCCGAAGAGCAGTGCTTTTGGGTTCTGCGGCGCAAGACTCAATGCGGTTTCAAACAATTTCGCGGCGGGCGGAATGATCTGGCCACCCGCGCGCATGGAGATGGCCTCGCCCATCCCAAGCGCGGCCTCGGCGTTTTTGCCTTCGCCCAGTTTGATCGCGTGATCATAGGCGGTGATCGCCTCCTCGAAGCGCTCCATTGTCATATAGGAGCGGCCCAGCATCAGCCATCCGGCCAGATCGTCCGGATTCGTCGCCAACCGGCTTTCCAGTTTGGCGACCATCGCCTGAACCTCCGGTCCTTCCGCAGGCATCTGCTTCAGCCCGTCCCAATCCCAACTGGACCAGCGCGTGTAAAAAAATCCCGAAAGCAGCACGATGGTCAATGCGCTGGCAAGCGGCACCCAGCGATTGCGGCCGTTGCGCAACAGTGGCCACGCGATGATTGCAGCGGCCAGCATCGCCATGAACGCGGCGATTGCGATGAATGTCATCATGGCCGGTTAACGGGAAAGCCCAGGTTCATCGTCGATCGGCATCTGCGTGCGCCTGCGCATGATGCGGTAAATCGTGACGATCCCGATCAGCAGGAGAATGAAAGGCGCCCCCCACAGCAACACCGTCTTGGCTTCGAGCGGCGGATTGTAGAGCACGAATTCTCCGTAGCGAGCAGTCATGAATTCCAGGATTTGCGCATCGGTCTTGCCCGCGGACAGCATTTCTTGAACCTGGGTGCGCAGGTCGCGCGCCAAGAACGCATTCGAGTCCGCCACGGATTCGTTCTGACAAACCAGGCAGCGCAATTCCTTCGTCAGACGCTCGTAGCGCGATTGCAGTGCAGGGTCTTCCAGCTGGCCTTTATCATCCACGGCACGGGCGCCAGTCGCACCCAGCAGAAGCGTCATCAGGCCCAGACAGGCGATGGCGAGACTCCAGCGGCTCATGTCGCTTCCTTGCGTGCCGCGGCGATGCGCGGCAGGAATTCCTTGTTCCATGCATCCATCGTCATTGGCGCGATGTGCTTGAACACCACGCGTCCCTTTTTGTCGATCAGAAAAGTCTCCGGCGCCCCGTATACACCCCAGTCGATCGCGGTGCGCCCCTGCGCGTCGAAAGCAGCGGCAGTATAGGGATTCCCGAGCTGCGACAGCCAGGTCTGCGCCTTGTCCAGTTCGTCCTTCCAATCAAGCCCGATGATGGGAACGACCTTTTGCCGGGAAATTTCCATCATGGTTTCGTGTTCCTCGCGGCATCCCACGCACCAGGTGGCCCACACATTGAACACGTAGACCTGTCCGGCGAGACTCGCATTGCCGACGGATTTGTCCGGGTTCAATACGTCCGGCAAGGTGAAGATCGGCGCGCTCTTGCCGATCAACGGCGATGGAATGGCGCGAATATCGCGATTCGGGCTCAATCCCATGGCGAAAATGACCACCAAGGCGATGAAGGCACCAATCGGCAACAAGAACTTCCACATCAGAGCGGACCTGCGGTCGAGGTTGCAACCGGCTTGGGATCATCAGCAGGCGAAGCCCCCGTCGGCACAGTGGCCTGAGATTTTACTTTGGTACGGTATCTGCGGTCAGTCGCGGCCATCACGCCGCCGATCGCCATGACCAGCGCTCCGAGCCAGATGAAGCGGATGAGCGGCTTGTATTGGATGCGCATGCTCCAGGCGCCCTGCCCCAGCGGCTCTCCCATTGCGACGAACAGATCGCGGCTCCAGCCGACGCTGATTGCCGCTTCGCTCATATCCGTTTCCTTGACCCAGTAGCGCCGCTTCTGCGGCTGCAGCATTGCCACCTGCTTGCCCTCGCGCGACACCTCGACGCGGGCTTGCAGCGCATCGTAGTTGGGTCCCTGCAATGGTTTGCTGTCGAGGAACTTGAACGTGTAACCCGAAATCACGAAGCTGCTGCCCGGTTTCAAGGCCACGTCTTTTTCGATCTTGTAGCTTTCCACGCCGCTTGCTCCGATCGCGAACATGCCGACGCCAAAATGCGCGATCGCCATGCCCAGTACGCCGGCAGTGGGCCGGGTGCCCTGACGCCAGCGTTGAATTGGATCCAGCAAAGAGGAGAACAAAATCCAGAACCCGGCAATGAATCCGAGCAGGCCGACCCAATGAATCTGCCTGTAGATCAGTACGGCGACCATCAACGCCAGCGCGGCCGCCACGCCCAGCAGCCACCACAACGGTTTGGCCACCGCCGTCAGCCGTCCGCGCTTCCACGCGGAATGCATGCCGACACCCAGGAAAAACAGCAGCGGCAACATCGGCACCAGAAACATCAGTGAGAACACCGGCGGACCGACGGAGATCTTGCCAATGTTCAGCATCTCGTAGACCAGCGGGGAAAGCGTACCCCACAGGACGAGGCCGGCGACGATCACCAACAGGACGTTGTTCACGAGCAGGAAAAACTCGCGCGACCACATCTCAAATCCGCCCGGGGCATACAGCTTGGGCGCTCGCCATGCGTACAGCCCGAGCGAGCCGCCAATGGTGACGAGCAGGAAGCCCAGAATATAGAAGCCGCGGGTCGGATCCGTGGCAAAGGAGTGCACGGAAACGAGCACTCCCGAGCGCACCAGAAACGTTCCGACCAGGCTCAATGAAAAGGCGAAGATCGCCAGCAGCAAGGTCCAGCTCTTGAAGATACCGCGCCGCTCGGTCACTGCCAGAGAATGAATGAGAGCGGTGCCCACCAGCCACGGCATGAACGATGCATTTTCAACCGGGTCCCAGAACCACCAGCCGCCCCAGCCGAGTTCGTAGTAGGCCCACCAGCTGCCCAGCGCGATGCCGATGGTCAGAAACAGCCAGGCTGCGATGGTCCAGGGCCGCGTCCACTTCGCCCAGGTTTGGTCGAGCCTGCCTTCCAGCATTGCCGCGCACGCAAATGCGAAAGCAACCGAGAAGCCCACATAGCCGGTGTAGAGCATCGGCGGATGAATGGCCAGCGCAAAATCCTGCAAAACCGGATTCAGGTCGGCTCCGTCGCGCGCCGCTGGCATCAATCGCAAGAACGGACTGGAGGTCCACAGCGTAAACAGCATGAAGCCGGTGCTGATCAGTCCCATGATGCCAAGCACTCGGCTGGAGAACGTCAGCGGCAACTGCCGGCTGAACCCGGCAACCGCAAGGCTCCATATCGACAGGATCAGGATCCACAGCACCAGAGAGCCTTCGTGCGCGCCCCACACGGCGGCGACCCGGAACAACAGCGGCAACTGCGAGTTGGAGTTGTTGGCGACGTAGGCGACGGAAAAGTCGTTGGTCACAAAGGCGTACACCAGCGAAGCGAACGCGAGCGCGACGAAAACGAATTGTCCGGTGACCGCCGGTCGGCTTACCATCATCCAGGTCGCATTTTGTCGCCAGGCGCCGATCAGTCCGAAGAATGCCTGCGCCATGCTCAGAAGCAGCGCCAGGATCAACGCGAATTGGCCGAGTTCAGGAATCATGTCTGCGGATTTCCCGGTGTGGCGGCAGGCTTGGGCGTGGACGCCGCCCGCTTGTTCTTCAGGGATGCCGCGACTTCGGGCGGCATGTATTTCTCATCGTGCTTGGCGAGCACCTCGTCCGCGACGAAAGTGCCGCCGCCATCCAGAGTTCCATGCGCGATGACGCCCTGCCCTTCTCTAAACAGGTCCGGCAACACACCGGAGTACTTTACCGGCACTTCATGGGCGAAATCGCTGAGCACGAATCGCACCTGCAGATCGCCGGGATTGCGCTGCACGCTGCCCTTTACCACCATGCCCCCGACCCGGAAGCGCTTGTGCTGCGGCGCCTTGCCGTCGGCAATCTGCGTTGGATCGAAATAGAACATGATGTTCTCGCGCGAGGCCATGACGGCCAATGCCACCGAAGCGGCCACGCCGCCGAGAATTCCCAACACCACCCATAGTCTTTTACGTCGAGGCGTCATGATTGCACCGATTCCTTTGCAGCCTGAGCGCGCCGCGCGCGCTGTTGAGCATGCGCCAATTGTCGCATTGCCGACCAGATGTTCCATGCCAGAACGCCCAAAACCAGCAAGACGCTCGGCCAGACGTAGGCGGCATAGCCGCCCATCGCAAACATTGAGCCGTTCATCTGGATGACAATGCCTCTTTGATCCAACTGGATTGGCGTTCTCTGTTCAGCACTTCGGCGCGCAGGCGCGTACACAGCACGGCGCCGAAAAACAGCATGAACCCCAACAGGACCGACAGCAGCGGCCAGAGCATGCTGCCGGGCATCGAGGGTTTGGCGAATTTCGCCACTGTTGCGCCCTGATGCAGCGAATTCCACCACTGCACTGAGTAATGGATGATCGGCACATTGACCACGCCGACGATGGCCAGCACGGCGGCCGTGCGGTCGCCTCGCGCCGGATCATCGAACGCCTGCCGCAAGGACATGACGCCGAAATACAGGAACATTAAAATCAGTTCCGAGGTGAGACGCGGGTCCCAGGCCCAGAACGTTCCCCACATCGGGCGGCCCCATAACGATCCGGTGATCAGCGCTGCGAGGGTGAAGGAGGCGCCGATGGGCGCGCACGCCGCCGCCACCGCATGACCGATCTTGATGCGCCAGATCAATGCCACGGCGCCCGCCAATGCCATGGTCGTATAGGCGGACAGCGACATCCATGCCGCGGGCGCATGTACGTAGATGATGCGAAAGGCATCGCCTTGCTGGTAATCCGCGGGCGCGAAAAACAACCCCGCCACCACCCCGTAGCCGATGGTCAGGGCGGCCAGAGCGTACAGCCAGGGGCCAATGCTCCTCGCCAGTCGGTATACGTAGGGCGGTGAACCCAACTTATGAAACCAGGTCCACTTCATCGAGGTTCCGATTTGACTGTCGTCAACATGCTCTTCATTCCATCGTGATCCGTAACGCGGCGCTGGCCGCGAACGGCGCCAGAGTACTGGTGAACAGGCACAGCGCGCCCAACAGGTACAAGGGCCCCGCCGCGCTGTCGCCGTGAATGGCCCGATCCGTGGCGCTTGCGCCGAAAATCAGCAGCGGCATGGCCAGCGGCAGCACGATCAAGGACAGCATCACGCTGCCACGTTTGAGACCCACCGTGAGCGCAGCCCCAATCGCACCCAACCAGCTCAAGGTCAACGTACCCAACGCAAGGCTGGCCATGATCAGCCAGAAGGACTCGGCCGGAACGCTCAGCGCAGCCGCCATAACGGGCGCCACCAACACCAGGGCCACACCGCTCAACAGCCAGTGCGCGCAGGTCTTCGCAATGACGATGACGGTCAATGAATGTCCGGACAACACCAACTGCTCCAAAGTTCCATCGTCAGCATCCGCGCGAAACATTCCTTCAACGGCCAGCAGTGACGATAGCAAGGCGCCGACCCAAAGCACACCCGGCGCGATGTCTCGCAATACCGACAGTTGCGGGCTCAACGCCAACGGGAACAAGGTCGTGACGATCAAAAAAAACATCAGCGGTTGAATCAATTGATCCGGCCTGCGGAAACTCAGCCGCAGCTCGCGCCGGATGATGATCTGTACGGCGCCCGCCGTGGACACGTTCATTCGTCCAGCGCCAGCTGGGTTGCGCCAGCCCTCCGCACCAGGCCGTGATGCGCTACCACGACGGCGGAGCCGCCGCGGCGCACGTGTTCGTCGATCAATGCCGAGATCACCTCGACGCCGGCACTGTCCAGATTGGAAAAGGGTTCATCCAGAAGCCATAGCGGTGCATCGCAAGCCAGCACACGCGCCATCGCCACCCGGCGTTTTTGTCCCGCCGACAGCGCCCTGGCCGGCAAATCCGCATAACCCTCCGCACCGGTACGGCGCATGCTGGCCATCAGTTCGTCCACGCTGACGGTGCGCCGAAGTCCGACGGCGAAGCGCAGATTCTCCAGCGCGGTGAGATCGGCCTTCAGTGCCGCTTCGTGCGCGGCAAACGCGATATTGGATTGATAAGCCGAGCGGTCCGATCGAATATTGCTGCCCTCCCACATCACCTGCCCTTCTTCGGGAGCGATCAGGCCGCAAACGACCCGCAACAAGGTGGTCTTGCCGGCGCCGTTGGAGCCGACAACATGCAGAAGCTGACCTGAGCCGACCGAGAAACTGAGGCCGCGCAGCACATGACGATCCCCCCGCCACACGTGGACGCCATCTACGCTCAGCGACGTGGAGGTGGTTTTCATCTAAACGAGAGCTTAGCTAAATCAATCGGTTGAGGCCACTGTCCGATGTAAATTCGCAAGATTGCGACATGGTGCCCTCGCCCGGACTCGACTCTACGCACAAGTAACTGATCTACCCGGATGGACAGCGTTTTCCGACAAAAACGTTGGCACACAATCGTCCCGCATCGTGCATCGAGCCCCTCTCAAGGTGTAACCTGCGTTCAAGTCCCGTGGGAAGCGCCGATAAATCAATGGGTTACGTGGCGCTCTATCATTGACGACCCCCAAAGGTGCGCCAAATTTTCTGCGCCTTTCCGCAAAGCATGCGCCTGTGTGTCGAACCTCGATGGGACAGTTTGACCGCCGTCGGCGCTGTAGGAATGATCCGATTTCGAATGCGTCGAATCGAAGGTATGCGCTCGCGCACAGCAAAAAAAACTCTTCGGTGTTACAGATTGAGGCGTTGTTCGAGTTAGAAAATTGCGCAGCCTCCCACTCGCATCAATCCAATAATCGCCAATTATTATTGCAGTATTTCGACTTTCAGGGCATTGGTTTTTTCCCGCGCTGCCAAGATCCATAAATCCTTTGAAACACCCGACGCGGCGACAGTCAAATTGCTGGCGCCGACACCGCGCACCGTTATCTTGACCACTCGGCCCCTGCCCGGCGACACCGCGACGGTCGAGGGATCAGCCGGAGTCCATACGGGGTCGATATCTAGGACCGCACCTGCTGCGTCGTGTCCTTCAACCTTGGCGACAACGGTAAACTCGCGCTCAAGCACGCCAGATATCCGCGGGACCCAATTTTCGGCAATCTGCGACGTCGATGACGGCGAATTGTCGAGTTGAAATGCAATACTGAGGTTGGCAAGGGTGCCATTCGACGGTGTCTGAATCGCGGGCAGCGCTGTGGTGGGAGATGTCGACGACGTCTCAACTAGCGCCCGAACCTGCGTCGGCAAGGCGCTATCAGTCACGGCGACGTCTGGAATCGCTTCCCCGCCTCGGGCTGTTTGTGCGCTCTGAGTCGCGTCCGCCTTCGAAGCCGCAAGCTGCTGTTGTTCGCGCTCCTTCTTTTCCAATCGCGCCTGTTGTCGAGCTGAATAGAAGTCCTTTCGCTGCTGATACGAACTAACGCTCGATTGCGAAGCCTCCTGTTCGATTTCTGCATCCTGAGATTGGCGGCTTGCGTTCTCGAGTAGTTCCAACTCCGTTTTGATTGCTTCCTCGGGCGATACCTCGCTCGCCCCGGTCGCGCTCGCCGAACTGATCCAGAAAAAAGCTACTGCGAAAATCGATGCAATCGATGCCGTAACTCTCAAACGGATGAACCTGGGTCGCCGGTTGATCGTGTAGGACATGGCTTCTCCAAGCGTTACTGACCCTGAATCGCGATCAATTCGACCTCAAAGTTTAGAGTCGCATTGGGCCCGATCCGACCCGATCCACGCTCGCCATACGCAAGACTTGGAGGGACAAACAGTTGCCACTTCGAGCCGACCGGCATCAACTGCAGCGCGTCGGTCCATCCCTTGATCACCCGATTGACCGCAAAGGTCGCGGGCTGTTGTCGACTGTAGGAACTGTCGAACTCTGAACCATCAATGAACGTTCCGCGATAGTGGCAGACAACTTTGTCTTGCAGTGTCGGCTTCTTGCGATCGCCCGCCTTCAACACCAAGTATTGCAAACCGTTCGGGAGAACCGTGACACCGTCTTTGTATTTGTTCGCAGCCAGGAAAGCATCTCCGGCCCTTGCATTTCTTTCAGCGAGCTCCTTCACCACATGCAACTGTTTCTCTTTCTGATCTTTTTGCAATTGAATTACAGTGGCGCGGATCTCCTCAGTGCTCAAAAGCGTTTTGGCGTCTGCGAGCGCATCTTTAAACCCCTGCAGCGCAAGATCGCGGTCAACATCCATGGTTAGCTGTCGAACGCTGCCGCCAAGGCTTGCCCCCACGGCATAGCTGTTCTTTGCCTTTTGACTATCGAGCGGTGGTGTCTCGTGCGCGCCTGCAGTGCCGGCCCAGAGCGCGACAGTGAACACCAAAATTCTAGGCAACAGCATGTTCACTCCACATCGAATTGTGAAGCGCGGGTCTTTCGCCGCTCACTGGGAGATCGCCACTTGAAGGCCACGACCCTCGGTCAGAGTTGTCGCTTTAATGCGCAAAACTTTGGAAACTCCCAACGCCGCGATCGTTAGGGTGGTTTCTCCGGCGCGCGTCACACTAATCTGCACGCGATCGGTTGCGCCCGGCGAGACCGGTGACACGACCACCATCGACGGATCTTCAGCGGACCAGGTAGGGCCGATCCTGACGGCAGCGCCCCTGCTGTCGAGACCCTCAACGCTGGCATCAACCGTGGCTTCCTTGCCTCCCTGCACGGCATTGGTGAAGGTGGGTGGCGAGACCCAGTGCTCACCGCCATACGTACCGCCGCTGAGTCGAGGATCCAGCTTAAATAGAACCTTAAGCCGCACTCCGGTCGCAGCCGGTTGCGACGGCGAGACCGGGACCACCGTAGGCGACGAAGCCGTTTGCTTTGGACTCGCCTCCGGTCGCGGCGCAACTGCGGGGGCCGCAGCCGTGGCGCACGCACTCATGGCGACCACTAAGGCGACTGGGACCAGGGCCACTATCCGTAACGTGTCAACGCGGCATCGTTTAGTGATCATGTTGTCTCCATAAACTCGAAACCGCACTCCCTCCCCGAGTTGGAGAGGGAGTGCGCACAGCGTGGACTTTGCTAGTGGCAATAGTGACTGACGTTGCCGCTGAGGTAGTCGCAAGCCGCACTTCCGCGATCGGCAGCGCTGCCAGAGACCCTCGCCTTTGTGAGGTGCAGGAATCCGAGGTCCGGAGTCAATTGGCCCGCGGCACCCACCGCCGGCACATCCATGAACATCGGATTCAACAGCAAGGCTGTGCGACCAGCCGTGTTGTCAGGTGCCAGGCCATCCACCGGTACGATCACTTGCGGATGATCAAATGGTGCTTTCTGGAAGCGGTTGCGCGCGTCAGTTAGCTCCAGCAAGAAGTCCACTACCGCGACTCGCTCCGCTTCCGACAGATTCGATTGAACCTCCACACCCATATTGACCATGTTGAAGTCCCGATGCGCGGCGTTGGTGATCGGGAAGTCACCTCCGCGGGTGTAGAAGTCCACCACCTGGCGCAGCGTCAGTTTGCCGCCGTTGTGGAAATAGGGGCCCGTAAGTTCGACATTTCGTAACTGCGGCGCCTTGAAACTTCCATTACGGCTGACACGGTTGACGTTGGGCCACGTACCCATCAGCGTGGTATCGCCCATGTTGAGGGACTCGTTGAGGACGCCGGCAACATTGAACGGACCCAATGTATCGAGGAACCCCTCCAGCATGGCGATGTCGGTGAGGGTATTGAGGCCACTGAATACCTCGTCCAATTCAGGTGCTGAGTCGCCCACATTGATCTGGTTGGTGAACGGGCCCAAGTACGCCGGCAGCATGGGGTTGACCGCATCGCCGCCGACTCCCGGGTTGAGCTGCTGATCCTGTGAGCTCTCCTCGAACAATCCGCCTCCGAAACCGAGGTCTGGATCGAAGGCCGGCAAAGGAACGCCAGGCTCGAAGGCTGGACCGCCAAGTTCCTTCAGCATCATTGCTGACAGGGACAGTGGCCAGCCAAAGGCATCTGTGCCGCCTCGGCCAATGTCCTCGTCTATCGGTCGCACGCCGAGGTTATAGATACCATTGTCGAAGTACGAGGCCGCCGCGCCGGCGCAAGGTCCAAATCCTTGTCCCGTGCCGGCCTCCAGTCCACCGGGGTAGGCCAAGCCATTCGTCGGGCAGGGTACGATGCTTTGGTTGGCAATGCGCCGTTCGACACCGTCCTGTCCGTTCTCATTCAATTCGGACTCCAGCAGGAATCCGGAAATCACGCGCAGTCTGCCCAGTGGCTCTACCAGGGTTTCTACGCCCGGTTGCCCGGTAACAAACTCCTTGATGAAGTCCCGGAGCTGCGCCTTAAAGGTGAACGGCATTGTATGGTCAGTCAGGGTCGGTACGGCGTGGCATTCACCACAGCGGGCCGTCCTGAAGTTGGGATTCTTCAGCGAGAGGTTAGAAGAAAAGAAGATATCCAACCCTAACAAAGGGTCCGGCTCGTTGGATCCCGGAGTACGGGTTCCTGGCGATGGTACAAGGTGACCACCGACGCCGCCCTCACCCGTGACGCCCTGTGTCGCCTGTGCGTCCGAGTCCCGCTTGAAATTCCCCAGTTCAGTGAAGCAGTAGTTGGGATCTGCACCCGCCAGACCACACGTCAGCTGGTCATTGACCAGCCCGCGCTCGCCGGGCTCACCCAATGCCTCGAAGGCACCTGCGTTAGCTTCCAGGACCTGATCGAAAGGCGTGTTGTCTGGGACCAGAATGCCTACCCACAAATTGACTCCAAGACCCCAGAAGAGGCTGAAGTTGCCTTCCATCTGCCTGAATTGGTTGGTGTCGGCCGCAACGGCCGGATCCGAGGCAGGCGTCAGAACATAGCCATCAAATGGGTCCGCCGTGTTGGTAGTGCTGACCGTTCCACCCACATCAATCGGGATGACTCCGGTCGTGGTGCACTGATTCGGATGAATCGTCGTGTTGCCATCGGTATAGCAACCGTTGAAATGCTGCCCCGAGTTTCGCCATAGCGCCGGGTAGAAGGCTTGACGGATGAGACCGGGATAGCTGATGCAAAGGCCAGGCTTGCCAGCAGCCGGCGTTCCCGGCGAGCGATCTCGCGGCAGCAGTCCGGCGCAAGCCGTTCCACCCTGATTGGAATACGGTCCCAGTACGCTGTCAGTCGCAGCGACCAATTGGTTGGCCAGGGGCGTAACCGTGCCGACGACGAAACCGCCACCGTTCACAGTTCCCTGCAGCAGCTTTTTGCCGACCTTGGACCAGTTGCGTCCCGCAAAGGACATCTCGAACTCGCTCAGTCCCGGTCCCGTGGCCAGGGACGCGATGCTAGCGAAGCGGATAAGCTGACGAGTAGGCACAAGCGCGCCACCACTATCGACAAAGACATGGCTCTGCGGATCGGCCGCGCCAAATACGCTCCCGCCGTTGTAATCATGGCGAGCGCGAGCATCCCAGAAATTGTCGAAATTAAACGCCGCCGCCTGCATTGTCGGCGTGTTGCGCGGTTCCACCCGACGAATCCCCTGGAAGCCCGGGATCGGGTCAGCAGCCCCCACCGTGCGAAGATCTGGCATCACTGCCCGCACCCCATTGGCGAGTGGCTGGAACTGCCCGATGGGCGCGATGTCCGTGAACGGACTGAACACAACGCCCATGGAGGAGACGACGTCGTTGGTGTCGCTGACAACATTGGCTGCATCACATACCGGCAAGTTGGTCACACCATTCGGGAAGTTGTTTTCCAGCACCCCAGCATTGACACTCGCGAGGAGCGGAATCGCGCAGGCCGGGTCCCCAGCGACATCGGGGTTCGTCAGCTTGTGGAGCGGGAAGTCGTCTGCGACCAGATCCCGCTGATTGGGCTGCATCAGCTGGAAGGTCAGATCGCCGCCCAGGTGGTTCGGGTTGACCTGGTTCTTGGTGCGGGTGTCGGTGCCGGTGCCGTTGAAGTGACAGGTGCCGCAAGACTGCACGCCATCACTGCCCACCTGCATGTCCCAAAACAGGGCTTTGCCCAACGTGATTGCCACATCCCTGTTTTTAACGTAGTCGTTTTCGTTCGACGGCGTCAACGCTGCGGGATCGGCTGCGACAGCGCCGCGATCGGTACGATTGACGAGGAAGTTCGGGTTGTTTGTCCTACCCCCAGCCGTGGCCACACGCAGCGAAGGCTTGCGCAAACCAAACCGCCCCGCTGCATCGCGCGGCAAGATGAACCCGGCGACTGCCTCAGGAGCCCTTCGACCCGGGTCGTAGAGCAACCCGGTCGCGGGCTGGCCCACCGATAACACACCGGGTACGGCGGGCGTCGAGTAGGAACCTCGATGAGCGTCCCCCCTCGGAAACAAGGGTTGACCCAGCCCGATATAGCCGGGTTCACCCGGATCGCCACCGCACATGACCGACCCCTCGGGAGGGACCGTCTCCGCCGTCACGATGCAGGCGGGCGTCGCTGTGCCGACCCCGATATCCTTTGCAAAGGGCGCGTTGTAGGAGATTTCCGCCTGACCTGGGAGTACGCGACCGCCCCCTGGGGTCACATCCACTGTCTTGAAGCGCCATACATACCGATTTACGTCGAAGGGGCCTGTGGTGACTACAACACCAGCCGCGTCGGTGGTGGACCTGGTGCCGTCACACCCGGGTACGGTCAGTCCATCAACACTGGAACACTGTATGAGTTCGTCCGGGATCGAAAACTGCCCACCCCTATAGTCAGGATTCAACAGGCGCATTTCTTCGCCTGTCGTCGGGTTGTAATTCAGCGGATTAACCAGCAGCGGGGGCAGTGTGACGCCGTACCCAGGTCGGCGCGTGACTCCGGTCGCTCGGTACGAGGGGTATCCCTGCGCGTTTCCAGGCGTGCTTGGATCAAGCGTCACCAGGTACGGATTGTCGAGGAGTTGCTCCAGCTCGTTCCAAGTGGGAACGCTTTTCAACGAAGCAAAGGGTACCTCTGGCTCAAACAAAAATCCAGCAAGAGCCGTGGGAATTGGGCCGGGCTGCTTGTTTCGGGCGTTTGGTATTGTTCCGTTTGTGATGATGTCACCCGGCGCTGCACGTATAGGAGTCACAGGCAAAAGACCAAGCCCCAGACACAGCGAGGAAACAAATGCCTTCGTTAAAAGGCGTGACCTTCCGTCCTCAAAATACAATACCGTTTTCATTTTGCCCCCATGGTAACGTTGGCCCGCAACGCGCAAGCGACTACGCGGACTTCAATTTCCACTGAAATGGCTTGTCCAACAAGGTGACAAATCAAGTAGGAGAGTAGGCTTTTAGAGTAGAAAGCGTTCTTTTGGGGGCAGAATAATACTAATACGCGCGCCGCCCGAGGCAGATTCTCCGGCAAAGATCGTACCGCCGAGTTTCACGATCGCCGCGCGCGCAATTGACAGCCCAAGCCCGAATCCGGCTCGACCCGCCGAACGCGGGCCATCGGAACGGTAGAATCGGTCAAATATTTTTTCGCGTTCAGAAACCGCAATTCCCGGTCCGGTATCGTCGACCGTGATGACGATATTGGAGTCGAGGCAGTTGATCCCAATATCAATGCAACCGCCGTCCGGTGTAAATTTGATTGCGTTGTGAATGACGTTCATTATCGCAAGTTGGACTTGGTTCGCGTCTGTTAAAATCGAAGGTGTGATGGAGTCTTGAACTGAAAGTAACTGTCTGCGTTCCTCCGTGAGTGGGCGCAATTGCGCACAAATGGCCTCCACCAAATCACGCGGTACGACTTCATCTAAAAATGCTGGTGGGCTGTCGATCTCGGCCCGCGCGAGCATCAAGAGGGCTTCAGCAAGGTTCGTGAGCCGAGCCAATTCTTCAAGCATGTGCCCGATCGTGGCGCAATATTCTTCGCTCGTCATTCTGTAGCTCATGGCAAACTCGCCGATGGCCTGAATGACGGTCAGCGGTGTGCGAAGCTGATGCGACGCATCGGACGTAAATCGCTTCATTTCCGCGAACGCGTCATTTAAACGCGCAAGCAGTTCGTTAAATCCAACTGCAAGCCGCGCAATCTCGTCAGCAGTCGCAGGAACCGGAATGCGATGCCCAAGATTGTTCGCCGAGATCGAACCTATTTGACTTGTAATGCTTACCAACGGTTCCAGCGCACGTCCGGCCAAATAGTAAGATAGCAGCACCATAAACGCCAAAACCAGCGGACTGGCGATTAGAATGCCGATTTGCCAACTTGATAATTCTTCCAGGGACTCGCGTTCACTAACAGCCACCCGAATGAACCAAGTGGCGCTGGAGTGTTCAAATTTGAGTTGTAGGACGCGGATTTCATCGTGACCGAGCCGCCACGTCGCCGCACCAGAGGACTTCGGATCGAACTCGACGTGTCGCAGGAAGGCCGTGGATACCTCAGACGGCCGTCGATAGATCAATGCTGCTCCTTGCCGCACCTCCAGATCAATCGACCGCTCCGACGACTCCAATTCTTCGGATTCAATCAGATCTCGGAGCTGTAGCTTTTGCAGCGCCTCCGCCGTGCTTAGCCGGATCAAATCCGCTGTAACGTAAGCCTCTATTTCCAGTCTTCGATCCAACTCGGTCAGGACTTGCTGGCGAGCGACATGCATCAACAAGTAGGCGAAAACGGCAGCGAAGGCAGCCAATGCAAGAGACAGCGTCAACGCGATGCGGTACCGGATTGGTAAATTCATTCGGAGGAGCTGGGCCCGCCGCGCTCAGAAAGTAAAAATCCAACTCCACGAATCGTATGAAGGAGCTGGATCTCTCCAGCGCCATTCAACTTGCGCCGCAGGCGGGCAATATGGACATCAATTACATTGTCGATTGGCGTCATACGTTGTGCACCCTGCCAGATGTTTTGAATCAACATGTTTCGAGTCACCACACTTCGTTGGTGGCGAAGCAGAAATTCTAGAATGGCGTACTCAAGGGGCGTAAGGTCGATACGGAGTTTGCCGCGAATTACTTCGCGAGAGGTGCAATCCATTTGCAAATCGGCAAGGCGTAACGTTTCTTGCTTCAAAAAACTGTGGCGACGCAGCAGAATCCTGATTCGCGCAAGCACTTCCGCAATAGAGAACGGTTTTACGACATAATCGTCCGCGCCACTTTCGAGTCCAAGCACGCGGTCCTCCGCGCTGTCACGCGCAGACAGCACGATCACTTTGGTCGTCGCTGTGTTCTGCCGCAATATGTTCAGGACGGCCAACCCGCCGACCCCCGGCAACATCATGTCAAGCACACACAAATCGAACTGTTGATGATCCAGCTCAATCAATCCTTGTTCTCCCGTCGATGCAACGGTAACGAGATACCCGGCGTCCACTAAACATTGGCAAAGCACCGCTGCGACGCGCGTCTCGTCTTCGATGATGAGCACGCGCCCTTCACAGTCGCTCGGAATCATCGTGGAACGGACCCCAGATGAATTGATTTTGGTCGCCTGCGTCGCCTGAAACCAAACCTTCAGAGATTCTTCAGGATCAACCCTCGCGCTCCCACTTAGACTTTACCGCAAATAAGTCGAAGAGGCGATTCGATATGGAGAGCCTGATTTCGGTCTGTGACGGCCGCCTCCCTTCAGACGCTCGCCGATTGCGGATCCTGCTCGTCGACGATCACCATGTCGTGCGTGCAGCCCTCCATGCTCTACTTGCTTTGGAAGCGGATTTCGATGTCGTTGGCGAAGCCAGTGATGCGGACAATGGGATTGCACTCGCGCAACAACTGTTGCCGGATGTAGTTGTGACTGATCTAGGAATGGGAACGAAGAACGGCATCTACTTAGTTTCTCAACTGCGCGTAATTGCCCCTGATAGTAAGGCGCTCGTGTTGACGGTGCATAACGACGAGGGACACATTAAGGCCGCATTGTTGGCTGGCGCACATGGATACGTACTCAAAGATTCATGCCGGGCCGATCTTGTGGCGGCGATTTGCGCAGTGGGACGTGGTGAAATTTACCTTTGCCGACCCGTATCTAACGTCGTCGTTTCCGGCTTTCTGGAGCGCCCCTGCGTGTCGAAGTCATTGCCGCCGCTTGAGTTGACTGATCGCCAACGCGAAATCATCACGCACGTGGCGCAAGGCATGACGAACCTGGTCATAGCGAGGCAGTTGGGGCTGAGCTCGAAAACTATTGCGAAACATCGGGCTAACTTGATGTGCAAGCTACATTTGCAAAATAGCGCGTCAATTACGATGTTCGCAATTGAACATGGCCTCGTCTCACCGGATGAGATCGCGCATCAATCCCAACACTAGCTCCACTAGTCTTCATTGCGATGACGGCATGTAGATAGGCAGATGTCTTGGATGCTGAACGGAGTCGCCACGTGTTGAATCACTGTGCTTCGCTCTTTTCACGCGCTTTGGCGGCCCGTATAGCGAACTCACTCACATGGGTTAAGACTCTTTGTTCAGGCGGTTATGTCAGTCGACAGCCGTCCGCTCCCGTGCATTCTAATCGACTGAAAAATCAGGGTTTCTCGCTACTCTACCAATCACCATTGGACTGATTCAGATGCCGCCAGACGAGTCAATGGTGCCCCCGCCCGGACTCGAACCGGGATGGCTGTTAACCGACGGATTTTAAGTCCGTTGCGTCTACCAATTCCGCCACGAGGGCCGGTTCGATGTGAATGTGGAGGCTAGGGTCGGGAT